>CAYFXZ010000013.1:0-49540 GCA_964347245.1 uncultured Candidatus Bathyarchaeia archaeon | reverse complement strand
GAAGAGATGGCTGAAGAAGTAAGTGAAGAGATGGCTGAAGAAGTAAGTGAAGAGACAGTTAACGAAACCCCTACGGAAGATGGTGAAGGAACAATAGAAGAGGAACCTAAAGAAATCCCAGATGAGACTCCTGAAGAGGCGCCCGAACTTCCGGAGCCTCCAGTAGTCGTCTACGTTAAAGAAGTCGGAAAGGCTGGAATATAGTCTAACAAGCGGGTAACGGGCGGAGGGAAAAAGATATACGAGGTTTAACACGGTCAAACCCTCCACCGGTACGTGAAGTTGCATCAAAGTCTATATACACTCTTAGAATTCAGCAAAAAAAGCTAGAGCAGGCTGGCTATAGATTAAAAGAGAGAGACCGTATACTTTTTGAATCTTGCACAGGTGCTTTGAAGAGAAACAACAAAGAAAAAGCAGCCATGTGTGCTAACGAAATCGGTGAAGTTAGAAAACTACTAAAGTTTCTATATAGTGTACAATTAGCCATAGAACGCGTCATTCTTCGGCTTGAGACGTTGAAGGAACTTAGTGACATAGTTATCGACTTGAAGCCGGCTCTTAAACTTCTTCAAAACGTTTCATCAGATTTGTTCAGGGTTTTACCCGATGTTTCCAGTGAATTAAACAACGTTAATGAGACAATACGTGAAACACTATGCGCGACTAGACTCTCGGCTGATGAGTCTTTGATACCTGTTGGCAAAAAGACAGCTGCCGGGGAAGAAGTATTGGATGAAGTTTCAAGTTTCCTTGAGCAGAAACTGTCAGAGAGTCTTCCCGAACCACCTGCGGCTATTGGAATTGAAGAAAAAGCTGCTCCAATCCGTGAGCTTGTTGCTCTCTCAGCTAGCTCTTCAGAAATTTTTGGAAACAATCCTGAAAAAAACGGCGTGGATTTCGATATGGATGCCTCAAAAACCACTTTTTCTTATAAAAAATCTGAAATTAAGGAAATTTCATTAACGGTTGAGAAACCCTCAATTGAGGATATGCTTCTCGAATACGTTAAAAAGAGTAACGGTGAAATTGATTTAACCCGTTGTTCGAGTGCTTTGAACACTTCGAATGAAGAAATTCAGAAAGCCCTCGAAAGTTTAGGAACTCAGGGGAAAATAAAAATCGAGTTGAAATCTCCTGAATAAATTGGTGTAAATAAAATGAGTGCTTCAGATGAACTTGAAAAAGCCGCGAAAGATTACGCTTTAGATGCTGTGCGTTTGGATAGGCAAGGTGCTAAAGGTAGAGCTATTACTCTATATCAGAAGGCTATTGAAAGCCTCTTGCAGCTTGTTCAACTGTACCCAGAATACGGCTTGAATAAAGTTTATGTTCAAAGAGCAATTGCCTACCAGGAACGGATCAAAGCTCTACAAGGTTCAGTTTCACCTGTTGAAATGCAGATGGAATCTAATAATGGCGGAGATGGTGGTGAAGTAGCCACTGGGGGCAGTGGAAAGCCAGGCACGGAGCTTGTTGTAACTGAAAAGCCTGAGGTTAGCTGGGGAGAAGTTGTAGGTTTGGAAACAGCCAAAAAGGCTGTTAAGGAGGCTATTGTCTATCCTGTGCAAAGGCCTGACCTGTTTCCTTTGGGTTGGCCGAGAGGAATCCTGCTTTTTGGTCCTCCTGGTTGTGGAAAAACTTTGCTCGCTGCTGCAGTTGCTACCGAAATAAATGCTAACTTCTACTCAATAGATGCTGCTTCGATTATGTCTAAGTGGTTGGGTGAGGCTGAGAAGAATGTTGCTAAACTTTTTGGTTCGGCCAGGCAATCTTCAAATGAAGGTAAAGCTGCAATTGTTTTCGTTGATGAATTAGACTCGCTTATGGGAGCACATTCGAACGAGGTTGGCGGTGAAATTCGTGTGCGCAATCAGTTTTTGAAAGAGATGGACGGCATTGTTGACAAAGGCAAAAAACTTCATGTTTACGTCATCGGTGCTACGAACAAACCATGGGATTTGGATTGGCCTTTTATTCGACGGTTCCAGAAGAGGATTCTTGTTCCGCTGCCTGATCATCATACAAGGTTAATGATGCTTAAGCTCTACACGACTAATCTCGCGATTAACCCCGATGTAGACTTGCATGAGCTCGCTAGACTTTCTGAAGGCTTTTCGGGAAGCGATATTAGGGACGTGTGCCAATCAGCCCAGCTGAAGCTTATTGGCGAATTCTTTGAGTCCGGGAAAGCTATGGACAAAGAAGCCAAGCCTAGATCAATATCGATGGGTGATTTCAGACAGATACTAGAAGAAAGAAAGCCAAGCGTTTCGTTGGACATGTTATCATTATACAACAGATGGTTTGAAGCTTTCAAAGCTTTGTAGCAAGGAGGGAAAAACGCAAGACTGAAGACAGAGTTGGGTGGAAAGGCTTGGGGAAAACTCTTTTTAGCACGCTCTCCCTTCTCCCCCTCAAATTATCTCCAAGCCCCATAATCCAACATTCGGGCGCTTTTCTTGGGTGTGATGCAGCTAAATCATTTCTTCTTGGAAGATTTCTTTTAAAGCTTCTTTATCGATTTTTAGTTCTCCAGCTAGATCTTTAGTCAGTTTAATGTAGGTTCGGAATAGGCTTTGTAATATTTCCGATTTTTCGCGTTCTGTTAGCTCTTTTTCTTCGGCGAGTAATAACGCGAACCATCTGCCAAGGTCGGTGAGCTGGTAGGCTTTGACCCAGATTGTCCTTTTTTCTTTCTCGTTTTTTTCCATCCACTCGGTTAGAACTCCAAGTTTTGTGAGGGTTTTAAGGTTTTCAATTATTGTTTTGTTTGAGTAATTCAACCTTTTGACAAGATCTTTTTGATAAATTTTTTTTGAGATTCCTTGTTTAAGCGAGAATCTTAGGGTGTCAACACCGGCTTTAGAGCCGAAAATTGCGCTTAAGATCTTATCTTTCTGCTCGGTGGGAAGAAAAACTACATAGGGATGTAATTTTACACTCAATAGTAACCCTTCGTTAAGGTGTTGTTACTCCTACATTTAAGAATTATGGCTTTAGATTGAAGCAATATCTATAAACTTCATTTAATCTAATGGTGCGTTATATGAGCCTCTACCTTACCAATTTTTGCAACATACCAAAAACCCGGCTTTGGAATGCATAGCTTTTTTAGTCTTCAGATTAATTCTTTTCGCGGTGTATTAATTCGGCTATGACTCAATGGGTTCCTGCAGACGGAGACACATTTGTTACTGAAGACGGTTTCATTTTCAATACTTTCGGGTATGAGCACCCCGAAGACAGAGTTTTTGCGTTTCTCAAATATATCCCAGCAAAACTCAAAGCTCTGTTCAATGTTCAAATGCTGAAAAGAACATGGAACTATGGCTGCACCAAGCTCTTTCGTGCAGAGAAACTTTACACTGCACAGAATTATAAGACGTTTATTGAGGTTTTCAGACAAAATTTTCCTGACTACCTGTATTACTGTTACCTGCGAAATAAGGAGCTAATATCTGCTCCACTGAATTTGATTGATAGCGTTTTTGTTCCTAGTGAGCGTTTAGCTAATTTGAGTGAAATGAAGAAGCATGATAGCTTGCAAAAACTGGCTCTGGAACTCATAAAGATGCTTTCCGAGGAGTCAAGTGTCGATTTAGACGACTTCGGAATTCATGGGTCCATAGCTTTGAATATGCATTCGCCTGTGTCTGACATAGATTTCGTGGTGTATGGTTCAAAAAACTTCCGTCTTGTAGAAGCAACTATAGCGCGTCTCGTTAACGCCGGCAAACTTAGCTACATAATCAGCAACCGGTTAAATGCAGCGAGGAAATTTCAAGGTCGATACAAAGGCAAAATCTTCATGTATAACGCCACCCGTAAGCCTAAGGAGATCAAAACTTGGTATGGGATGGCTCGTTTTTCATCTATTGATCATGTGCGATTTCTGTGCACTGTAAGCGACGACACCGAAGCCATATTTCGTCCAGCCACCTACAAAATAGCCAATTACAAACCATTAGACACCAGCTCAGAGCTAATGCTTGATAAGATTCCAGACCGTGTAATCTCCAACATAGGTTGCTACCGAAATGTCGCCCGCCAAGATAGCGAAATGAAGGTCGCAGGGCAACTTGAACGCGTTGAAGAAATTAAAACCAGTGCTGTCAACTACCAAGTTGTAATTGGAACCGCCACCTATGAGGATGAATACATTTGGCCAATCTAAACCTCAGAGACCGCGATTCTATACTCACACCCGAAGGCTTACTCTTCCGCGTCTTCGGGTATTCTCATCCTTCCACCGCGTATATATGCGACGCCGAATATGCATCAGCCAACATTTTCACGTCAAATGATCCGAGAGCACCAAGAACGGGAGGCAACCAACACTTTTATAAGTTCTACAACGATGAAGGCGCAAAATTCGTCTTCGAGAAATATCCTAAATACACTGTTTTCCACAAGATGCTTAGGCAAAAAGTAATAGCAGTAAACCCCGTAGAGTCAGAAATTAGGAAACCCGAAAAACGACTGTTAGAACTGATGGAAACAGAACCGAAAGACAAGCTCGTTGACGCCACGAAGCGTGTTCTAAACACGATTTTGCAGCAATCAAGGTTGTCTATGGAGAATTTCGGCGTATTCGGTTCAATGCTTCACGGTTTCCATAATCCAGATTTATCAGACTTAGATCTGGTAGTTTACGGGCGAAGAGAAAACGCCAAAATACGCGAAATTCTGGAGGCATTGTATGCTGATGGTGTTTCAGAATTTAAAAACGAATTTGCCAGCGCTGATGTTATGCGAGGCAAAAAGTGGAGATACAAAAATATCACAGTCAAAGAGTTCATATGGCACCAACGCCGTAAACAGATCTACGGCCTATTTACCGACGATAGAAACGGCAGAGTCATCAAAGTAGAGTTTGAACCCGTGAAATATTGGAGTGAAATCAACTCAGAGTATGACCCTAATTCTCGAATTGTGCAGAAGGGCTGGGTGAAACTCAAAGCGCGCGTAGTTGACAATGCTGACGCGCCCTTCATTCCGTCTGTGTACATTATAAAACCCTTAGACGTCTTTACAGGTCCAAGAGAAGCAGTTAATGCAGTGCGCGTGCTATCCTATATGGAAGAATTCAGGTTGCAAGCGCAAAAGGATGAGGTGGTCTACATTGAAGGCAACTTGGAGGAAGTGGTTTCGCCTAAAGTAGGTTTTTACCAAGTTACGTTGACATACTGTCCACGTTACTACGAGCAAGCTATAAAAGTGGCTGAGCTGAATCAAGATAGTATCATGTAGTCCGATGGTCTATTCCCAAGAATAACGCGATAATACCCTTTCTTTTTTCGCTTGTCAATTACGAGTTCGACTTTTCCCTGCGCGGTTACTGCTTCGTCTTTTCTGGCTTGTTCACAAAACCTTCCGCGGAAGGACACTATCTCCTTAATTGGCTCTAGCTTTGCGCCTTCAAGAACTGTTGCATTTTCGATTCTATATATGCAAGGTGTAAACAACGCTTCGGAGTCATCCCTGATTATGGCCTTAATTTTCGCTTGCCCAGTGTTCTTGTAGCGGACATCGCCGTAGTGCTCGTTTACTTGGTCCCAGTCTTTCACGAAACGTATAAAGTAGTCAGTTCCTTCAAACATACCTTGGAAGGCTTTGCGGTATTCGACCCGAACGAAGTCTTCGAAGCTCATTGTTGTATCTTTCGAACGGAAATCGAAAAGCCTCTTTAACTCCTTTTGAGTATACTGTTTAAACTGGGATGCATCATCCTTCAACAATGTTTTCAAAACTTCGTATGTCTTGCGGCAGTTTTCCACGCCGTAAATAACTGGATCCACGTCAGACTTCAGCGTGTGTAGCCCAACAAGAACGGAACCCGAAATCCCAATTGAGCTCCAAGGAATTCCCGATGCTTCCTTCAACTCTTCCGCAAGGTGCACCACCTTCTGCTCCAACTTTCCTAGCATCTTCGAATTTCGTAGTGATTTGAGTTTCCGAATCGGGTCATAATGCTCCACAATCCTCCCCATGGGAACCTCGCAGAGGATCTCGTCAAATATCGCGTCATGAACTATCAACTCTGGCATGTTTTGCTCAAGAAATTGGAACCTTTCACTGAAACTGTAAATCTTGCTATACAACTCCTCTTGCCCTCGGCGTGTGCTCTGATAGTATGGAATGTACCTAGGAAACGCTATAACACGATTTGGCGGATGGACCAAGCCCTTAACGTCGAAAATTACGTGATTTTTGGTCTTAATCAATTCTCCTTCTCGAGCCAGCATCAAAATCATCTTATGCGCTTGTAGCTTTTTACAAAACGCTAATAAACCTTTTTTCGACCCTACCTTAAATCAGAGGTCCTCTATCCAATGTCTAGCTGCGAAAAAGCAAAACATATCGCAAAATGTTTAGAACTGGCAATGCTTCTTGAAGTTATCTCTTCCAAGCCTGGAAACGTGACGCCCACCGCAGGCTTTGAAGGCACAAGAATCGAACATTTCTTGGCTTCAGCAGTAGCTGCCAATTCTTTCTTTGAAGAGGCTGCACTCAGAGGAATCGCAGTTTCAGAAAACAAGCTAGGCATAAAAGATCTTCGAATTGGTCAAATTATAAAGGAATGCGTTGCTGAGATTAACGTTTGGCAAAAGGGTGGAAACACGCTGCTTGGCACTATTATTCTTTTCGTCCCTATCGCGGTGGCAGCGGGGATGACTCCATGCAGGGGTAACTTTGTTTTTGATTTTTCTCGGTTGAGAGAAAACTTGCGGTTGGCGGTTGAATCAACAACAGGTGAAGATTCTTATAACCTTTATGAAGCCATAGATTTGGTTAAGCCAAGCGGTCTCGGTGGTGCTCCCGACCTCGATGTTACGGACCCTATGTCTAAAAAGAGGCTTCTCGAGGATGGTGTTTCGCTTTTTGATGTTTTCAAGATAGCCGCGGGCTACGATAACGTTTGCTCAGAATGGGTTAACAATTACGCAATAACTTTCGATTTAGCATATCCTTACATGAAAGCCCAGCTGAAACGTGGAGAATTAAGCTTGGCGGTGATTCAAACTTTTCTAAAAATCCTTTCCGAGCATCCGGACACATTTATTGCACGAAAAGTCAGTGTTGAAAAGGCACGAGAAGTCTCAATAGAAGCCAAGAAAATCTTGGAGTTAGGCGGCTTGGAAACCCCGGAAGGTAAGAAAAGCATTAAAAAGTTGGATAGTCGTTTACGGGAGTCGGGAAATATTCTTAATCCGGGAACAACCGCGGACCTAACTGCGGCGGCTTTGGCTTTATGCACACTCGGCGGATATAGACCTTAAATGAGGCTTAGTTCCCTTCAGCTTCAAGGTGTTCTTTCACTAGTTTAAGAAGCTGCTTTCCTTCTGTGGGGATATTAATCACGGGTATTTCAAGTTCAAATTTCGGTTTTTGCTTTCCAATTAGACCTGTGACTGCAATCATAGGTTGAGCAGCTGCCTCCAGCGTTTCCATTAGGTTGTTTGCATCTTTCGCAGTGACAATTTTCAAGACATCTTTTCGTTTTACTACGAGATTACGAAATCCTTCTACAACTATAATATCCAGCTGTTCATTCCCAAACAACCCAATTACTTGTTGTAGGTCGTTCAATTCCACAACTGCTTTTTTTATCACAACTATTTCATTGGCTGAAACAGCTGCAATTACCTTCGCTCCTGCCGTGGTGTACCTCCAAGTGTTGGTGCCTTTTTTGTCCACCTTGAAATCCTTATGGTGAATATGTTTTATCGCCCCGATTCTGTAGCCTTCACTAGCAAGATTTGAAACCAAATACTCGAGCGCAGTAGTCTTTCCTGATCCACTTTTTCCAACAGCCGCAATAATCAAAACCGTACGGTTACACTCTCCGTCTCGGAAAAATTATTGAATTCGATTCTAATAAACAGCATGCATCACTGTTCTTAGTAGACCATGGTGCAATTCAAGATTTTTATCGATTCTTTAACGATACTAGATAACTATGCCTTCTTAGGTCGTTCACAAGTGATTTACACCATTTTTTATTTGACCTTGCTCGTTCCGCTAGGAAAATTCCATTGACATTGTCGTATATTTTCGCTTCCAACTCAAAGGTATTGGCTGCTTTTGAGAGTGCTTCTTTTGCTTTCACTATTTTTTCTGCTGCAAATTTTTGCTTCTTGGGGAGTTCTGAAAAGCTTAGAAGGCTTTTGCCTTCGTTTTCTCGGCTTATGGCTGCCCAAAAACAATGGTTGTCTTTTTCTAGTTGAGTTGCGCAAGACGAAAAGGCTTTCGATGATTCTAGAGATTTGCCTTGATTGAAAAGTGTTGCTGCCTTTTGAAGACGTTTCAGTTTAGTTATTGGCAAGTCGCCCAAGTCTATCCGCAGGTTTTTGGCAATTGGTCCTTGAGCTTGGCGGGGTTGTAACCGAGTTAGGTCTTTGTAAGAATTAATGTTGATGAAGCTTTTCAGTTCTGGGTCGACGTTTCTAATTTCGCCGACTATAGAAATAAGCATTATGTTTAAGGCACCTCTTATTATGTCGTCGGAGCGGGGTCGTTTTAGAATGCAGAGTGTTTTAGCGATTTCCAGCGCATCAGGTTTTTTTAGAATCATGGTTAAGGTTTCTAGTCTTCCGTTTGGCCACATTGGCACGACAACGCGCGTATTTTTTGCCAAGTTAAACATGTGGTCGATTACTTTTGACTGAAAAAGTGGCATATCTGAGGGCAATGTGAAGCAGTAGTCTGCGTTGGACGCCAATAGCCCTGTTAGAACACCCACGATAGGTCCGCCTAAATGGTTGCATGGTTGATCGATAATTAATCTCGTGTTGGCTACGCCATGTTTTTTTAGAATTTCAGCATACTGCATCTTTCTGTTTTCGTTATTTACGCATATGATAATTTCTTCCACAACTTTGTTGACATTTTCGACAACGTGAATTAGCAGGGGCTTCCCAATTAGTTTAACAAGAGCCTTGTCTCGCCACGTTTCGCGTGTTTTCTGAAATCTTTTAGCTCTTCCTCCCGAAAGTATTATTGCAGCCCGCTTAGTCATGCCCCTATACCTTTATAGCAATTTTTTCCCAAGATTACTAATGGTTTCTTTTCCAGTTAATTTGATTTACCTTAAATTTTCCACTTTTTATATTAAGGACAACCGTCGACGCTTTGTCGACTGTGTAATATTAATTAATCTAGGTGGCAAAGAACAAGATAGGTGTTGAATATGGTGCATCAAATAAATATAGTCAAGCTTGACCTTTCTGCAGGAAAGTCTCAGGAGACTATTGACTATGTTGCTGAAGAAAAGCCATTTTACCTATTTGTCAACAAAACGTTTTGGGCGACAATTCTATGTTCACCAATAGACCTTAAAGAATTGGCGGTTGGCCATTTTCTTTCTGAAGGAATATTAAAATCCACAGAAGAAATCGAAGAGGTTATTCTTAAAGAAACTGAAAGCACCTGCTACTTGAAACTAAAACCAAAGGTCAATATTGAAAACCGTATTAAGATTTCAAGACTTCATGCACGTGTCATTCCTTCAGCTTGTGGAAGCGGCTCCCCTTATCAGTTCACTGGCAAAATTCCAAAAATTAAATCGAATCTGACGGTTAAAGCCCAGGTGATATTTGAGAGCGTTAAACAGCTTAACTTCAAGGCTAAAGGTTTTAGGCTAACTGGCGGTTTACATGTTGCCGCTATCTACAAGGCGGATGGCAAATTGATTGCTTTGGCTGAAGACGTTGGCAGGCACAATGCCGTGGACAAGGTAATTGGGATTGCCGCTCTTAATAATGTCGCTTTCAACGAGTGTTTCTTGGCTTTGAGTGGACGCATTTCAGGCGACGTAGCTTTCAAAGCAGCAAAGGTGGGTTTGCCAATTATCTCTTCCCTTGCAGCGGCGCTTTCTTCAGGTATAGTCATGGCTCAATCTTCAAATTTGACTTTAGCTGGTTTCGTACGGGGGAACCGTATTAACCTCTACACTTGTCCCGATAGAATAATCCTCTGAATCCACGGTGCGAAAATAAATCGTGTTAAAATTTAACAGTAATCTTGCTCTAATCAGTTCTATTGCTTTAATATCTCAAAATGAACGCCAAGACGATGGATTAGCAAAAGATGTCATTCTTTGAGAAATGATTTATTTTAGACTTTCACTATAGGATTAATAAAAAAATGGTATTGAACAAGGGTTTTACATGGATGTCAGCCAGTTCGAAATAGAATTCAAGTGGTTTGAAGCTGCAAAGAATTATGAAGAAACAATCAGTTCTGCAGAAAGCACAGATTTATCATCGGCTCAAATGTGGCAAAGAATAGGTTTCTGTTATGGTCTTGCCTCAAGGCAAGCGATGGATCAGGAAGACTTTAAGAAGTTAAGAACAAAAGCAACGCAAGCTTACAAGAAGGCTGCAGAGCTTTTTGGAAAAAACTCTGAATTGGAAAGCAAATGGAAAAGCGTCAAATGCTCGGCTTTAGCGGAGCACATGCGGTCTTGGATCGCATCTAATTCTGCAAAGAAAGATGAATTTCTAAAGAATTGTTATGACTTTGGACGAGAGGCTCTTGCTTTGCTAGAGAAAGCAAGTGATAAAATAGATTATGGCAAAGTATGTAATATTTTGTCTCAATGTCTTTTTGATCGCATCTATCTAGCTTCGGTTGAAAAGGAAAAAATGGATTTTGTTAAAGAAGGAATTAACCTTGCTGACACTGCTATTTCAATTTTTGAACAGCTGGGAAGAAAAGAAGATCTAGTTGCGGCACTATATCTGGCAACCCTTCACAATTGGTATTTGGCAAACATAGGTGAACAGCTAACTTTACGCAAGGATTCTTCAAAAAAATGCTTAGCATATTCCGAAAAAGCTTTCAAGCTGGCACAAGAAGTGAATAACCCTTATGTGAAATCTGAATCTTTTTGGGCCAGAGCTCTGGCGACACTCTTTTTTACAGAAAATCTTGAATCTTCCCTAGGTTGCGCCAAGCAAATGTGGGAACAAGCTTCAGTCCTAAGAGACAATTATCTCAAGGGAGTTGCGTCATATTTGCTTGCATTCACTACCGATTTGATGATTCCTAGTGAAGCAAATCCAAACAGAAAAAAGCAGATGTATGAGGATATAATCCATTATTCCGAAAATTCTATAAAATGTCTCAACTATGTTGGGCATGATTCAGCCATATCGGAAGTCTATTTGGTTTATCCGGAAAGCTTTTCCTCTTTGGCTCGTGAATTTGCTATTACTCCTAAAGAAAAGCTTGCGTTTGCCAGAAAGGCGGTGAGGATCGGTGAAAAAGGATTAGAGCACGCGGTTCGTTCAGGAGTTTCTGATGGAATAGCCTCGAACTTGCATTCTTTGAGCAAGGCTTACCATTATTATTCAAACCTTGAACCGAGGCTTCATGAAAAACCTGAACTGCTTAAAATCGCTTTGAATTATAGAAAAGAGTACATTACGATTGTTCAGAAAGCCTTTAGGTCTAATTTATGGACTCATGGTTTAGGCTTGGTTTATGCAGCTCAAATAGAAGCAGACTTGTCTATGTTTGAAGTCAACGAGGAAAAAAAGAGATCCCTTCTCAAAGCCGCGATCTCAGATATGGAAAAGGGTATACCTTTTTGCGAAAACTGGATTACTTCTCTTGGATCACAAACTGTTCCCACAATGGTAGCGACTGTAGCGGGATATGAAGACAAGTTTGGATCGATTTTGAAAGAGAATTACTTGCTGACTGAAGGCAATGAAAATCTAGCTAGAGCTATCGAAATTTATAATAGTGCTGCTGAGAATTTTAGGAAAGTTGACCTGCCAAGCAGGGTTGCCGAGTCTTATTGGAAAATTGCTAGTGATTTGGATTTTCTTGGTGATTACGAAAAAGCTGCTGATAATTTTGGAAAAGCCTTTGCAGGCTATAAGGTTGCAGCTCGAAAGATTGAGGAATTCGAAGATTTCTATATTGACTACTCAAACTACATGAAAGCATGGAGCGCGATTGAGAGTGCAAAATTTAGCCACAAAAATGGTGAATATGAAGTTGCTATGCGACATTACCAAAAAGGGTCTAGTTTACTTGGACAGTCAAAATTATGGAATTATTTGTCCTTAAACTTTTACGCATGGTCGCTTCTTGAACAGGCGGAGGGTTTGAGCAATGGAGAGCAACCTGCGAAGGCAATCAAGTCTTTCGAGTCCGCAATAAAGTTTGTTCGGAAATCCAAAGAAGCTCTTGAAACTGAGTTGCAAAAAATAGATAGAAAAGACGAGATGGATTTGGTTAAGAACCTCATTGAGGCTTCGGGCGCCCGAGAAATTTACAGTTTTGGCAGAATTGCAATTGAAGAGGCAAAGATACTCGATAAGCAAGGTAAACATGTAAGTAGTTCTGAGAAGTACGGAGATGCTGTTAGCCTTTTCCAAAAGATAGCCCACGAATACTCTGATCAAATTGGGAAAGAAGCAAAACCTCTTGTTTATCTATGTCAAGCTCGACAGAAAATGACAATGGCCGAAGCAAAGAGTTCTCCAATAATGTATGAGGAAGCTGCTGAACTCTTCAAGAAGGCAAACGAATATGCTTTGAATGAAGCATCGAGTCTTTTGGCTTTAGCTCACAGCAGTTTCTGCAAGGCTCTTGAAGCTGGTACAGAATTCGAAATTACAAGAAACATGGACATATACGAGGAAACTAAAAAATATCTGGATTCAGCAGCAACCTATTATCTCAAGGCGGGTTATGAATCCTTTTCAGAATACACAAAGGCAACTCAACACCTTTTTGATGCTTTTGTCTATATGCATAATGCTAAGCGGGAAACAGATCTGGGAAAAGAGGCGCATCTCTTCTCAATGGCGGAAAAAGTCCTCCGGATCTCTGCTGATTCCTTTGCAAAAGCTCAATATCAAGAAAAGAAAGATGAAGTTAGGCTTCTACTGCAAAAGGTTAAAGAAGAAAAAGAACTCGCGGTTTCTCTGAGTGAAGTTTTTCATGCACCAGCCGTTACTTCAGCAACTGGAAGTTTTACAACCATAAGTCCGAATTTTGAAATGGCTGTCGGTTTGGAGAGATTTGAACATGCTGACATTCAAGCAAAAGTGATTCTACCACCCGCAAAAATCTGCGCAGGTGAAGATGTTAATCTTGGGCTCCAGATAGTCAACGTAGGCAAGGAACCGGTTTTACTCGCGAGGATTGAGGAGATTCTTCCTGAAGGTTTCCAAATAGTTGGCAAACCTGATGGTTTTTCATTTGAGAATCTTCAGTTGCATATAATGGGTAAACGACTTGATCCTCTTAAAACTGAGGAGATAAACCTTATTCTAAGATCTTACAAGAGTGGGGACTTTGAAGTAAGGCCGAAAATTGTATGCGTAGACGAAATTGGCCGGCAACTAGTATTCACAACCGAACCTGCAGCTTTCACCGTTTCTGATGCCGTTCTAGAAGGCCGAATTCCAACCGGTTACAAAGACCTCGATAATCTTCTGATGGGCGGCTTGCCTGAAGAATACGCGGTTATTCTTGCCTCTCCTTCAAATGATGAAAGGGATTTCATAATTAGGAAATTCCTCGAAACTGGTCTCAAGAATGAAGAGACTACTTTTTTTGTAACAACGGAAGTTGGTAATGTTAAATCTTTAGTTCATGAATATCAATCCAGTTTTTATTTGTTTTTGTGCAATCCCCGGGCAGATGCTATGATAGAGAGCTTACCTAGCATTTACAAAATCAAAGGAGTAGACAACCTCACAGACATTGATATCTCGCTAGTTAGAGCCTTTCGTCAAATAGATCGTTCAAAGATTGGTCCCAAACGAGCTTGCATCGAAATCGTTTCGGATGTTCTGCTTCAACACCACGCTGTAATAACTAGAAAATGGTTGAGTGGATTACTTTCGGATTTGAGATCAAGAGGTTTTACTACGTTGGCGGTAGTTAATCCGCAAATGCACCCTACTGAAGAGGTACATGCAATTTTAGGTCTTTTTGATGGGCACATCAACATTTCTGAAATTGAAAACCAAATGGGTTTGAAGAAAATTTTGAGAATTAGAAAGATGTACAACAAGAGATACCTTGAAACTGGAATATCCGTCACCAAAGATAGAATCGAACAATAGTTATGCTCGAATCTTTGCATATTGATTCTTATCAGGCAATCTCGAGGATAACGATTTTGTGCATTTTTACAGGCAGAGTTTGCCAAACAGAATAAAACTTATATATTAATATAACGATGTTATAAAAAAACTGAGAAGGCGAAAATGAAGAGAGTTTTTATGAGAAGATCGATAATAGGAGTTCTATTATTACTAGTTTTGTCAATCAGTGTGGCCAATACATTTTTGGTTCGAGCTGAAGAACAAGGAATAGGCAAATATTTGACAATATATGTTAATGGCGAAGGCAACTACGTAAATGCAACCAAGAAATCATCTGGTCAAGTCTTCACTTTTAATCAAGAAGAAGAACAACATAAGGTAGGTGCTGGCAACGTTACGCTTGAAGCTGTTGCAGCCGAAGGATGGGAATTTGTTGAATGGAAAGGAGATTACCTAGCAACTACTGAAAATCCAGTGGAGTTTAAAAACCAAAAATATGCAGAAATAACGGCAGTTTTCAGGGAAAAAATCTATATAATAACGGCTTCCAGCGGTGAAGGAGGTTCCATTATTCCGGATGGTGAGGTACCGGTGACACATGGAACTGATCAAACGTTCCTTTTTAGTGCTGAAACAGGATTTCACGTTTCGTCTATTGTGGTTGACGGAGCGTATGTTAGCAGTTTTTCAAATGGCTATCCCTTCTACAATGTAGTTGCAGATCATACAATAGCTGTTTCCTTTTCCGAGGATGGAAAAGCAACTATTCCCGCCGACGAGGATGACGTGACTGTTTTCATAAGTCCCGAAGCTAGCTTGAGCCTCAACGCAATAGAAGGGGGTATTGCTGAAGGACTTTCTTTAAGTTTTCCAGATGGAACAGCTGTTACTGTCTGGGAAATCACCGTGACCGCCACTTTTGACGGCAACGTACTAATTGCACTACATTATGAAGATACAGGAAATGATGCAGCTGAAGAAGACCTTCGCTTGATTCGAGGTGGCTCGTTCTATTCGCTTTATAGCGATGTCAACAACGATTTAATTGTTGATGGAACTGACGTGTCAATTGTAGCCAACGCAGTTAAGCAAAGCCAATGGTATGATCCATTCTGCGATATAAACAATGACGACGTTGTTAATGAAGAAGATGTTCACATAGTAAATGAAAACAAAGGAACTACGTTGCAAGATATTACAGACCATGTTGATGTGATCAACAACATTATCTATGGACTTACCGACCAGTTCTCGGTATTCAGAGCGCGCTAGCCTAAACATCCAATTCTTTTTCTTTTTTATTTTTTAGCCTATTTAACTCAAGCTTCTTTTTGCTCACCTATCTAATATATCGTGAAGTTAATATGCGGATGCGCTTTTTTGTTCATTTGCAAAAATGCTATTTGAAACATGAGGACGAGAAATAATTGGAAAATTGGCCAAGAGATCAAAAGAAAGTTTTTTCCAGCTACTGAAGAACTCAAGTTAAAAGGGAAAGTGCCTTGCGTTTCAGATTTTATTAAAACTTGAATTGGCAAAAAAAAGCGCTTGTGTGCGTCTATAAGGATTAGGTTTTAACTTTTTTAAATTTAGTTAATCAGTAAGCATCTGTTCAAAATTAATAAATTCCTTGGACAATGTTGATTTTTACATTTTTTTTAAACTTAGTCTTAAATATAACTCTAATAATTTCTATTGGTAAGGTCAGGCAATATGATGCAGCAAAAGTTGCATGTAACTTTGTTAACAGGTCGAACAATTGAACAGGGCGTAGGCAAAGAATACGGTAAATCCTCACATGAATATTTTGAAGCATGTTCCATGGTTTACATGGATAGAGGAGACATGAAAAAATTGGGAATTAAGAATGGCGCCAAGGTTTTGGTGACTACACCAAACGGTTCAGTTGTTCTTAGAGCCGTTAAGCATCCGCGCGGATCTATGCCCGGATTGATTTACATTCCTTATGGTCTATGGGCGAATTCTGTAGTTAGCAATGCAACCAGTAGCATAGGTATGCCTTCCTTCAAAGGGACACCCGCAGAGGTTGAAGCTGCCCCTGACCAGCCTATTTTGAGCATGAAAGAACTTCTTGAGAAAGAATTTGGGAGGTGAAGAATGGTGTCAGTGATTAACGCGGTGACATGTCCAATTTGTGGTTGTTTGTGTGACGATATAGAAGTGACTGTTGTTGAGAATGAAGTTGTTAAAGTTAAGAATGGCTGTGCAATCTGTGAAGCCAAATACTTGGGTTACAAAAGTGAACATAGAATTCGTCAGCCTCTTATTAGAAAAAACGGTGAACTTGTTCCAACTTCAATGGATAAGGCTGTGCGTACAGCTGCAGAAATCCTAGCCAACGCAAACTACCCAATATTGTACGGTTGGAGTTCTACAAACAGTGAAGCCCAACGTGTAGGCGTAGAACTAGCTGAAGAAGTCGGAGGCGTCCTTGACAACACAGCAGTTGTCTGCCACGGACCCTCTCTAATGGGTACTCAAGAAGCAGGGATTCCCACATCAACGTTGGGGCAGATTAGACACCGCGCAGACTTGATTATTTACTGGGGTTGTGATCCGTGGAGCGCACACCCAAGACACCTTGAAAGGTACACCAGCTTCACGGAAGGCAGATTTGAAGACAGCGAATGGAAGTCTTACCTAAATAAAGTCAAAGCTGCCGCAGGCAGAAAGAAGTTGTTAAGCGCGCAAAGAGTTACGAAGAAAAAACATGATACTGCCATTACAGAATCAGTTTTTTTCAATAAGCCTCCAGAAACCTTGCAGAGGGAAGGGCGCAAACTCATAGTAGTCGATGTTAGAAAGAGCATGACCGCTGAGATAGCTGACTATTTCATTCAGGTTAAGCCTAACAAAGATTACGAGTTAATGCAGGCAATGAGAGCAATGGTTAAAGATGAAGACTTAGACGTTGACCAAGTAGCAGGAGTTCCAATGGAGTACCTAAGAGAAGTTGTTGACACACTTATAAACTGCAAATTCGGCGTTGTCTTCTTCGGCATGGGTCTAACTCAGTCTGCTGGCAAATTCCGTAACATCGAAGTGGCAATATCTTTAGTACGTGACCTGAACCTGCGTACAAAGTTCGTGATCATGCCTATGAGAGGACATTTTAACGTCACCGGTGCCAACATCGTTTTCGCTTGGCAAAGTGGCTATTCGTTTGGGATTGACTTTTCATTGGGTTATCCGCGCTATAACCCTGGCGAAACAACCTCTATGGATGTCCTCCTAAGGGGCGAGTCAGACGCAGCCTTGATAATCGCCTCTGACCCAGCTGCCACTTTCCCGAAAAGGGCGATCGAGCATTTGGTGAAGCACCCATTGATAGTTATTGATCCACACATGAACCCGACGGCAATGCTTGGTGATGTGATTTTTCCATCAGCATTTGTTGGAATAGAAGTTGAAGGTACAGCTTATCGCATGGACAGCGTGCCGTTGCCGTTGAAGAAGGTAGTTGAACCTCCTAAAGGCGTTATATCAGATGAGGAGCTTCTGAAGAAAATTCTTGCAGAAGTAAGAATTATTAAAGCTCAAAAAAAGAAGAATAAAACGGATGGTGCATAAATGTCTGCGATGCTCATAAAGAATGGTTTCGTGTTTGACCCAATAAACGGCATTAATGGCGAAAAAATGGATATAGCCATAAAGAACGGCAAAATTGTTGAAAGCGTCAATTCCCGGAAGGCAAAAAAGATAGACGCCACTGGCTTAATTGTTATGCCTGGTGGCGTAGACATACACACTCACGTTGCAGGCCATGAAGTTAATACTGGTCGCATGATTAGACCTGAAGACCATGTTAAAGACGTTGTGAGAAAAACGGTTTTGACGCGTTCAGGAGTTGGCCATTCGGTTCCCTCAACTTTTGTCACTGGATATCGGTACTCCAAAATGGGTTACACTACAGTCATGAATCCTTCTATGGTTCCACTCGGCGCTAAACACACTCACGAAGAATTGAATGATATACCTCTTCTGGACAAAGCGACTTTTCCACTAATCGGCGATTGGTGGTTCGTTCTTGAACACCTCCAAAAAGGCGACTTGGAGGGCTGCGCACGACACGTTGCGTGGATGATGGAAACCACTAAAGGTTACGCCATAAAAATCGTAAACCCGGGTGGCTTGGAATCTTGGGGTTTTGGGAAGAACGTCTATTCAATAGATGATGTTGTTCCTAACTTCAATATCACACCTCGCGAGATTGTTTGCGGTTTGGCAAAAGTAAACAAGATGCTGAATTTACCCCACACGATTCATATTCACACTAACAACCTTGGAATTCCAGGCAACTATATTACAACCTTAGAAACCATGAAAGCTTTGGAAAGTTTAGCCACCGATGGTAAACCAGTGGGTCACATAACGCATGTGCAGTTCAGCAGTTTCGGTGGCGACAACTGGGGCAACATTAGGTCTGCTGCTGAAGAAATTTCTAAATACATGAACAACCACAGCCACATGACCCTTGACATGGGCCAGATAATTTTTACAGACACAACAACAATGACGGCTGACGGTCCATTCGAATTTACACTTTATCAGCTCAGCGGACACAAATGGGTTAATAGTGATGTTGAAACTGAGACAAGCGGCGGTATTATACCGATGCGTTATAGACGCACAAGTGCTGTTAACGCAACACAATGGTCCATCGGTCTTGAACTTGCATTACTAGTGAAAGACCCGTGGAAAATTTTCATGACCACTGACCACCCAAATGCTGGGCCGTTTTTCGATTATCCAAAAATCATCGCGTGGCTCACCAGCAAGAAAGCACGCATGGCAACCCTGAAGAAGTGCCACAAGAAAGCCCAGAGGAAAAGCTTGCTTCCTTCGATAAGCCGTGAACTAAGCCTTTACGAACTTGCCATAGTCACCAGAGCAGGACAAGCCAAAGCTCTAGGGCTCAAAGGCAAAGGTCACTTGGGAGTAGGCGCAGACGCAGATATAGCCATCTATAACATCAACCCTGAAAAACTTGATATAGCCAAGAAGTATCAGACATCCCGCAGAGCATTCGAAAGCGCTGTCTACACAATCAAGGACGGAAAAGTTGTGGTTAGAGATGGTGAAATCGTGCAGGTCATTAACGGCAGAACCATGTGGCTTGATGTGGAGACCACCAAACAGTTAGAGGTGGATGAGGAAATGAAGCGCAAGTTCAAACAGTATTGGACGGTTGAATACGAAAACTATCCAGTATTTGATCACTACGTCAAAGTTCCCGAACCAATAGCAGTGAAGGCGAACGTGTAAAATGATAGTGCTAACTCCTATCAAAAATTTCCAGTTTCCAATTCACGCCGAATGCATAAACCCAGATGTTTTCCAAGGAAAATCCATGACTGAAATTGCTTCCTTGACTGTTTGGGAAGGAAATCGAGAGAAAAAGCTCGGCGATCTCTTTAAAATCGAAGAAAGCCCTGTTGAGACACCTTCTATAGTCATAAACGGCGACGTAAGCAAAATTCGACGAGTAGGTCAATTTATGAAAACTGGCGAAATCGTAATCAACGGAAATGCTGGAATGCACCTTGGCGAAAAAATGGCTGGTGGCAAAATCACAGTTAACGGCAACGCAGAAGGATGGACAGGCAGCTCCATGAATGGGGGGTTGCTTGAGATCCACGGCGATGCAAGTGATTACTTAGCTTCTCCTTACCGTGGAAGCACCGAAGGAATGCGAGGCGGAAAAATTGTTGTTGACGGAAACGTTGGCAGCGACTCAGGATGTTATCTGAGAGGGGGAGTAATAATAGTAAAAGGCAAAGCAGGTCCGTTCTTAGGCTTTCATATAAGCAAAGGCGTGATCTATGTGGAAAAAAGCGCTGGAAACAGACTGGGGGCATCTATGACTGGAGGCAAAATCGTAGTTTCAGGCTCTATAGACGAACTCATGCCAACTTTCACAATTGCTGGGGTAAAACCCAAAGTAAAGATTGACGAGACTCTAAAAGCGGAAGGTCCTTTCTACGTTTTTCTTGGCGACTTGGCTGAAAAAGGAAACGGCAAATTATTCATTTCAAAAGTGAATAATGTCCATCTAAAGAAATATGAGGTATTTCTGTAGTTTTTCTTTGCGAATTATTCCTTAATCCTAATTTTGTAGTTTTATTACTAATGGGGTATTCTTGGGAACAATTGAGAACTTTGTTATCTTTCTCTAAACAACGACATCGACGGAAAAACTTCTATTCCATTTTTGTCAATCATATAAGGAACTATATTCGAATTGATTTTTACGCCTCGCATTTTTTCGATTTGTATTGCTCTCACAGTTGATCCACCTGAAAACACTGTCTGCATCATAACAACTCCGTGAACCAAAAATTCTTCATACATAATTTTTCTTTGACTTAAGCCAAGTTCGGCTAGTTCAGTTGTTACGAGAGTTGTAGTTTCTAAATCTGATAATGCCTCAATCAAATCAACACCTGCTGTCCTTCTTTCAATTGGATCTTGAAATCTGTAAAAAAGACTTGCAAGAGTGTCCAACACGACCCTTTTGGCGTTGATTTGTATAATTTTATCTTGTAAATCCTCAACCAATCTGTCGATTGAAAGTTGCTTTCCTCGTAAGCTGTCGGACTCTTCTCCTAACATTTGTTCTTTCAACAATGCTACTCGGGTCAATCTGGTAGCATCTATAAAACCTAATTTGCCTTCGGCTTCAGCTTTTTGGAAATCCCAACCAAAATTCATCATTTCAGAAAAAAAGTGGTTTTTATTTTCATCCAAGCTTACGAATACGCCGTTTTCACCGTATTCTGATATTCCTTTGTACAAGAATTGAGAAGCAAAAAGTGTTTTCCCTGTTCCAGGACTTCCTAAAACTAAAATAATCCTATTCTTAGGAAAACCTCCACTAAGCATATCATCCAAGCCAAAAATCCCGCTTGGTGTAGTTTCCGTCATGTTTTCACCTTTAAAACTTTAAGCGTGGCAAATAGATATAAGTTTTTGCGCATCAATTTAATCAGTACCTTTTCAAATTTTTTCTTGGATTAGTTTCCTCATTAGAACTTTTTTACAGTTGTACCTGCATAGAACCTCTAAGCTACTGGCGTTGGAGAATTGTATCTTTTAATATTAGCATTATTTTTAACTTGTGAAGACATTTCAAAATTGAATAATAAAAGCTCCTATGGTAATCCTTGCATTTCATTAATTTACGCGATATGTCCTTCGGAAAGACTTTAAAATATGAGAGATAATTAAAACTATTAGGAGGAGAATTGTATGATTGTTACATATAGCAAGCCTTATGGAGTTATCAAGGGGAATCTGAAGAAATACCACACGATCGGGCTTATTTCATGCAATTCTTGTGCTCGGGCCTGCGAAACAGGAGGTCAGGCGAAAATGGACGAGCTGGCTGAACGGCTGAAGAATGATGGTTATGACGTGGTTGATTCGGACTTAATTCCATTGGTTTGCAACATTGATGCAGTTAAGAGACATGAATACAAAGCAAAATTGCTATTAGTTCTAGCATGTGATGCTGGAGTTTTCACTGTTCAAAGCCTATTCCTTAATAAAACCGTAATACCTGCTTTAGATACGATAGGTCTTGGAGCTCGAGATGGCAAAGGCAATATTTTCATAATGAAAAAATTCTGATCAAGATTTACAATCCAAGTGAGACCTTCATTATTTCGACGTCCAAATCGCCCGCTCGGAAAGTTTTGCCTGTTTTAGCATTATTTACTATTACAACTGCTGGAGCAAAAATATTCGGGTCAATTTTATAGAAATCAAATCCTGCTTCCTTAAAGATGTCGAGAAAACGCGGATTCTTTTCTGCGAGTCTCCTAGCTTCCTGAAGCATTTTTGACGAGGAGGAAGGAGCCTGTTTTACTATTTTTTCAAGTTCATTCTCATCTTCGTAATCGAGAGTGTAATTCGTCACTCCTCCGTAAAGAATGGCGTCATTTGTCCTTCCCATTGCTTCACCGGAACTCGGGTGAACTGGCACTATTGGCGCGTACCCCCAAGCATGTTTCACTATTAAAGGATCCAGACCAAGCCTTTCAAGTTTGTGCAGTCCAGTTTCCACTATTCTCCCTGAAACTTGGGTTGCTCCAACCAAACTTGTGGTGGAAAATATGATTAGAAACAGGTTCTTTGGCGTAACGTTACACTGTTCCGCAATTTGTTGTATAACAGGTTCTGGAGGCTTTTCATCTGTTTCTAGGACAAGCACCGCATTCTTGGCTTCCTCTTTGTAATTCAGTTTTTCATAAAGATGCTTGGGTTTCCGAGCTAAAGCTCGAGCTGGACCTGATGCAATAGCTGAGTAACCTTCACCTTTAATTTGCCAACCTGCAAATTGTGATGCTAAGGTTGACAGAGCTGGATGATCTGTTATTATGAATACCGAGGGTAAAACCAGTTCTCCATATTGGATTGGTGTCACGTTTGCTTTTCCATAACCGCCCAAGCATATCTCAGTAATTATCTCTCCTGCGAAAAAACCGCCTTGTGCATTAATGCCAGCATCCACCAGAGTTGCTCCCGATTCAGTTTTTTCCACAGCAACATTATACTTTTGAGGTTCATTACACAGCTTCTTTACCAAGAACAAAGCTGAGCTGTTCAAGCTTACTTTTTGCATCTTAACCCAACTCATTTTGTAACTAATAGACAATTAACACTTGGTTTTACTTGAATAAGTTTTTCCCTCTCATCTCTGAATTTTTCGATGCCTAATGCTGCCATAGGGAATGTTAACTTGGGAACAGTCAACAAAACTCTTTTATTGTCAAACCTGTTTGCAGGCTTCAAGTATTGCTCATATTTTTTCAGTTTTCGACTTTTAAACGTGATTTTATAACTTTTGCAATGAATTCTCCCATGGGAATTATGTATAGAACTGTTGTACCGTTAAATAGGGCTGTAAGTGGAAGTGTGGCTACTACAGCTATTTCATCTAACTCAAAACCTATGGGGTAGGGTTGCTGAAGTGTGATGTAATTTACGAGCGTCATGACTACTACCCGCAAGATAATCCCTAGAACGGTGGAAGCAGCAGCAATTTCAAATACTACTTTTTGTTTTTGTGGGTTTTTCTGTTTGATGAATTTTCGGGCTAAATAGATACCGAGCAACGTTGAGAATATGGCTATGAGGTTATACAGAGGTCCTGTTGGAAGGGCGCCTGGAAATAAAGCAAACAATATGGTGGCGTTTAAAAGGGAAATTATCGCTGCTGAAAGAGGGCTGATTAAAAGGAAAGTTGCAACTATCGGTATTTCCCATAAACCGTATATTAGGTAAGGTGCGTAAGGTGCGGGGACGCCGATTCCGGATACTGCCGGATTCAATGCTACCGTAAGGGCAGCAAAAACTATTGTTGTAGCCAATATCTTTGTGTTCATTTCGGGTCAGCTTTAGTTATTCATGTAATTATTTAAGAGTAGCTACTCAGTTTTGAGTCTCAGATTTTTGGCTAAAATTTGGCTAATATTGATAAATAAGCCTCAGCAAATAGTATTCTAGGAGTACGTAGTTGTGTCTGAAGCTACAAATTTATCTTCTAATGATGTAGAAATTTGGCTTAAAGATCAAACAAGCTCAATTCTCACTCCAGTTCAGGCGGAAGCCCAGAAACATCGAGACGAAATGCGAGACGCACTTCAAAGCTTCGCAGACGTCGGTAAAACGCTTGTTGACAACAGCTCCAAGGAAATCGAAAAAAGAAACATGCGCACTTACAACCGGGCTCGCGCTATGAACAAGCTTGCACGTCTCTTTACTGAAAGAATAAGGAAAGTCACTGTTCCTGATCAAGTGTCTTATGATAACCTAGACAAGTTCGCTGAAGAAATTCAAAAAGTGTTTATTGTTACTGATATTGACATCAAGAATTGGTTTCCCCGAATTTCTCCTTTCTTCATAATGGATAGAAGAAAATTCTTGGCAGTTCACGAAAAAGCCAAGTTGTCGCTTGCTGATTTAAACGATTTTCTGAAAAAAGACTATGTTAAAACTAAAACTCTTGAAGAAACGTTCCAACTCTTACATGATTTGAAAAGTTTGGAACAGCGATTGTTAGAGGTTGAGGCGGAAAGGAAAATCATTGAACAAGAGAGAGTTCCCGTTGAGAAAGAGCTTGCTGAACTTGAAAATAGAACAACTGAATTGAAAAGTGAAGGCCCTGTCGAACAACTCTTTCTGTTAGAAGCAGAGATTGAAAAACTACATAAAGAATTGAAGCATTCATTGAGGCATCTGCAGAAGCCCTTCAAAAAATTGCAGGCTTTAGCTCTGTATCGAGGAGGTGCAGGATTAAAAACAGATGAACGCAACAAGCTCACCCAATATTTACAGAAGCCCTTCAAAGCACTTTCAACCGAAGAAGAGGGCTACCCCTTACTAAAGCAGATTTTGAAGAAAATGGAACTTCTGATGAAGGAGGGCAAACTGAAACTGAAGTCGGACAAAAAACGAAAAGCCAAGAAAGATATAGACGCGATACTTACCCGTGATTCTTTAGCCACAATATACACGCGATGTACAGACATAGCCAAGCAGGAGAGGGATATTTTAAACTCCGAAAAAATGGCGAAAACTAGAAGCAATCTTACCACATTTCAAGAGCAAACTAAACGACTGAAAGCAAAAAAAACAAGAATTGAAGCCCATGAAGCAGTTAAAAAACGGGCATACAATAATATCGTTAATAGAGTCAGCAGCCATAAAAAAGCAATAGAAAAGAACATCCAAGTCTCTCTAGGACAAAAAATTCAGATCCATTAGTTAACGGTATATATTATGAATCTTTCGTCAATTGTCAATGAATCCAAGACTATTCAAAGCGACAGATTCGAGAAGACAATAGAGAAGTCGATTGACCTGTTACGTGAGGAAAAAGGAAAAATTGGAAATTTCACTTTTTCAGATCATTTGGTTAAAGTTGAACCATTAGGCGAGGCTTTGGTAATTGGAGATTTGCACGGTGACTTAGAGAGTCTCTTCATGATCCTACAAAAAAGTAAGTTCATGCAGAAACTGGACACCTGCAAAGATGCATACTTAATTTTTCTAGGTGATTATGGTGACAGAGGCGATTGTTCCGTGGAAGTCTACTATATAATTTTGAAGCTTAAGTTGACCTTTCCCGAACAAGTCGTTCTCTTGCGTGGGAACCACGAAGGTCCCAACGATTTGATAGCTTATCCTCACGATTTGCCTATTCAGTTCCAAGCAAGATTCAAACAAAACTGGAAAACCGCTTATAAGAAAACTCGAGAATTGTTTGATTATCTATATAATGCAGTTTTAGTTGAAAATCGCTACCTTATGGTTCATGGTGGTTTATCCCCTGAAATAGCAATGGCTCAGGACCTGGCATCTGCACACAAAGCTTACCCAGAGCAGAGATTGCTAGAAGACCTGCTTTGGAGCGATCCCGTTGAGGTTATTCGAGATGTTATGCGTTCGCCAAGAGGGGCAGGAAAACTTTTTGGGAAAAATGTCACGGAGAAAGTTCTGGAGAAGCTTCAAGTCAAAATATTGGTACGAGGACACGAGCAGTGTGAGAAAGGCTTCAAGCTAAACCATGATAATAAAGTTCTGACTTTATTTTCTAGGAAGGGATATCCATACTTCAATGAGTATGGTGCCTATTTGCAACTGTCGCTTTCCCAAGAATATGAGAGCGCTGAACAACTTATCCCCTGGATTCATTGGTTCTAAAAGCAGTTTCTTAAAAAAAATTAGCTACTTTGAATTAGATGATTCTCTAATTGTACTTTTTGTGCAAATCTTATGAACTATCTAAACTATTACTTATGCTGATGTTTCGATGGAAAGATGATTCTATTTTATATATGATTAAACAGCCAAAGAGTTATTTTGCTATCAAAACAGGACTTTTTTGTTACTCGTAATTCCTTGTTATGGATTTTTTAAACCGACTCTTTAAAATTCGTTCCCGCCAAAAATTACATCGTTTCTGAATCCGTGTCGTAGATGCATTAATTCTAAATCGCTGAATTGAAAATTAAAGGCTTTCCAAAAAGCTTCTGGCCCGTGCGATTCTTTCGATAAATAGTAAAGCCAAGGGAGGTTCATCCAAGACAAGGTGGAGTGTCCCTCTGCCTTGGCAACTGGATCGATTTGAGGTTTTTGCTCTGGATGATGAAGATTAAGGCAATGGCCGAGCTCGTGAACGTAGATAAATAGTCGCATTCTTTTTTCTTCCTTGCTCTTCCACCCTGTTGCGCTTTGGAAAACTGCACATCCTCTCCTTTTCTTTTCTTTGTAATCTAATGTAATTCCATATATGTTGGACATTGCGTACTCATTCGCAGACAGAAGCCAAAGGTTCCATTGAGGCTTTTCTCTAAACAAAGTGAAATGCTTAATCATGGCTTCATGCAATTCACTTTGGGTCCAGACTGATCCGACTTCGGAAATTCGCTTGGGGTTACTAACTGAATTCTTTTTCTCTTTTACAATTCTTATCTCGATGCCAGCTTCCGCAAAAGCAGTAATTATGCTAATTGGATGCGACTTGTGCGGGCATGAGGATAAACTATCGGTGGTTTCATACGGTTCTAAGGGGGCAACCCCCTGCTCATAGTCGTGTTCTAGATTAATGATTCTGAAGTATTCGGATACGTATTTGCATAGGCATTTTGATTCGGAACCTGACTTATTTGTCCATTGAAAAGTGGCTTTTTGGGAATGTGAATTGTTGGGTATTGTGATTTGAATGTCTGCAAAATACTCTGAATTTGGACTGAATCTTCCTTTCTTTCCTTCCAATCGGATTTCATTAGTCAGGGTAGTTATTCTCTTTATTCCTTTAAATATGAATGAACTGAGATATTTTCTATTTCCATCTGAATTTGAATAAATATCTCCACTAATAACATTCAATGGGCGCATACCATCAACGTCAACACGAAATTCTATTTCAGTTCTTTTTGCTTTTCTTTCCGTGGGGTTGGAAAAAACCTCTTTGTAGAGTCCGCTTACCTTTTGATTCATGTTGGTTGTTGCTCCTCACTTTGTTTTCTAGCTACACTTCCTGGGTTTATGTTGGAGGCCAAAAATAGGTCTTGTTGGCTAAACCTATGTGCATCGAGATGGTTGATTTTAGTGGGTCGTAGAATGCTTCTTTGTTCTTGCAGCGTTCTTCGAGGAAGCCGCCATATTCGTCTCTCCATTTTTTATCAAATGATTTCAGGTCGTTGCGTTCTATCGCTTGAGCCGCTAATTCTGCTCCCCATAAAGCGTAGAGAATTCCACCGCCAGATATGGGATCAACATGTCCTGCAGCATCTCCGATCAAGATCCAGTTTGCGCCTGCGCAACGAAGTCTAAAGAAACTGGGATTGCTTGCAGACGGGAGCATTGCGGCGTATCTTGAATTAATTTTAATTCCAGGAAAATGAGAATTTACAAAGGCGTCTAGAAGGCTCTTAAGCATGTTTCCATGTCTGAGTTCACTGCCGATACCTATGTTTGAGTAGTTTTTTCCAGGAAAAACCCATATGTAACCCGGTATCTCGGCGAGAAATTTGATTGTCGCGGCGACTTTTTCGAGACTGTTTGTTAGATAGCCAAAAGTCAACGCGAGATTATCCTTAGAGATTGGTCCAATAACTTTGCGTCGAACTAAGCTGTTCACTCCGTCAGCCCCGACTAGAGCTTTTGTTGAAAGTATGGTTTTGCCAGTCATTACATTCCACATTTTTCCTTTCTTTTGAACATCCAGAACCTTTTCTGGTATTAGGTTTGCCCCGTTTTGGATGGCCATTTCAAGTATTCCTTGATCAAAGCATTGCCTAGAAATACAGAACCCATTCTCAAGACTTTTGGTCATGACTTGTGTGTCTATGCATGAAATAATTTTGAAGTTGCCAAAGGTGAAACCTCTTGAACGGAACTTTTCTAAAAAAGGAAACTTCTTTAGAACGGGCGGAGAAATTCCGCCACCACATGGTTTTTCTCTAGGATGAGAATGATCGAAAATGACAGGTCTGATGCCCTGTCTTGCAAGGCTAAAAGCGCAGTAAGCTCCTGCGGGTCCACCGCCCACAATTGCTACGTCTTCAATACGTTTCATAAGGTTAATTTGATTTTGGATGTATAAAAAATCGCGCTATTTTGGAGTCGGATGGCTTTTAAGAATTTTAGGCGACATGTAGAAAAGGCTGAAGATTGTATTGAAAACAAACCTATGTAAACTGAACGTAATTGAACGTCATATAAATCTGCCTAAAGAGTATTAAACGCTACTGTGTGAATTAATGTGGGGTGCCTATAATTTTAAAGGACAAAGACGCGGCCAACACCCAGTTGAAAATGGTAATTTTAGAAAGGGGCAGGAAAATTCTTGAAAAGTTCGGTCAAGCAGCTGTTTTACACGTAAGAAACCCAAAACTGCTGGAAGCTTTAGAAGACGTAAAGAGTTATTGGAGAGATTTAAACAGACCGATTCTGACCTCTTTTTCTTGCGAAGCCGTTGGAGGCGATCCTGAAATGGCAGAGACCGCAGCACTGATATTTACTCTTGCTTCCTCAGGGTTCGGAATACATGATGACATCTTAGACAGATCAACAAATAAACACTTAAGAATGACAATTGTGGGACTTCATGGACTCGAAACAGCTTTGTTGATTGGCGACCTCCTTATCGTGAAGGCATGGACCGTTGCGCATGAAATGATTAGAAAAACTCAGAATCCATCTAAAATTGCTGATGTTCTTGAAGCATATGGAAGATTATCTGTCGAAATTTGCGAAGCAGAGTTCATGGAAACACAATGCAGAGGAAAAGTCGATACAGAATTAGATTTTTACGAGAACATCTTGTGGAAAGAGACGGCTGAAACTGAAGCCTGCTGTAGAATAGGAGCCATGATGGGTGACGGAAAACAAAGCGAAGTTGAAGCATTGTCAGAATTTGGCAGAAGAATTGGTTTCCTGTCTAGACTCGCAGATGAAGTGGAGGACTGTCTAAACGTAAAGGGTGATCTTCCTCATAGAATAAAGTATGAAAGCGTGCCCTTGCCATTGCTTTATGCATCCAAATTTTCAAATGAAAAACGCACAAGAATTGCTAAAATTGTTGAGAAAAAAAATATTGGTTTAAAAGACGTAAAGACGCTCTTGAAGTCCTGTTTTGATACTGAAGCATTTGGGTACGTGCTTAACTTGGCCAAGAAAACCGAGGCAGAAGCAAACTCCAAGATAGGCAAGCTGAAAAAAAGCAATGCTAAATACGCACTGCTATCTTTGCTGAATACTTCCTACACGCGTGTTACTCGCTTATGCAAGTGAGAGTTTGCTTAAGCTACCAGCCAGTTCCTGCCGCTGCTTCAAGAACATTGGCAGTATTCCAGGTTCCAGTCCCAGACTTTTTATAATTCTGCAAGTAGTTCCAAAGCCAAGCTCCTTCTTCAGCAGTCATCCAAGGGCATGCTTTAGTAGCATTGTCAAAATCTGTTTTCTTGTTTCCTGTTTGACCCGTTCCTTCAAGTGCATTTAGAATGTTATCAAAGTTTGGATCCCAAAACAGCTTCTGAAACTTCATAGCTCGAGCAAACGCACGTTGGCGTTGGGTTTGATCATATGATGTTATTTTTATCTCCTCCTCTAATTCCTAAAAACTGATATAGCACTATATTTGTATATTAGATTTACGGTGTGCTCTTGAGTTTTAATTTCTTGACCAAGAATCTCAGGATTTCCTCAAGAAAGTTCTTAGCGGCTATTCTTCTAAATTCAGGAACTCTTGCTTTGTTCTTCTTACTTATTATTTATATGGACGATATTTTTGCAGCCGTAACACTGAACGATCCTTTGTGGAGCCCTACCTACGATGTTCCTGAAGCTATGTTTTTTGGATTTACAATTATTTGGTCGATTGTAGGGAGCGTCATTGGAGGGAGAGTTGACCGTAGAAAACTACTAGTTGGTTCAATATTTTTAGGCACATTTTCAATGATATTATTTGCAATAGTTCAAGGAACATTTTTTGTAGCAATAATTTGCTTTCTTTTAGGTATGTCTATGGGATTGGGATTGCCAAGCAGCATGGCTCTTATCGCAGATTACACGGAGGTTGAAGAAAGAGCACGGGTTTCAGGAACAGTAATTCTAGGAACATTCATTATGGCGTTCGGCACCGTAGCGGTTATAACAATACTAAATCTGGGAATATTAGACGCTGTTATTTTGTTTGCTATTGTAAGATCAACCAGCATTTTTGCACTGGTTTGTGACAAGTGCGATGGAAAAGGGCAAAGATTAACAGAGAAACCTCTTTTGCCAAGTGATGCCTACAGAGAATTATTCTATTATATAATTCCATGGGTGATGTTCAGCATAGCTGCAGGTTTGGCTTGGAATTTGATACCTGAAAATATTGATGTCGCCGCCGGGACAGCCTTGCGCTACGTTTCCATAGCAGTGTTTGGCTTTTTGTCCGGCATTGCAGCTGACAGACTTGGACGCAAAAAGCCAATAATCGCTGGACTTGTTGTGTTAGGAAGCAGTTTTGCCATGCTTGGTTTATTTGGAATGACCCAAACACTTGTAACTATCTATTTGGCAATCTCAGGAGTGGCTTGGGGTCTATTTTTTGTAGTATTCTTAGCTGTGCCAGGTGATTTATCAGTTGTAGGCATAAGAAAAAAGTTCTACGGAATGGGGTATATCCTTCCAATTGCTATCATGTTTAGTTTGGCCTTGGTTCCCGTTAATAAGATTTTTCCATCAGGTTCTGAGGCTTCGTTTTCTCAAATCTTGAGCTTACTCATATTTCTGTCTATTATTCCAGTATTGCGCGCAAAAGAAACGTTGCCTGAACGCAAGATACGCGAAATGAGATTAAAGGAACATACAGAGAAGATTGGAAAGCTTGTTAAAGAATCAAAAAACAAATAGGTTAACATTCAATAAATGATTGAGGCTAATACAATTATTTTTTTGAAAGAGCTATATCAAAAATATAGCGATTTAAGTTCACTTAAGCTGAATTAAACCTCTTTAAGGTATAATTAGAACATATTTTTTAAAAACGTGGTAATTGGATATGTAGCTAGAATAAATTTTGTATTAGGCCCAAAACCCCATATTGATTATGAATTATTTATTCCCCAACTAGGAAGCGCTAGAAAATCTTAAGAAAAGATGTTTTAATATATCATTTGTTCAAGCATACTCAAATCTGAGATGTGTGATTAAATGGTAAGTGGAAAAACCTTCGCGTTTCATTCCTATAAAGGCGGAACGGGAAAAACAACTTTAATTGCAAACATAGCAGCTTTTTTAGCAAAAAATGGCAAGAGAGTTTGCCTCCTAGATTTTGATTTGTACGCACCCACCCTGACAATATATTTTCGAAAAACCGCGCCTTTTTACTTGAATAATTTATTAAGTGGGGAAGTAGAAATTTCTGACTTGCTAGTTGATTTAAGCCCTGAGCTTGATTTGAAAGGTAGACTTTACTTAGGTTTCTCAAATCCAGGAAAAGAAGATGTCCACGATATTGAGATCAAACACGAAACTAAATGGCAACTTTCCGCGATCAGAAAGTTTCTATCGGCTAAAAAACAGCTTTTTGAGGAATACAAAATCGACTATCTATTTTTAGACACAAGCCCTGGGATCAGATACTGGTCAATCAACACTCTGGCAACGGCCGATATCCAACTTCTCATAATGAAGGACAATGATGTTGACGTTGAAGGTACAAAGAAAATGATAACTGATATTTATGAAACATTAACCAATTTCGGGTCCAAATATTTCGTAGTACTTAACAAGGTTCCGGGAGCTTCACCATTAAACGAATATAATCTGACTGCTGATAAAGAATTTCAAGAAAATTTAGAAAAAGAATTTGGCACTAAAATCGTCGCTTCTATTCCCTGCTTTTGTGATATTCAATTTAGTAGACATGAATTCCTCTTTTCAATTGAGCAGCCAAACCACCCTTTTTCGAAAAAAATGGTGGATTTAGCTGAAAGAATTAAGGGTATAGCTTTGGTATGAGAAGAAAGCAACCCGCGATCACGTAAACACTGCAACTTCAAAATCTTCATAATGATTTCACCTATAGAAAATCGTACCAAATCTTTTTCTGAATGGAATTTTTTTCGATCAAATTTATTCACTAATAAAGTTTTGAGTAAACATATCAACTTTTAATCGACTAATTTGAGAACGAAAAGTTGTTAAGGCAAAAGATGGTGTTTCCCTCGATTTTGTCTAAGCAAAGAGATTTATTACTATAAATTATAACATAATGTGTTGATTGAATGAGGCCATTTGACGTTTTCCCAGGTTCTTCAAAGCTAGTTGAAGGAGAATTTCCTCCGGAATCAATGCTTCTTCTAGGTCCTTCGGGTATCGGGAAATCTGTCTTCTGTAAACAATTTATATTCAATGGTTTAACTCGTCATGAATCGTGTATCTACTTATCAACAGACGAATCACCTTCTGAGATAGAAGCGTCAATGAAACATTTTGGATTTGATATTGAACCCTATAAGGAGAAGGGCTTATTTAGAATCGTTGATTGCTATTCTTGGAAGCTTGGAGGCTATTCTTCCAGCGGATTCGTTGTTAGCAATCCTTCGGACTTAACTGCTGTATCAAGCACAATTGAAAAAGCCTGCGAGAAATTATTTAAAACAAATTTTGTATTGGATTCTCTAACGGGACTAACATCCATTTGCAGTCATCATATGACTTATTTCTCCAAATTTTTGCAAACAATAGTAGCTAAAATGAGAATAACGCGTTCCAACGCTATTTTTACAGTAGATCCTACTGCACATGATAGCCAATTTTTGAGTTTCCTGCGAATAGCATTTGATGGAACTCTGGAAATGAAGATCGATGAGACAGGCCAGGATATCAATAGATTGCTTAGGGTTTTCTCTATCAAAGGCGCCAAACACAAAACCAACTGGACCCCATTCGAAATAACAAATAAAGGCATAATAATGAAAAGTCAAAGCAAACTCAGATGCTCTATGTGCTCAGGTTTGATCGAATGGGAACCCATAGTTGAGATAATAGACGGGAAAGAATTTAGTTTTGATACAGAAAATTGTTCAAAAGATTACAAGAAACTGAAAAAACTGTATGGATCAGACTTTGAATAAACTGAGTCTAACAAAATTATTTGTCCTCAAATCAAAATATTGCTTCTAACTTCCCTCTACTCTCAAATAGTATTAAATGAAATTCTATCTTGAACACTTGTGAAGCATGATACAACAGATTTTTTTCACGGAAAGTTTAAGAATAAATCAGTCTGCATCTTTTACAGAATAGAAAGGCAAGGAAAGGTTCTTGAAAATCGGAATTGCAACCAGAAACATGGAAGCTTGGAGCAGCACCCAGCTGCGAGAAGCATTAACAAAACGTGGCATTCAATATGACTGCTTCACTTTTCCTAAACTATTAGCCCAACTTGGGCAAAAACCATTCTTCAAAGTCAAAGACACTAGACTAATCGAAGATCTAGATGCTATAGTTATTCGTCCAATTGGCCGCGGCTCACTTGAAGAAATAGTTTTTCGGCTTGATATACTCTACAAGCTTGAACGTCAAGGATTTTACGTAATAAACCCGGCTGAAGCCATAGAACATTGCGCTGACAAATATGACATCCTCGCAATCTTAGAAGACAACAAAATACCTGTGCCACGCACGTTCGCAACAGAAAGCATAAAAGAGGGCCTAGAAGCCTTTGCTGAATTGGGCGGCGACGCAATAATCAAACCCATCTTCGGTTCAAGAGGGATAGGCGCAACAAGAATAATGGATCCAGAAATCGCAGAAACAGTATTCAAAGCTATAACCTATCATCACGGAGTAATCTACATCCAAGAATTCGTTTCCCACGGCTACTCTGACATTCGAGCATTCGTGGTCAACAACAAAGTAATAGCTGCAATGCGGCGAGTAGCACAAAGCTGGAAAACCAACTATAGCCAAGGCGCCAAACCATCACCAATCAAGCTTGAACCAAACCTCGAAAAACTAGCGGTTAAAGCCGCCACATCCGTAGGTTGCAAAATCGCAGGTGTTGATATTCTAGAAGGACCAAAAGGTCCAGTCATAGTTGATGTAAATAGTCAACCCGGTTGGAAAGGCTTGCAGATAGTCACGAAAGTCAACATCGCCGACGAAATCGTGAATTTCATTTTGTCGGAGCTGAAACAATAAAACGTTTGACTAGCTAGAACTGCAACGAAAAAATCTTGCTGTAAGGATCATCAGCTTTCAGCGGAAAACTCGTGTCGGTGTCACCTTTTGTTATAATGCGGTCTCTTTTATTTGTAAAGGTGCCAAGAAAACTTGCTGGAACCCCGTTTCTACGTAGTACTTCCTCAACCTTTATTTTAGCTTGTGGGTCAACAGCAGCCAGAATTGTGCCAGTTGAGGACATCGATAATACCTCAGGCAAAGTCAGCTTGAAATGATCCTTCAGAATCCATGCTTCTTGGTTGATAGGTATTTTTTCCATTTCAACTTTGAAACCGACACCGGAAGCATCACTTATCTCGTTGAGAGCCGCAGCCAAACCTCCTTCCGTAGCGTCATGCATTGAGTTTACTCCATCTAACTCAGCAAGTTGTAATGCTTCATTTACGCAACTTTGAGACTCTAAAAGATTTGCAAATTCTTCCGCCCTCTGAACCCCAAAAAGCCTCTGAGCCAGAGCTTCATGCTTAAATGAAAAATTAACCAAAAGCTCTAAGCCAACTGATTTAGTGCATAAAATTAGGTCGCCAGACTTAGCGTTGTCAGGCATAATCAGCTTTTCTTTCGGCACAGTTCCATATGCGGTGCAAACGCCTATCAACTGTGAAACGCCTTCATAAACGCCAGTGTGACCAGTAACCACAACCATATCCAACTTTTGAGCCGCATTACATACTTGTGCCATTACCTTTTGGAATGATTCCGACTTGGTTGATGCCGGTCCTAAAAGGTTAATTGTACAGTACTCAGGTTTCGCCCCAAAAACCGCAACGTCAGAAGCCGCATAATGAATCAGCAACCAACCAAACCATTCTTCCGGAACGTCTACGCAGGGGTCTGTAGAAACAACCATGCATTTGTCACCCATGTAATGCACGCCTGCATCGTAACCGGGCAAAGGCGGCACAAGAACCCTTGGATCTTTTCTTATACAATTCAAAAGTTTCTGCAGTTCTTCTTTAGCGAGTTTTCCCATTTCTTCTCCTCAGATTCTTCTCGTCGATTTTAAAAATCAGAGGTAAATGTTTAATGTTTTGCTTTTTTGTAGTATGCCAATTATTATTGCGCATATTATAATGCTTGGAATGATATATGTTCCATTGTAAACGGCTGAGTAAACAATCGGGCTCATTTCTCCTGCATACTCAGAGAAATAAACTATGCCTGATATGAAATGTGAGAAAAAACGTGCAAGACCTCCCACTGCAACGCCGACGACAGCATACTTCCTGAAGAGCCCAGCAAGTCCGAGAACTGCAAAGGCCAACGGATAATCTAAGATAAACTGTATAGGGTGTACAATAAACGGTTCGAATGTCATATCAACTACTCCAAACACGGCGCCTGCGAAAATGCCAATTTTCCAGCCTCTTCTAGCTGCTAGCCAAAAAATCGGTACCATCCCAAGGTTGATGGACCCGCCTTGTGGAAGTTGAAGTATGCTTAAGCTGTGGCTAATGAAACCTAATGTGGCTGCCATAGCTACTAGCACTATTATTTCTGCTAAAATTTTGGTTGAAAAAATCTGTCTAGCTTCTTGATTTATTTGGTTCAATGTTTTTCCCTTCGCCAGTATTATCTGGTTCAGGTTCTTAGGGTCGACAGCATTCAGCCGTCCTCTCAGCAGGGTCATAATCCCAGCTCCCCAAACCTTGAAGGGGATAATGTTATTTAGTTGTATTTTAATTTTCCTAAAGCCTATACAGTTACGGAGAACGTTGAGGAATGCAGCCTCTGCCAAAAAAATACAACTTCACGGAGATTGAGCGGAAGTGGCAGAAAAAATGGGAAGAACTTGGAGTATACCATTTCGACTGGAACAACATAAGCAGACCCGTTTTTAGCATTGATACTCCACCGCCATATCCTTCTGGTGATTTTCACATGGGCAACATTCTAAACTGGGCTTACTTTGACTTTTTAGCCCGCTACAAGCGTATGTGCGGTTTCAACGTGCTTTTCCCGCAGGGATGGGATTGCCACGGTTTAAGTGTTGAGATACAGGTGGAGAAAGAGCAAAATATACGAAAGCGTGATGTGCCACCTAACCAGTTCCGCAAGTGGTGTGAACAGCTTATTGAAAAGTTCATTTCCTTGATGAAAGACTCCATCTTGAAACTAGGTTGCAGCATAGACTGGACAATGGAGTACCGTACTATGGATCCTGACTACTGGAGACGCACGCAACTAAGTTTTATACTCTTACATAAAAAGGGCTTTATGTATCAAGGAACGCACCCAGTAAATTGGTGTCCCCGCTGTGAGACGGCTATTGCAGACGCTGAGGTTGACTACGAAAAGCATCAAGGCACACTTAATTATATTCGTTTTCCACTAGAAGACACAAGTGAACACTTAACAATTGCCACTTCCAGACCCGAGTTTCTTCCTGCTTGTGTAGCGATTGAAGTGCACCCTGATGATGACCGCTTCAATAAGTACATAGGCAAAACTATCGTGGTTCCAATTGTTAACCGCACTGTAAAAATCATCGCAGACGAGGTTGTTGACCCGTCTTTCGGAACTGGCGTGGTTATGATTTGTACTTATGGTGACAAAGAAGATGTGAAGGCAGTAATGAAGCACAAGCTTTCTGTCATTAGACTTCTAACAGATAACGGCCGGATTAATGAGAACGGTGGCAAGTATGCTGGCTTAACGATAAGCCAAGCCCGCAAGGGCATTGTTGAAGATCTTAATGCTGAGGGGTTGTTGCAGAAGATTGAACCGCTGCCCCAGGAAGTTGGCGTTTGCGACCGCTGCAAAACCCACGTTGAAATTCTTGACCATAAACAATGGTTCATGAAAACCCGCGCATTAACTGACAAGGTGGAAGAAACCGCTAACAAAGTTGTGTGGTATCCTGATTACATGAAAACTAGGTTGATTGACTGGGCAAAATCTCTCGATTGGGACTGGGTCATCAGTCGCCAACGAGTATTCGCAACACCTATACCAGTATGGTACTGCAAAAACTGCGGAGAATTAATACTGGCAGATGAAGAGTGGGTTCCTATAGACCCAAAGCTGGAAAACCCACGCATCGACAAATGTCCAAAATGCGGAAGCCGAGACTTCATTCCCGAGCGTGACGTGTTTGATACGTGGATGGATAGCTCAATAACGTGCGCGGTGCATGCTGGCTGGCCTGATCGTGCAGACTGGAAACGACTTTTTCCAGCTGATGTGCACCCATCTGGCATAGATATTATTCGAACTTGGGCTTACTACTTGATGGTTAGACACTTAGCGCTATTCAACGATACACCTTACAAGAGTTGCCTAATAAACGGCATGGTACTAGGTTCAGACGGAAGAAAAATGAGCAAATCGCTTAAGAACTATGTTCCTGCACCTGAAGTATTGGACAAGTACGGCTCGGACGCCACGCGACAATGGGCTGCAGCAGGAGGTGCTACAGGCTCTGATATTCCTTTTAGATGGCCTGACGTTGAATATGGAAAGCGCTTTCTCGTTAAGCTCTGGAACGTTTCACGCTTCGCAAATACGCTTTTATCAGATTACAAGCCAGAAGCCGCTGATGATGTGACACTAGAACCATTGGACAAGTGGATTCTCAGTAAAGCTGAAAACCTCACGCGAAGGGTAACTGAAGCGTTTGAGAAGTGCCAATTCAACATAGCTATGGAAGAAATCCGCAATTTCACTTGGCACGTGTTCTGCGACGCTTACGTCGAAGCCGTAAAAGATAGGCTTTATCGACCCGAGGTTCATAGTCAAGAGAAGAAGTTGGCAGCACAATCCACCCTTTACAAGGTGCTTTATCGCGTGTTACAATTATTGGCACCAGTAACTCCCTACTTAACAGAGGAAATCTATCAAGCAATGTTCGCTGAAACCGAGGATTTCAAAATCCTGCAAACGTCGCCGTGGCCAGAATTCAAAAAGGATATGATGGACAAAGAAGCGGAGAAGCAGGGCGATCTCATCATTGCGGTAATCGGTGAAGTGAGACGGGAGAAAGCAGAGAAACAACTTCCCCTAAATATGCAAATAAAAAACATTACCATATACTCGGGAAACACTGAGAATGAGCAAGTAATTCTAGCAGGTGAAGGCGATATCACAGGGACCATAAAAGCTATTTCTAAAATCAAAATCATACCGGAAAGAAGGAGCGAAGGCAGACAAATAAGCGGTTACGACGTGCACATTAAGACCGAGTATTAGAGGAATAGATGTGAAAGGGACTGCAAAAACCAAAGTTGGACTCATTGGATGTGGAGCAATCGCTACGCTCATAACTAAAGCAATTGAGCGAAAACTTGTTGTTTGCGACGAGTTAGTCCTTTTTGATTTGCACAAGAAGAAAGCTGAGAAGCTTAAAAACTCACTCTGTTTTCCTGTGAAGATTGTAAACAGCATCGAAGAAATGCTTGTGCTTAAACCAAAAGTCATCGTAGAAGCAGCTTCACAGAAAGCAGCACGTGAATACGCTGGGCGTATAGCTGCTGAAAACATAGATTTGATTGTAATGAGCACTGGTGCCCTCTTAGGGCTAGAGGTGCCAAGAAAAGTTCATATTCCTGCTGGTGCCATCGGAGGATTAGACGCCCTTTCCAGTGCAGCTTTAGCTGGAATCGACGAGTTGGTCTTAACTTCTCGGAAAAATCCCCGAGCGCTTAACATGGACAACAAGGAAGCAAAGGTCGTTTACGAAGGCACTGCTGAAGAGGCAGCGCGCCTTTATCCTCGAGAAATGAACGTTGCCGCTACTCTGGCGTTAACTATTAACCCCACAAAAGTACATGTACAAGTGATTTCTGACCCTACAACGGAACGTAACACACACGAGTTCAGCGTGAAATGGCAATTCGGCGAAATGTTCTTGCGGTTCGCAAATGACCCTCACCCCGAAAATCCTCGTACGAGCGCACTTGCGGCGTGGTCCGCAATAAGATTACTACAAACGCTCTTAACCAATTATACTTAACAATTCCACTTTCCTGAGCATCGCTACTAAACACTAACGCTGAAGCTGCATCAAAAAAACCTACCTCTTTAGGTGCTGATACCTACTCAAAGAGCCTGAAAAACAGAGTCGTTCCGCAAATTCACTATTCTGAAAAAGCTTCCAAGAAAGCTTCTAAAAAAGAAAAAAGAGAAACTGGTAATTTATTTTTATAATTCTTCGTATTCAGCTTCTTCGTCTGCTTCTACCGCTTCTGTGTTTTCTGCTTCGGTTTTTTCTTCGTCTGATACAGTTTCGACGCTAGTTTCTTGCGGTGCCTCTTTTGATTCTTCTGAAGGATAAACTTCAGTAGGAGTTTCTTCTACAGTTTGAAGAGTCTCTTCTAAAGTTTGAGGCTCACTCTCTGTAGGTTGTGGCATTTCCTCTTCTGGCTGAGAAATTTCTTCTGTAACTTCTGCATTGATATCTATTTCTTCTACGTTTTGCGAACTTTCTTCTGTAGCTTCTGTAGCCTCCTCTGTTATCTCAGCGTTTTCATCAATGCTTTGAACCGTCTCCTGCGGGGCTTCTGGCTGATATTCGGCTTCATGTGTTTCTGGTGAGATTTCCTCTGTAGGTTGTGGCATTTCCTCTTCTGGCTGAGAAATTTCTTCTGTAACTTCTGCATTGATATCTATTTCTTCTACGTTTTGCGAACTTTCTTCTGTAGCTTCTGTAGCCTCCTCTGTTATCTCAGCGTTTTCATCAATTTCTTGTGATATGTCTTCTGTCACTTGGGGCTGCCATTCTGCTTCTTGGGGTACATCTTCCGTGCTTAGCGGTATTTCTTCCGTAATTTCTGGCTGGCTCTCTGAAATTTCTGGAGTTTCTTCCACGATTTGCGGCGTATCTTCTGGTGCAACATATGCGTTTTCAATTGTGGGTGATTCAGACGCTGTCTCTTCCATGTTTACTGCCGTCTCTTGAGAAATGGGCACTTCAGGCGCTTCAACTTCCGCTGGAGCATCTATTATGGCTTCTGTTGGCTCACTTTGAGCTGCTTCAACTTCATTTTCCTCCACACAAGGAGCCGTCTCCGTTGTTGGCGCTTCGACAGGCGGACAAAGCTGGCTTGTGGCTTCCTTTATTACATTCAATTCATGTCTGGCGCTTTCTAGTCCTGTTGAAATCAGAGTTATTTCTCGCTGGTACATTTCCTCATCAATCTCGCCAACCACATGCTGTATCTCATAGTTGGCAAGAAGCTTCTCCAAAGTTTTTATCTGGCTTTCTAGTTCCTGCGTTTTGTCTTGCATTTTCGCAAGCAGGGCATTTTGCTGTTTTTCAATTTCCATTATTACTGAGTTTATGTCGTTGTCAAACGAGTCACGTGTGGCCTGCGAAATTTTGCCGTTTTCAAATAAATTGTCTAAAGCTTGCTTCTTTTTCTGGGCTAATTTATATTCTTCGCTTAATCGCTTAAATGAGTGTTTCCACGAAATCATTTTCAACACCTTGCCTTTTCTAAGGCATAAAAGAGGAAATAACATTTGTTAACATGCATGTATATCGCTGACTAATAAAAACAGCAACGTTAATTATAGAAATGGAAATTATGCATTTAAAATTCTGTTGACTTCACGTTACTTATATAACAAAAAATTGAAATTTTTTCAACAAAACTTCAAGCAAGAATTTTTGCTCCTTAACACTTCCACTCTCAGATTTTTCAAAGCTTGCTATAAAAAAAGCCGTTATCTTGCCGATTCGGCTGGTATAACAGAACGGACTATACGAATTCCAACTGATTTCAAAATAAAATTTGTTGTTAAAATTTGTAAATCTAACAAAAATTTTGATGGCTTTTCTCAGCTCTGGCTTACTATGAACTTTTTTCGCTTAACTCATTTCCTTTTGATAAATAGCCAAATGTCGAAAGATGCTATTTCATTTTCAGTGATAATCTGCTATTCCCGCGGAATCCTTTCTGCTAACTATAAATCGAAACGCTAAAAAAGCCCCTTCTTGTTTCTCCTATGAGCAAAAGATCCAACAGGTGGGCCCGTAGCTCAGCAAGGCCAGAGCATCGGACTTTTAATCCGAGGGTCGCGGGTTCAATTCCCGTCGGGCCCGCTTCTTTTTGAATTAGGCAGTTCCGCATATTGGTAACGTATGATGGTTCTTGAATTCTAATTCTCTAGAATGCTTTTTCCTTTTTCTTTGCTCCAATCAGTTAACTTTAAAAGTTCCAAGGGCGCATCCTATTCGAAGAGGCTTCCGCGTGAATGCTAGGATTAACAATGGGTGGCCGTATGAGCATATTGAACACTGGCCTCCAATGACCTATAGAGATAGGTCGGCTCTAACTTCTCAGATTCTATCTGATTTTGTTAATTTCCTAAAAAGTGAAATTTCAATAGATCAGAATAAGGAACTGCAACCTTGGCTTCCTTTTTGTGAATGTAGATGCTCCTTCTGCTATTTCGCAATAAGTTGTGAAATGCAAAACGTGGCTTCCTATATTGATGCACTTAAAAAAGCATTAGCTCTGTATGCGGAGAATAATTATGTCAAATCTAGTGTTTTCAACGAGTTATACGTGGGTGGGGGAAGCCCATCGGTTATTTCCAATGAGCAGATTACCGATGTTTTGAGTTTTTGTAGAAAAACTTTCAATCTGAGTTCAGAACACTTGACTAAGTTCACTGCATGCACCAACAGTCTTTCTGAAGATAAAATTAGTACACTCTGTTCAAATAATGTTGACCAGCTGGATATTGGGATTCAGACTTTTAATGATTCATTGCGTAGAACTTTAATGATTCGCGATAGCAGCCGAGATGCAAGAGACAAGTTGAGGAAAATAAAGAAAAGGGGTTTACGAGTTAGTATTGACTTGCTTTATAATCTTCCAGGTCAAACATTAGAGCAATGGAAAGATGATATAGGACAAGCCTTAGAGCTTGAAGTTGAAAGCGTAGATTGCTATCCCCTAGATTTATATCCTGAAACTCCTCTTGCAAAGAAAATTACCGCAGGCAAATTGCCGCCCCCGGGGAATGACTCTACAGAACTGGATATGTACCTTGAAGCCTACAAAATCTTCAAGGAAAACGGTTACAAACCTACCTGTCACAATCGGTTCTCACAAGTTAAAGAGGATTTTAATAAGCCTTCTTCCGAAGTGTTGGGTACTGGCGCTGGTTTTTTTATGGGACACATAGATCGCTTTCTCTATTCAGATATAGTGGATATTCACGACTACATTTTGAAAGTTAAGGAAGGCTTGTTTCCTATTGCTCGCCTAAATGAGATCTCAGAAGAAGAAGAAATGAGAAAAGCTATGATGCTCATTTACATTCGTGTTCCTGTGGATCGCAAAGAGTTTAAAGTTAACTTTGGTAAGTTCCCAGAAGAAGTGTTCCCAAATCAAATTAAAAAGCTCAGAAGCGAAGGTCTTATTGAAATAAGAGACGGAAAAATACAACTCACTGAAAAAGGTGACCCATGGCGGTTCAACATTTCATGGGAGTTCTTCAAAAACACTTGACATCATAATTTTATCTTCAGCTTGTTGTATTTGTCATGCATATTCGCTAAATCTCTCAGCCCTTTCGAAAATTAGACAAAAACCTAATTGCATTCCGAATTTTCTTAAATTTTGACAGTATACGCTCAACTAAAGGTTCAACGGCATGCACGTAATCATATTTGAAGGGACTTACTCGCTTTCCAATATAAAAGAATGCTAGTCAATAGCAATACTACACACATGGATAAAGTGGAGCAAAAAGGTAAAAACATATATTTCTTGGTTTATTTTTTTTACTGCTCGCAATTAAGGCGAAACCATGAACTTAATAGATAAGATTGAGAAACTCAAAAAAGAGAAAGGGGCTGTGATTCTTGCTCATAACTATCAGAGGCCAGAGATTCAGGATATAGCTGACTATGTGGGCGATAGTATTGAGTTGAGCCGCAAAGCGATGCTGGAACAGGACGCGGCGATTATTGTTTTTGCTGCTGTTGATTTTATGGCGGAGTCTGCTGCAGTCCTTAATCCTGCGAAGAAGGTGCTTCTTCCTTCTTTGGGTGCGCGTTGTCCGATGGCGCAAATGCTTACTGTAGATGAGATAAAACGGTTGAAGGTTCATTATCCTGATGCTCCTGTGGTGCTTTACGTTAACACGTTGGCTTCGTCAAAAGCCTACTGTGATATCTGTTGCACTAGCGCTAACGCTGTGGAAGTTGTTAACTCGCTAGATTCAGATACAATACTTTTTGGACCAGATCGTAACCTGTCAGAATACGTTGCAGAGAAAACCAAGAAAACCCTAATTCCAATTCCAGAATGGGGATTCTGTCCTACGCACCTGCTTTTCCAGCCAGAAGATGTAATCTTGCTCAAACAGAAATATCCAGAAGCCTTTGTTATGGTTCATCCGGAATGCAGTGCTGAAATGCGTCGAAAGGCCGATTTTGTAGGCAGCACCTCAAAAATGTGCCGTTACGCACGAGAAACCCCTGCCAAAACTATAATTGTTGGCACTGAAAAAGGGCTTTTGCATCGCCTCCGGAAAGAAAACCCTGAAAAACGGTTTATTATGGCTTATTCGGATGCGGTTTGTCCGAACATGAAGTTGATTACTCTTGACCGCGTTTATGCTTCATTGAAAGAAGAAAAGCACGTAGTAACTATTCCAGAACAAATAGCGGCAAAAGCCAGAATTGCTCTGGAACGAATGTTTCAGGTAAAGAGTTGAGGATCAGACGGAAACAATCATGGCTTTAAGGATTTTCACTCCTCTTTTAGTGGCTAATTCATTACTTAAATGTCGGATTTCGGACGCTTTGCCTTTTACTGCTATCGCTTCTAAGCAGTCTCGTTTCCCAAAGTGAATGTGCATAGTTGACGAGATAAGGTCTGAGTGGTGGTGCTGCGTTTCGGTTAATTCACGTTCTAAACCTCTTGTTTCGTGGTCATACACCATTAGCAGGATGCCTGTTTGTTTGGCTTTTTCCTCTTCTTTTTGCCATTTCTTTTCGGAAACAAATAACCTAACAGCATCTTGAATTGCTTTACTGCGGCTTTCATAACCCATCTTCTCTGTAATTTCATCAAATTCTTTCAGAAGTTGAGGGGGAAACGTTACTCCTACTCGAACTATTTTTGACACACCAGTCACCGATAAAAATTAGCCAATCACACTAAAAGCCTTTGCATTAAGTAAATTGATTATGCCGAAAGACCAAGCTACAGATCAACCGGACAATTCTTTGAATCCTTTTTGTAGAAAATAAGACAGCATCTGTGATAGTGTCATCGGAAAAAACTACCCCCTATATCTAAAAACTATATAAAGAAATGTTGCAGTTTAATTTTTGAAACATTTATGAGCGACTTGGAGTTGGCTAGAACCAGACTTTATAAGGAAAAATTAACTCTATGCATTGTGAAGAACGGAAAAATCATTTTTGAAACGTACTCTCACAGAATTACAGGTTTCCTAGGTGCAATCGATAAGCTAGGCGCAACACTTCAGGGTGCTTCAGTTGCTGATCGGGTAGTAGGAAAAGCAGTCGCCCTTCTATGCGTCTATGTTAAGATAAACGCGGTTTATGCTGATATTTTAAGCAAAAACGCTAAAGCTGTTTTCGAGAAAAATGGAATTTACCATGAGTGGAAAAAGTTTGTGGATAACATTCTTAACAATAATCAACATGAGATTTGTCCGTTCGAGAAGGCTGCGATGGAAATTTCTGATCCTAAAAGAGCTTTTATTACATTTAGTGCGTTGCTACAATCATTTAAGACTGAAAATTGACTTAGTTCTCCTTTCCACAAACTGTTTATATCAGAGCGTTCTGAAGAATTAGCATATGCTTCAGGAATATGAGCAGTATGAGTAGTACACCTTATCATGTAACAGACGCGAATTTTGATGAAACAATTAAGAACAACGCGGTTGTTTTGATAGATTTTTCGGCTGGCTGGTGTGGTCCCTGCCGAGCACTAACTCCCACAATTGTTGAGTTAGCAAACGAATACAAAGGAAAAGTTCTCATCGGCAAACTCGATGTTGATGAAAGTCCAAAAACTGCTGAATGCTACCAAGTCTTGAGCATACCAACACTTGTCATATTCAAAGACGGCTGCGAAGTTGAAAGATTAGTAGGTCTTTGCGCCAAAGGTAATATAGAAAACGTGCTAAAGAAATATCTCTAACGTTTAGCTTTCAACTTTTACTGTCTTCTCGTACATTTTCTCCAGTGTCCAACGGATGCTCGACTTTAGTTCCTTCAAGCGATCTTCATCAACATTCTTTAACACAATTTCACGGATCAAATCACCTTCACTGACTATGTTGTAATCAAACTTTTCAGCCTCTGTCAACTGGCCAGTTCTCACAAGTTCATTATCTTTCTCCTGCATCTTCATCAGCACCCGCTCCACAAGAAACGGCTGAAACGGCGACGTGCTAACACTGAACTTCTTGCTCTCATCTGGCAAAACATGTAACGCCTCCTTTTTAACGTAAATTATCGCTAATGGTTCATCATTCTTAGTTTTCAACGGAATCACACTTTCAAGTTCCAAAACTAGCGGCTCAGCCGGCTTTGTGTCTTTAACCGAAACTTTAATCGTGGGAGGTTTGCTCTTTTTAGGCGCTTTCACCTCCCTAATATCCCCGCGTTTAAAGCCTTTCTCGAGCAAAACAGAGTTCACCACATCCAATGTGGCAGCCAAATCTTTCATTTCAGCATTCAACTCTTCAAGTTTCTTCTCAAGTTTCTTCTTGAAATTAAAAAGCGTTTTCAGCTTCTCGGAATCCATAGACATTCATTTCACACGGAAATATGTTAGGCAGTTGGTGTTAAAGAATTCTTTGCCAGCTCAGCCAAGCTTTATTACAAATAAAAACCGTTTTAATTGCCGCCGATTTGCTTAAGCTGATTACGGTACATTTCCACAACTTCAGTAGAGGTTGTCGCGTCCTCAGCCATCTTGTCGGTCCGGTACTTACCTGTAAAACGCGGAAACCTGATGGCTAAACCGCTACCATTGCGGATGGAATTTAAAGCACAAACATGGATGGGGCTCAACGTTATCTCGGCACCTCGTACCTCCAAAACCACTTTAGGCTCAAACCAGACGTCAGACGTCAAAGTTGACTGCACTCGAGAAGGCTTGCGCGGAACCCTGTGCTTTTTCAAAAGTTGAGGCAATTTCTTCAAGTCTTCATCTGTGAAGCCTGTGCCTAACTTTGTAACTGTCTCAAAAGTATCCGCTTCGTGGTTATAAGCCGCAAGAAGCAAAGCGCCGTACGCTCCTACACGTTTTCCTCTACCATGAAATGCGCCTACAACAACCAAGTCCACAGTGTCCGTCATTTCGCTCTTGTAATCCCGCTTATACTTAATCCACATCCAACCTCGAGCGCCAGCCTGATAAACAGAATCTGCTCCAACTGATTTGCAGATTAACCCTTCACACCCGTCTTCTATGGCTTCTTCAAAGAACTCCTCCAGCTCCTTCGCGCTGCTCGTCTTAATCTGCTTTGCCGCTTTAATCCGGTTACTTTTCTTTATTGCTTTCTCAAGTAACTTTCTTCTAGAGGGAAATGTGTCAAGTGTCAAGTCCTTGCCGTCCAAGTAAAGCGTGTCAAACATGAAAAGCGACACTGGATACTGCTCAATAGCTTCTTTAACGCCGTACTTGCGGCGTCTGTGCATCAGCTCCTGAAAAGGAAGCAGCTCATCCGTTTCAACATCTACCGCAACGCATTCAGCCTCTAGAATTGCCTCCTCAGCTTTTATGTTATTTCTGACTAGCTCAACAGCGTCTGGATACTGGTCAGAAATGCGCTCCATGCGCCTAGAGTAAAGTGCAACTTCATCCCTTTTCTTATGAGCCTGAACGCGTTCACCATCGTATTTATACTCAGCCACACATTTCCCACCAAGTTTCTCCAAAATCTCTTTAGGAGTAGAAAGCCTCTCAGCCAACATAGGCCTAATAGGCTTGAAAACCATCACCTGAAACTTCTTAATGCCCTCCAAGCCTTTCTCAGAAACTACTTTTGCAACCTTGCCAAGATCCGAGGAAATGTTATAAGCGCGTTCTATCAATTCGCGGGATTCCTTGCCGCCGCCGTACGCTATAGCCAACGCGTCTAGCACTGTCATGTCCGCTATTCCCAAACGTAATTTGCCCGTAACCGTGCGAATGATATACTTAGCTTCTTTAGGCGAGGCATGGGAAAGTAGCCCAGATAAAAGCGCCATTTTTGAACTTATAGCTCCAGAACCAGTCTTATTAGCAACCTTGTCAAGCACCTCATAAACCTCAAGTATTTTCAGGTTTTTCTTAACGCCAAACGTTGACTGCCATTTTTTTTTCAAAACTTCTTCAGCAACTTCACCAATGTCACCAATTTCGGCAAGAAGTTCAAGAAGCTTGCCATCTGTTCTCCCTGAAGCTTTAGCTAAAGCTTTGATGGCCAACTTTTCAGCTACACCTATCTCTACACCCACAAAGTCGGGGTACAGTTTGCCTTGAGTTAGGTAAACGACTTTGGCTATGATGTTTTTCGGGGTTTTCTTCAACAATTCAACTAGCAAGTCGGTCATTTCAAGCCGTTTGGTAGTCGCTTCAATTTTATCGTAGGCTTCAGCAATTTCAGCGTAGTCCAAAGGCAATCCTCACAGAATATACCTTGCAGTACATATTAAAATTTCAGCCACGCAACTAACTTTTAAACTATATGTTATTCGCCTAAACAACTTGACGCTTCAACAAAATGTTGTGTTCAAAGCAAAACTCATTAACTTTAGAAGTTAGAATGTAATTGAAAAGTGCGCAATTCAGCGTTTTGCTGCTGTCTGGGCAAGAAGTTATTTCATTGTTAATTGGAGAGGTGATTGAATTGTTGAAACGTCTTCAATTAAAAAGCGTTGGATTACGTTCAGAAAAGCCAATTGCGTTAAAAGTATCTAAGCTTCTATTTCCAACGGAAAAAAGCTTATGTTATCGATTCTTTAAGTGTTTATTTAATACAGAAAAAAAGGGAAATAAAAGGTTTTAACTAATCTTCGGTTTTCGTTTCCGAAGCAGGACTATTGGAATGGTTATTGATATCATAGTTAGCAGCAGAATTGGTCCTGCAAGATCAGGTATCAACAAATCTTGAACGCTTGAATCTACTAGCTCCCATACAACAGTGTACTCGTAAGCGGGGTTTGCACCAAATGGAGCTACGTTTCCCCAGTTTTCGTAATAGACGCGGATTCCAGTTACTTTATCCCACCAGAACTTATAGGTATAATCATTGCCAAAGATGTTAATATCATATTCACACACATTTGTCTCTCTTGTTGCATTAGGATTCTCAAGCATTATTGACGGACCCAAGTACCGTGCTGGATAATCAAAGAAACCAAAGAAAGACCATTCATCGCTTACCATGTCACCTTCGTTCATATTTGCCCCAATGGCAAATATGTTAGTGTTCGAAATGGATATATTTTCTACTAAAGTACCTTCTGTTTGAGTTCCGTTTTTCCAGTCAAATGTGAGTGAGAAGGTTACGTTGTCACCGGCATCACCAGGCGTTATGTCCGTGACAGTGTACAATACATAATTTGTCTCATTGTCGGCCAAGCTTATTGGTCCAAAGAAACCCGGTGGAAGAAATGGAGCATCGCTTTCCCATTGTGTGATTTTTCTTTCGTATTTAAACCAGTCACCCACTTCGACACCAACATCTAATTGAGCCATAGCGGGGACTGCCATCGCAACTAACAGCAACATCAAAAGCCCAACTGATACAGTTAATTTTTTCATTTTTTTCCAGCCTTTTGTCAGTGTCGATAGGTTGTATACATGAAATATTTATAATTTTTCATAAGGTGTTTTTAAGCTCAAATTTTATTTGCTACACAGAAGAAATAATCGTCGCTTTGCAGCAGGGCGTCTTATGCAAGGACGATGTTTGGGCAGTGTTCAAACACATCGAAGCTGGAAAAAAGCCTACTAAAACCTCAAAGGAAGAAATCTAGTATTCGATTTACAGGACTGGCAATTCAAGAAGTCACTACGGTTTCATTATTCTACAAGAGAAGGCATTAAACAAAAAAATAGATCTTCATAAACATTCAACTTCTAACAAAAAAGAAGTTTGCAATCCAAATCCGTTTTATGACGCTAGCAACTTTTTTTTGAAAAAGAAAGAAAAGGGAAGGAAATTTTCAGGTTTATTTTCTCTTTCGCTTGCGTAGCACA
>CAYFXZ010000012.1:0-51172 GCA_964347245.1 uncultured Candidatus Bathyarchaeia archaeon | reverse complement strand
TGACTTGCATGGTTCCTGATATTGCCGCGCCGATTGCCAATTCTTTCCAGTTGTCTTTTGCAACTTTTGTTGATCCAAGGCCACAGGTGAACCATGGAACTTTCAATCTTATGCCTTTACCTTGACCGATTTTTGTTTCCAAGTTAACATTGGGAAATATTGCTTTGTCACTATCAGCTTCAATGCCAACGGCCCCCACGGTTGTTCCTAAGATGTTAAAATGGGAAAGGTCCAGTGGATAGTTCTTTTGAGACGCGGTGGTCATTATCCCAAAAGGGGCTGGGTAAATAACCTCGCCGCCTCTTATGGCTGATTTGGCGACTTCACAAGGTCCTGGGCATCCATCTATACAGGTGACGCAAAGGCCACTGATTGGGGATGGATCTGTTCGATTTTTAGTCAGGGTTGCTGGGCTTGCATTTGGTTTTGAATAATTCATACTATTTTTTCTCCTTTTCTACACATGCTCCACATGAGTTTTGTGAACACATGACTTGACTATATTTTTCTAAACACTGAGGGGTTATGACAAGACACGAATTGCATAGCTCTCCGGGAGATTTAACCCCGCGACACTGCAGGTTTACCGCAGGACAGATATACATGCACGCTCCACAGTTTCGGCAGATTTCACTGGCTATGCGAAAGGGAGTGACTACTTCCCTTTTTTGACCTCTACCTACGAAACCTATGGCTCCGCTTCCCATCTGTTCAGCACACATCCTTACACACAATCCACATAACACACAGTCTTCATTTTCCATTTTGAATCTAACTTGCTCTAATCCAATCTCTGAGGCTAGATCCTGCAGGGTCTTTGAGTTTGGGCACTTCGCTATTAATAACTCCAGGATCATTTTTCGCCCCTTTATCACGCTCTCCGTATGGGTTTTCACGCTTATCCCTTCTTTAATAGGGTAGAGACAAGAAGCTACCAATCTTGTCCATTTTCCGTCTTCAACCTCAACAATGCACAAACGGCAAGCGCCATAAGGAGTCAACTCGGCATTGTAGCAAAGAGTTGGGATTTCGATCCCATAGAACCTAGCAACTTCGAGTATGGAACTGCCTTCATCTGCTTGAACTTTCACTCCATCAATAGTGAGGGTTACCATCTAATTCACTTCCGATTTAATCATTATAGCTTCAAATGGGCAAGCATTTCGACAGATGCCACATCTATTACATTTGGAAGAGTCAATCTGGTGAATTTTCTTTGGCTCACCTTGGATTGCCTTTTGGGGACAGAGTTTCAAACAGACACCACATCCCGTGCATTTGCCATCAAGAACTAAATATTCAATAAGATTTTTGCAAATGCCAGCAGTACATTTTTTATCTTTCACATGAGCATTATATTCGTCTCTAAAATATCTTAAAGTTGATAAGACTGTGTTTGGAGCGGTTTGACCGAGACCGCATAGAGAAAAGGCCTTAACCGTTTCCGCCAGTTCTTGGAGAAGCTCCAAGTCTTCCTCCTTTCCTTTCCCTAAGGTTATATCGGTTACTATTTCAAGCATCCTTTTGATTCCTTCACGACAAGGAACACATTTGCCACAAGATTCATTCTGCAGGAAGTCAAGAAAATATCGAGCTACATCAACCATACAAGTATTTTCATCCATCACTATAATACCGCCAGACCCCAACATTGAGCCGGCTTCGGTTAACTTCTCAAAGTCCACGGGAAGATCGAGTAATTCTTCAGGCAAGCAGCCGCCTGAAGGACCTCCCGTCTGAACAGCCTTAAACCTTTTTGAACCAATTATTCCTCCACCTATCTCGTAAATAATCTGCTTGAGCGAGGTTCCCATTGGAATTTCGATTAGTCCCGTGTTATTGACTTTTCCAACAAGGGAAAAGATTCCTGTGCCTTTACTTTTTTCCGTTCCAATTTTTGCATACCAGTCCGCGCCTTTTTTGATAATCAGGGGAACATTTGCCCAAGTTTTAACGTTGTTAAGATTGGTGGGTTTGTTCCAGAGTCCACGCTCGACTGTATGGATATATTTCGCTCTTGGTTCACCCATTTTACCTTCAATTGAAGCAATCAACGCTGAAGATTCACCGCATACAAAAGCTCCCCCACCCCGATTTATTTTGATGTCGAAATCAAATCCAGAGTTGAATATGTTCTTCCCTAAGAATCCGTATTCTCTAGCTTGATCTATAGCTGTCTGTAGTTGCTTTAATGCTAGAGGATACTCTGCGCGAAGGTATAGATAACCTTGATTTGCTCCTATAGCGTAAGCTCCTATTATCATCCCTTCTAGAATGCTGTGGGGATTCGCTTCCATAAGGCTTCTATCGCTGAAGGCTCCTGGATCTCCTTCATCACCGTTTCCAATTACAAACTTGACGTCTCCACGGGCTTTTCGGCATAACCTCCATTTTCTTCCAGTTGGGAAGCCGGCTCCACCACGACCACGCAGACCAGATTTTTCAATAATGTTGATGATTTCTTCGCAAGATATGGTTGTAATAGCTTTTGCTAGGGCTTGATATCCGCCGATGACAATGTAATCAAGTATGTTTGTTGGGTCAATTCGTCCATTGTTAATAAGAACAGGTCTTGTCTGCTTTTTGTAGAAAGGAACTTCATATTCATATACGGCTTTTTTACCTGTTACTGGGTCTGTATAGAGAAGATGGGGAACAACCTCTCCATTTAGTATGGTTTTCGAAACGATTTCGGCAACATCTTGTGGTCTCACTTTCCGGTAGAAGAATTCTTTTGGTCCTATTACAACCACTGGCCCTCTTTCGCAAAAACCGTGACAGCCAGTTTGGATGCATTCTATCTGAATTTGCAGATTTTTCTTTTCAATTTCACAATTGAAGGCTTTTAAAACATCGATGCTGCCACGTGCTCGGCAACCAGTCCCAAGGCATATTCTCACACGTTGTTTATTTGGGTCTCTCTGTTTTAGCAACGAGTTTCGCAGTGCGACTAGTTCTTGAGGAGTTCTAATATTTTTCAATATTTTTATTACACCTTTTTTAACACACTACGAAGCTTTGTTGGCGATGCTTTGTCGAAGTAGCGTTCACCTATAAGAACAACTGGTGCTAATGCGCATGCACCAAGACAGCGAACTGATTGAAGACTAAATTTTTGATCTGGGGTTGTTTCCCCTTCTTTTATTCCTAGTTCTTTTTCCAATGCCTCAGAAATTTGAGTTGCGCCTCTTAAGTAGCAAGCAGTTCCCTTACAAACACGAATAAGATTTTTTCCACGTGGTTTGAGGTGAAATGCATCGTAAAATGAGGCTACTCCAAAGACCTGAATCATGGGAATATTGAGTTTTTCAGATATGTGTCTCAACGCCCAAGCTGGAAGGTAATTATACAAATTCTCAATTTCGTGTAATACAGAAATTAATGCTGACTCTTCCCAAGAATGATTTTTCATGATGTTATCGATTTTCTTGTATTCGGAAAGATCGCTCGCCAATTTCATAGCTCCCCAGGGTCATTCATCTGTTTTTTGTGTTGTTGGATTTGAAGATTTTATTAGGTTTCTGCATTTGAACAATTTGTGACCTTTCTTATGCTTTTGAAACTAAGCGACATTTCTTCAAGAATCTCCTTACTAAAGGTAATCTCATAGACGTCGCTTGAGTTGCAGTTTTCGCATTTCAAGGCTCTCCATCTGCATGAAAAACAATTTTCCGGATCTATACCGATGCGAAGGCAGAGGTCTTCGAATCCCTCTTTGTGTCCTACAATCAAGCCAACGAACTCGATCCACGTTTTTCCGCAGTGAATGCAAGTAACTCTCTTTTTGCTCAGTTCTCCTGTTCTTTTTCTGTTTTCTATCTCCTTAATTACCTCTGTAATCTCCAAGAGGCTTTCCCCACATTGTAAGTTTATTAGCTAAGTATTTATGACTTTTGTAAATTTCAGAAACATTATTTTCTGCATTCTAAGACATTATCACTCTAATAGCTTATTTTGTGGAAACGGAATGGAAAAACATGTTTATTCCTACATCATAAGATTTTGCTGCAAAAATAATATAATTTAAAAACTCTGATTGTATTGTTTTCAACAAGGGAGAAGGTGTCCATGAGTTCCAATGTTAAAATTGATGAGATTGACATTAACATTATTAGAACCCTGCAAAAAGACGCACGTGCCAGTTTTACGGATATTGCGAGGAAATGCAGTGTGTCAACAGATACAATAAGCAAACGATTCAGAAAGATGAAAAAATCTGGCGTTATTAGAGGGATGACAATCCTGTTGAATCCGAAAAGTTTTGGCTATGAATGCGTTGGGAGCTTAGGAGTCGACGTAATCTTTCCACACTTGCGGGAAGTTGTTGAAACTTTGCGAAAGATGCCTGAGATAGTAACATGCACTGCATCTATGGGCAAGCATGACATTTTCTGTATTGCGGTCCTTAAAAATGTTGGACGACTTAGCTACTTAAAAGATCTGATAAAGGGACATCCTGCAGTCAATGAAGTCACAGCTAGCATTTGGGTTGATGAAATACTGTTATGCCCTGAGAACTTTGAATTTAATACTCTATGAAGGTAGCATAGAAGATGGATAAAACTGACTTACTCATTATTAAACGAATGACAGAAGACGCTCGAATATCTTTTAGAAAAATTGCGAAGGAACTTGGGGTCTCGCCAGATACCGTCATAGATAGATACAGAACTCTGCAAGAAAAGGGAGTGATCCGCGGATCAACTGTTGTGCTTGATCCGAAAAAAATTGGATATAAGGGAATGGCTGCATTCATGATAGACACCTCACCAATACAAATTATTGCAACAAAACCCCCTTTGCCTAAAACGTCATCGATTTTAGAAAAGTTGATAAAAATGCCAAACATAATCTTGGCGTCAAAGACTGTTGGAGACCATGATCTATTAGCCATTGCCGTAATCAAAGATGTTGAGCATCTAATTTTTACAGGTAATGATATAGCGAAAATACCCGGCGTTAAGGATTTGCACCTATCCTTTTGGGTTGAAAAAGCAGAACTCTATCCTAAGTACTTCATAATATGAACCCCGAATGTGCGTGTGCATCTATATAAATCCGGTCGCCTTCACGAAATATTTAAGGCATGTTTTCGCCTTTAGTTTCTGACAGAAATCAAATCCACACCTTCAAATGGATTTTATTTTAGAAGCAATACTCTAAAAAAAGGTTATTCCGAAAAAAAGGGGATTTGAGGGGGCAAACCTAAAAATAAGTTGGCTTTGTGCATAAGTTGAAATACGACACGAAGCAAAAAAGAGTTGGTGTAATTGGAGATGGCGGTCCAAGAATCCTTGAACTCAGTAGGCAATCCGAAAACAAGAAAAGGCTATCGCTTTGGATTGAACAAGTTGAAGGTGATGCTTTCACGTAAGACACAAAGCAGGCGCTATTCTATTTAAGCTATTTCTTAGAAATGTAATGGATACACATTGTACCTAATGGTTTTAGCCATTTGAACAAGATAATGCTTTGAAACAGTCTCTTCTAGGGGTTCAATATCTGCGATTGCGAGTTCGATAAATTTGTTGGTTTGCTTTCTGCAATAACTTAGAGAACCTTTGGTTTCTAGATTCTGCAAAATTCTGGAGAGGGAAGTCTTTTTGAGAGATACATCGTTAACCTCTAGAATTTGAAGGTCGCGCTCCAATTCTTCTCTTTCAACCAAGTTACTGAATTTATATAAATGGATTAGGGGAAGAGTAATTCGACGTTTTCTAAGATCTTTTGGAATACCTTCTGTCATGGAAGTTATGTCTGAAAGGTCATCGTTCAGTTGATAGGCTATGCCCAAATGTTCGCCGAAATCTTTTAAGCATATTACTTCTGAGTCAGAAGCACCCCCAGCTTTAGCGCCACAATGAGTTGCAGCTTTGAATAGAGAAGCGGATTTTTTTCTTGTTTTTTCTAAATATTCGATTTCAGATGTTTTAAGAGACGTCATTGATAAATCCATGAATTGGCCATCACAAAGCGATAGACCAGCTTCCGAAGCGATTTTAGTTACATCTTTTCCGTAGTCAGCTAGCAAGTTGATGGCGAGAGAGATCAATGCGTCTCCAGTCAGTATGGCATCATTTGTAGACCATTTTTCATGAACCGCAACGATGTCACGTCTAAATTTGTCTTGATCCAGAATGTCGTCATGAACTAGAGTTGCAGTATGTAATAATTCTACAGCTAAGGCTAGTTTCATCACTTTTTCTCGATTTCCTCCAACGCTCTGGGCGCTGAGTATGACCAATAGAGGTCTCAGTCTCTTTCCATGCGATAATACTGCATAATCTATTAATTCATTAAACCTTAATTTGGCATATCTCGAAACAAGTTTTGAAAGCTCTACTTCAATTTCGTCTTTTATACTGTAAAGCTGTTTTTCAAAAGAACCACGCAGACTATTATTCAGCGAATATTCTTGTGTCAATGTACTGCCTCTATTTTCTTCATCAAGAAAAAATCCTGCCTTATAAATATAACATATTTATTTTTTTTAAAAAAAATAGTGAGGTTTATGGACATCATAGTTAGTGCACACATATCAGGGCTCTAGGTGTCCCAAGGTAAAATTGGCACCTTGATATAGCCAAGCAATTGCAAATATTATTGCAAGAACCGCAAACAGCCATCTCAAGTATTTTTTGTCAGAATTAATTCCGATAGCAGAACCCCATAATGCCCCAGATGCTGACAGGTACCCTAAAGCTGCCAATAAAGGATTCCTAGTGAGCCCGTAGTCAAGTATTGCTAAGGCATCCACTGCAAGGAAAACACCAATGATGGCAGCGAAATAGGACACTACTGACAAACTTACGTTTTTGTATAGAGCCACTGCAACTGCAACGACGACAAGTCCTCCAAGTGTAGCAGAACCACCGAATAGAACTGGCCAGTGGTCGACAAAAGTCCCTAAAGCCCCTGTGAAATTGATATAGAGTCCGTTGATGAATAGGTAGAATCCAGTTGCGCCCAATGCAATTGAATAAGCTATTCTCATGCTCTTTGCCTCTTCTGGTACCGAACCTGCGGAAGCTTTATACGGAAGTCGCACAGCAGCCGTTCCGAGCAAAACTCCTATAACGCCTATTGTCCAAGCCATACTATCTAATGGATTAAACTTTATCCTCTCCTTTTATCTCCATTTTGGATTTTTATAACGCCTTTATACGTATTTATGCTTTTTCTACCATTCGAAAGAAAAACATTATGCGAATATCTCTGAAATGCAATCAACAATAATGAATATCAAAAAAGCTCGCGCTGTATCAATACGTATATATAACATACTTATATTTCATTAAAGTTCAATAAATAAGGCACGCACGCAAACCGAGCCTGCAGGTGGGATTTGAATTGGACATAGGAACCTCCAAGGATATGGATGATATCAATCTTTGTTATCAATGTGGAACCTGCAGTGGCGGATGTCCTGTTACAAGAATAATCCCAGAATATAATGCGAGAAAGATTGTTAAGCAAAAAAAAGAAAATAAAATTAATAGTAATAATAGATTCATCTGGTACTGCTTAACTTGCTATATATGTTCAGAAAGATGTCCTCAAGGTGTCAAACCAAATGAAATCATACATGCAATTACAAATTCTTTATCGAAAAACGGATTTGCTCCTTTATCCTTGAAAGAAGGAAACAAGAAGATTTTAGGTTGTGGCCGTAGCAGTGACATTTCCAAATTCACAGAACAAAGAAGAATGGAACTAGGGCTACCGAAATTAAAAACCGATGTTTCAGAGGATTACAAGGAAATTGCCAAAATAACAGGACTAACAGAGTGGATTTAATGAAATTTGCTTTTTTTCTGGGATGCAATGTTCCTACTCAAGTTTACAATTACGAAGCTTCGGTTAGAAAAATTGCTGAGGCTCTTGAGATAGAGCTAGTTGACATCGCGGATTTTGGTTGTTGCGGTGAGCTAACAGAAGCCCTAGATCACTACACCTCGCTAGTTTTTTCAGCTCGGAATATTGCGCTAGCGGAGAAAGAGGGCTTAGACATTCTAACTCTATGTAACGGATGTTTTGCCTCATTGAATAAAGCAATTTTTGCGTTAAGAGACTCTCATTTGAGAAGTAGAGTTAACGTAACTCTGAAACAAATTGGGACCTCCAAGGCACAGTCTGAGCCTTCACCTATCATATACAAAGGAAAATCAAGGGCCATTCATTTTCACCAATTGTTATACGATATCGTTGGGCTACCAGAGATTAAGGAAAAAATCGTTCTGAACTTTGAGAATGTATCTGTTTCCTGCCACAATGGCTGTCACATTCTTAGACCAAGCGAAATTCTTGGATTCGATGATCCAGAAAATCCGAAAAAACTAGAAGATCTTGTAGCATTGACAGGAGCTAGAATCGTCAAGCCTCTGGGACTAGAACAATGTTGCGGATCGGTTTTATCACTTAGCGATTTAGATACTTCTCAATTATTGGCGGTAGAGTCAATCGAAAGAAAAGGCACAGTCGATGCAATAATAGTCGGGTGCCCATTTTGTTTCAAACAATTTGATATGGGTCAGTTTATAGCTAGAAGGAAATTCAATAAAGAATTAAATATTCCAATTCTATTCTATGCTGAACTTCTTGGGCTGGCTTTCGGAATTGAAGCCAAGGAGCTTGGACTCTCAGTCGGTCATAAGATACGCTTAGATGGATTCTTGGAGAAATTGGGGGTTTCAAATGGGTAAAGTCTTGGTTTTGGGTGGCGGCGTTTCGGGAATGCAAACTTCACTAGACCTATCCGAGATGGGTCACCGGGTATACCTAGTCGAGAAGGAAATAGAACTCGGGGGAAATCTGAGAAAACTCTACAAGGTTTTTCCTGCAAATGCGAAAGCAGAGGAGCTTTTAAACAACTTCAAGGAAAAAATAGAAAAACGCAAGGAGATTTCAGTTCTATTGGATTCAACTCTCATCAAAGTTACAGAAAAAAAACTTGCTTTTGAAGTGGTAATCGACATCTCAGGTAATTATAACACTTTCGATGTTGATACGATAGTGCTTGCAACAGGTTTCGTTCCATATGATCCAAGAGAAAAGATGGAATATGGATATAGTAGATATAGAGATGTCGTAAGTTCTATAGATTTAGAAATAATGATGAAAGAAAGAAAGCTTGCAAGACGATCGAACTCCCAAAAACCAAAATCAGTAACATTTGTTCAATGTGTCGGATTTAGAGATGCAAAGGCAAATATATACTGTTCATCTTTCTGTTGTACCTATACTGTCAAAAATGCACTCCTAATTAAAAAAGAATATCCCGAAATAGACGTAAGGATTATGTTCATGGACATTCGAACCCCTTTTGTCTATGAGAATCTATACTTGGAAGCCAGAAAAATCGGCGTAAAATTTATCCGAACCAGACCTGCTGAGATTTTTGAAAAGAATAATAATTTAATCCTAAATTTCGAAGATACTTTAACAAGTGAAACTCACAGCATTGAATCCGATATGGTTGTTCTTTCCGTTGGAGGTATACCCCCTCCGGAAACAAAAAAGTTGAGTGAAATGATGAATTTGTCATTGGATGAACTGGGTTTTTTTAACGTTAATTATACCCCTTCTAGAACAAACTCGAATAGAATCTTTGTGGCGGGCACAGCATGCGGCCCTAAAGATATAGATTATTCCCTATCTCAGGCGGGTGCTGCGGCATCTCAAGTTAATAAACTTTTGAGGGAACCTCGTGTCAACAGTGAATAATTGTTTTCAATGTGGATTGTGCACAGGAATTTGTCCAAAAAGGCAAATTTCTAAGTATTCTCCCCGCCTTAGAATTAGCAAGTTTATTACAGAGAATGAACGAAAGGTTTCTTGGGAATGTCTTACCTGTGGACTCTGCTCACAGTACTGCCCACAAGATGTTAACTACATAGATTTCGTTCGAGACATGAGAAAGCAAGAAGTTGACGAAGAAGTAGTTGCTCATAAATCAATTTTTTCACTTATCTCTAAAATCATGACCAACTATCCTGATGCCAAAGGAGTGCCGACTGACTTCAAAGGAGAGATAAAAGAAGATAGCAACATTGCATATTTTCCCGGCTGTCTCGGCTTTTTTGATTGTTTCCTCGATGTCGGTGTGAATTTCCAAGAGATTGGCGAGTCAAGCATCAAACTTTTAAACAGAATCGGAATTATACCCTCAATTCTATCATTAAGATGCTGCGGACATGATCTACTTTGGCAGGGTGATGATGCTACTTTCGATGCACTAAGGGAATATAATGAAGATAAAATAAAGAAGGCAGGGATAAAAACTCTTATCACCTCTTGTGCAGAATGTTTCAGAACATTCTCAAAAGACTACGAACTCGACTTGGAAATAGTACACATATCCCAAATACTCGATAAAAACTTGGATAAGCTAAACATTGAGACCAAGAACACCAGAGTTACATACCATGATCCCTGCAGACTCGGAAGACATATGGGAGTATTCGATTCACCCAGGAATATCCTAACAAATGTTAAAGGAGTAACACTGAAGGAGCTCAATGAAGCTCGAGAAGACGCACAGTGTTGTGGCGTATCTGCTTGGATTTCATGCGATCAGCAAACTAAATATTTACTGGTGGAAAAACTGGAAAAAGCTATGGAAACGAAGTCACAAAGGCTAATCACGGCATGCCCCAAATGCCTTGCGCACCTGAATTGCGTAAAGAACGAAAAACCACCGATAAAAGAGTTTGATATTGAAGTTGAAGATCTAACGGTTTTCCTTTCAAAACTGATTGATAAAAGGTGAAACATTGATTTTGAGTGAATTTGAGCCTAGAATTGTGGTTTTCGCTTGTAACTGGTGTTCCTACGCGGGAGCAGATTTAGCAGGAGTTAGTAGAATTCAATATCCGCCAACAGTGAGACTAATACGAGTCATGTGTTCAAGCCGGGTTGACCCCACCCTCATTTTGAAAGCTTTCCTTATGGGAGCAGATGGAGTTTTGGTTGCAGGCTGTCATCTTGGTGATTGCCATTACGTAAATGGCAATTACAATACTGAGAAGAGGATTATGAAAACCATGAAAGCTTTAGAGTACGTAGGGCTTGAAGCCAAAAGATTGAGACTGGAATGGATATCTGCATCTGAAGGACCGAAGTTTGCAAGAGTAGTGAGAGAGTTTACTGAAGAGATCAAGCAGTTCGGACCTAATTCGATGAAAAACATGTGATGATGATGATAGGTAAGGTATTAGTGGTTGGCGCTGGAGTTGCTGGTCTACAAGCTACATTAGACCTAGCAGATTTCGGATACCAGGTTTTTTTGGTGGAAAGAGAAGAAGAACTTGGAGGAAACCTAAAGAACCTTAGCGAGATCTTCCCAACTGGCGAGAACGCGTCGGATTTAATTTCAAATCTTTTGAGCAAGATTGATGGCAAGAAAAACATCACAATCTTGAAGAACTCCGAGGTCTGCGACATAAAAGGAGGATTCCCAGAATTTGACATTAAAGTTAAGAGTTTAAACACTGAAAAGAGTTTATCTGCTAACGCATTAATATTAGCTACTGGGTTCAAGCCTTATAATCCTTCATACTTGAAGCATTATGGTTATGGAAAATACAAAGACGTTATAACTTCTCTAGAATTAGAGGACATGCTTAAGAAGAAAAAGCTTTTGAGACTTTCAAATTCTAGGAAACCCAACTCCATAACGATAATTCAATGTGTCGGCTCGAGGGATCTGAATACAAATTCATATTGTTCTTCTTTTTGTTGCATGTATGCAATAAAGTTCGCATTAGAAATTAAAGAAATACATCCGGAAACTGTGATTACAATAGTATATATGGATATAAGAGCACCGAACGAAGGTGAGCTTGAATATAGAAAAGCTAGATTGCTGGGTGTCAAGTTTTTGAGGGGAAAACCCGCTAGAGTATACGAGCAGAAACAAAAAGCTGTTCTTTTGGTTCAAGTGGAAGATACATTGGAAAATGATCTGATTTTTCTTGAATCGGATATTGTGGTGCTTTCTGTTGGAGGGGTTCCAGATCCCTCCAATGTTTTTTTCAAGGATAAGTTGAATTTAAGTTTATCGGACACCGGATTTTTCGAAGTACAAGAAAAACCTGTTGGCACAAATATAAAAAATGTTTTTGTCGCAGGCGCCGCTAGTGGGTTAAAAAACGTCAGATACTCAATTTCACAGGGTAGCTGTGCAGCCGCCAAAGTTGACATTACATTAAAATCTGAAGAAGAAAAATTATGATTGCAACATATCCATCATTTTCCAGAACCAAGATTCAAGGCTAGGCAACCAAGTTTATCAAGATTTCCTTAACTAAGCATGGAGGTTTTATGCCGTTTCCTAGCATCTTTGTTCCATATTTATTGCTTTCAAACTTGCCTCAATTTGTAAACTTGAAAAATGTTGGGGGGTAATTGCCCCTACAGGGCAAGCAACAGCACAAGATCCACATCCTTTACAGACTACAGGATTAATGTTTGCTTTCCGTGTTAGAAAAACAACCTTCTCTAATACCAATTCCTCAGATTGAAGTTCAATTGCATTGTAAGGACATATTTCAATACAACTCCCACAGCCTTTGCACTTGTTGTTATCCACTATGCTTATGGCACCTTCTGATTCTATATAGTCTTTCGATAATATCGTGCAAGCACGTGCCGCTGCCGCACTAGCCTGTGTTATGCATTCATTTATCATCTTTGGGTAGTGGGCTGTTCCACAAACAAAAATACCATCTGTAGCAAAATCAACAGGTCGAAGCTTCATATGCGCTTCCAAGAAAAATCCATTTGCATTCAAGGGTACCTTGAACATTTGACTTAGAATCTCAGCATCATTTGGAGGCGTCATTGGAGTGCTCAATACAACAAAATCTGCCTTCAGTCGCAGCTTTGTCTCAAGCAAAGGTTCGTATGTCTCAATTACCAAGTCTTTTGGATCTATCTTCGGTAAGTTGTCTTCGTTGTATCTCAAAAAAACGACCCCGAGATCTCTCGCCTCTCGATAGAGAGATTCCCATACTCCATAGGAGCAAATGTCACGATACAGAATATAAACCTCAGTTTTTGGATTAAAACGCCTTATTCGTATCGCGTTTTTTATGGCTTCAGTGCAACAAACTCGAGAGCAGTACGGCCGTTCTTTATTTCTTGAACCAACACACTGAATCATGGCGACGGTTTTAGCATCAAATCTCCCTTTGAGAAGCTCTTCCAAATCCAACTGAGTTATTAACCTATCATTTTCACCGAAGTGGAAGAGGCCTTCTGGTACAAAGGTTTCGTGTCCAACGGCGATTATTGCAATTCCGAATTTAATTTCCTCCGAGTTCTTCGGGGTGTTTATTTTTCCTATAAAGTTTCCAACGAAGCCTTTGATCTCAGCGATTTCAGACCCAGTAAATACCTTAATCTTCGGATGATTCTCAACTTTCTTTATGTTGCTTTCAAGAATTTCTTTCATGGAAGCTCCATCTTGGAGCTTATCGATATTCCGAAGGAAACCTCCAAGTTGCTTTTGTTTTTCCACCAAGAAAACTTGGAAGTTTTGATTAGCCAAATCAAGACTTGCGGTCATTCCGGATATTCCGCCACCAACAACTAGAGCACTTTTTGTTACAGGCACCTGCTGAGACTTAAGAGGTCTTAGTAATTTGGATCTCGAAACTGCCATCCTAACAAGATCTTTTGATTTTGCTGTTGCTTTTTCTTTTTCATGCATATGCACCCAAGAGCATTGCTCACGGATGTTACAGAACTCAAAGAGATAGGGATTTAGTCCTACTTCCCTCAAAGTGTTTCTGAATAAGGGCTCATGCGTTCTGGGGGTACATGATGCTATCACAACCCGATTCAGTTCATATTCTTTTATTACTTGCTTGATGTTTTCTTGCGTGTCTTGTGAGCATGTATAGAGATTTCTCCCTGCATAAACTACACTGGGTAATGTTTTAGCGTAGTCAACAACCTCTGGAACATTTACAACTCCCCCAATGTTTATACCACAATGGCAAACAAAGACTCCGATTCTCGGTTCGTCAGGAATCATCTTTTCATTAGGATATTCTTTCCGAGTGACTAATTGATTTCTAGCTGAGGAAAGAAGTACTCCTGCTTTTGCAGCGGCTGCGCTTGCCTGTGTAACTGAGTCGGGAATATCTTTTGGACCTTCACAGGCGCCGCAAACAAATATGCCCGGAACACTAGTTTTAACAGGATTTGTCAATTGGGTATCTACATATCTGAATTTGTTCAATTTGAAACCCATTACGTTCTTATTTGAAGATAGGGTTTCGGGAGGAACCAAACCTACTGAGAGAACAACAAGGTCGAGATCCATACTTTTGAGACTATTGTCAACTGGATCTTCGTAGGAGACTGCAAGATTCTGTGTATCTTCTTTTACCAGGACCTCAGGAATTTTACACCGAACATATTGTATCCCGTATTCATCCTTTGCTCTTTGAATGAATTCCTCGAATCCTTTTCCATAAGCGCGCAAGTCTATAGAAAAAATTGTAATCTCGAGCTCAGGTTCGTGCTCTTTGGCAATTATTGCCTCTTTGGTAGCATACATACAACAGACTGCTGAACAAAGTTCTCTACCGATGCTAGGATTTCTTGAACCCACACATTGTATAAATCCAAGTTTCCTAGGTCGCTTTCCGTCAGATGGACGAAGGATTGTGCCTCCATAAGGACCACTAGCACTAAGTATTCTTTCAAATTCTGCGCTTGACAGCACATTTGGATGGTAATACCTGTACTTCCTAGTGGTAGAGGGATCGTACAAATCCGCGCCAGTAGCAATTATTACTGCCCCAACATTTAATTCAATTGGCTCATCTTTCTGGCTATAATCGATTGCACCCTTCTTGCATATTTTTGCACAAAGTCCGCAACCTATACAAGTTTTTCGATTGATTGAATACACTAATGGAACAGCTTGAGGATACATTACACTAATGCTGCTTTTCTTGGTGAGATTTCTATTGAATACATCCAGGGCTTTAATCGGACATTCTCTTGAACAATCTCCACAACCATTGCATTTCTCAGGATCGACATATCTTGGTCTCTTTATCAATTTGATTTTAAAATCCCCTGGAACTCCACTGAAGCCAGAAACATCAGCGTTGCCTATTATCTCGATGTTGGGGTGTCTTCCCGTACCGACTAGCTTTGGTGATAGAATACACATTGAACAATCATTTGTTGGAAAAGTCTTGTCAAGTTGAGGCATAATACCTCCAATACTTGACTGGTTGTCCACAAGATAAACCTTGAAGCCAGAGTCAGCAAGATCAAGTGATGCCTGAATCCCTGAAATCCCAGCTCCTAAAACCAATACCGAACCTTTCATTCTTTAGCTTCACCTCGATGTAGATATACGGGATAGTTATCCTCAAACCCAACTGTGTCAACAAGACCCTCTGTTTTCAATTCTACCAAGCAGTCTAGGACTCTTTTGCCTGGTGTATTAAGCTTCTCAGAGAGCTTCAGGAGAGAAGTTGGTCTGTTGTTGATTACTTGCAGTATTAAATGCTTAAGGTGCTGCGTCTCAAAGAAGTCAGCAGAGATTTTCTTTAGTTCTTCATTATCTAACCTTTCCCCGTACACGTTTTCTTCTCGTGTCAATATATCTGATTTGGCCATTAACCATCTCACTGGAAATTCAAGAAACAGACTCTCCATTGCTGAGACTTTGCTAGTGGTTGATATGCCACCTATAACCTCTTTGGATAGAGGTCCCAGTTTTTTTAGCTCTTTAGTGAATTCCCGAATCAGTTCTGCAAAGATCTTTCCTTCTGATGCTGAGATCCAAGCGAGCCTAAACCTTTGGGGCGGAATCTTGCTTTTTTCAATTAATCTATAAACTTGCTCCATTCTTTCTTTCGTGTGCTCGTTTCCGTCAATATAATGGCAATCACCAAGATGACAACCTGCCACAAGAACACCGTCGGCACCTTTGTGAAAAGCCCTAAAAACCATGAATGGATCTATTCTGCCACTACACATAACTTTGATTATTCTTATATTAGGCGGATATTGGTATCTTGAGACACCCGCAAGATCGGCACCGGCGTAGGAACACCAATTGCACAAGAATGCTACTAGCAAAGGCTCAAAATCTTTTTCGGCGTTAGGTCTCTCTACAGCATTTTTCTCCATCAAATCACCATTGCAGAGTCAATTTGCACTACGATTTGCTGGTCGGTAAAATGTGGGGTTGTAATCGCTTTAGCTGGACATGAAACAGCACAGACACCACACCCTTTGCATGTTGCGGCGATAATCTCTGCAACTTCATCTTCTCCAATTTTTATTGCGTGAAACGGACAGACTGATTCGCATACTCCACAGCCTAAGCATTTTTCCCTATCTATTCGGCTTGAGGTCCCCTCGCTGGTTGCATACCCCTTAGAGAGAAAAGTTGTAACTCTTGAGGCTGCTCCACTCGCCTGAGCTATACTTTCATTTATCATCTTTGGGTAGTGGGCTGTTCCACAAACAAAAATACCATCTGTAGCAAAATCAACAGGTCTAAGCTTCAGATGTGCCTCTTGGAAAAAGCCTTCCTGATTCAGAGGAACTTTAAATAGTCGACTGATTTTTTCGTTGTCTTCGTTTGGAATTATCGCGCTACTTAACACAATTAAATCTGGATGAATAGTCAATCTTTCATTCATTAGAAGTTCTGGTACCATCAATGAAAGATTTGCGGGATTGACAACTGGTTTATTTTCGTCAGTGTAGCGGATGAACAAGACGCCTAATTGTCTTGCAATATTGTACAAGGGCTCCCATATGCCATAGGTACAGACATCTTTATACAGGATATACACTTCAGTTTCAGGTTTCCTCGTTTTAATTCGTATCGCGTTTTTTATGGCTTCAGTGCAACAAACTCGAGAGCAGTACGGCCGTTCTTTATTTCTTGAACCAACACACTGAATCATGGCGACGGTTTTAGCATCAAATCTCCCTTTGAGAAGCTCTTCCAAATCCAACTGAGTTATTAACCTATCATTTTTTCCAAATTGATAGTAGTCATGGGGGATAAGCAATTTGGCTCCAATTGCGACGACCGCTGCTCCGAAATCTATTTCCCGCCGGTCTTCCTTGACCCGTATCTTTGCTTTGAAATTTCCACCGTGACCTTGCACTTCTTCAACTTCTGATTCAAGCATCACAATAATCCTAGGATTATTATCAACTTTATTCACAAGGTCTGCTAAAATTTTGCTTGTGGGAGTTCCGTCTTGTATTCTATAGAGATTTCTAAGGAAACCGCCGAGGTTTTTTTCCTTCTCAACAAGATATACATCAAATCCTTGCGATGCGATATCAACACTTGCGGTCATCCCAGATACGCCACCGCCGATCACAAGAACTTTCTGGTTTAGCGGGATCAAGGAACCATGCAATGGTTTTAACAATTTTGCTTTGAAAACCATCATCTCTATTAGGTTCTTTGTCTTTTCTGTCGCCTTTTTTTTCTCTTTTCTATGCACCCAAGAGCATTGCTCACGGATGTTGCAAAATTCAAAAAGGTACGGATTCAGCCCGACCTCTTTTAACGTATTTTGAAAAAGAGGCTCATGAGTCCTGGGAGTACAGGCTGCAACTATCACTCTATTGAGTTTATGCTCCTCGATTATTCTCTTGATATTTTCTTGAGCCTCCTTAGAACATGAGTGAAGGTTCTCTTCGCAGAATACCACATTTTCAAGTGATTGTACATATTTTACCACATCTGGTACGTCAACAACAGAACCAATGTTAGCTCCACATCGACAAACGAATACTCCAATTCGTGGTTCATCGGATATTTCCCTTTCTGACGGATACTGTTTTTCGACAGTCAGTTGATTTCTGACGTTCCAGAGAATCGACTTGGCTTTCGCAGCCGCACCACATGCTTGCGCAACGGAGTCAGGTACATCTTTAGGACCCTGCACTGAACCACAGACATATATACCATCAACGTTGGTTTCCAAAGGACTTTCAATTTTCGTGTCAACATAACCATGGTCGTTTAACTTCAAACCCATTTGGCCACTCAGTGATTGCAACATTTTCGGGGGCCTAAGACCAACAGATAAAACCACAAGATCGAATTCTGCACTTTTAAACTTGCTGTCTTCTGGATCTTCATAGAAAAGATTGAGGGTGTCGCTATTTGGTGTACTTTTGACATCAACATCTTTACACCTAACGTACCTTATTCCCAACTCTTTGGCTCTATTTGTGAATTCTTCGAATCCTTTTCCGAATGCACGCATGTCTATATGGAAAATTGTGATTTCGAGCTCTGAATCATGTTCTTTAACGACAATACACTCTTTGGTTGCTTGCATACAACATATTGCAGAACATAGCTCTCTTGATTTGCGTGGTTCTCTTGATCCAACGCATTGTATGAGAGCTATACGTTTAGGTTTTGAACCATCAGAAGGCTTTTTAATCTCACCTATTGTAGGACCACTTGCGTTCATGATCCTTTCAAATTCCATAGAAGTAATAACATTCTTATGTCTATAATTTAACGAACTTTGAGGGCTCGGATCATAAATGTCTGTTCCGCAAGCAATTATGATACTTCCGACGTTAAGCTTGCGAATGTTCTCCTTTTGATTGTAATCTATTGCTTTTATACTGCAGGTGTTTTTGCATCTAGCGCAGGTATTGGATTCTACACCAAGACAACTTTTCCTATCAATTAAATAGCGGGTGGGAATAGCTTGTGGGATAGGGATATGAATTGCCTTTCTCCATGTAAGCCCCTCCTCGAATTCGTTAGGAACCTCGACTGGACATACTCTTGCACAATCCCCGCAAGCGTTGCAGCTTTCTGAAACATATCTGGGGTTTTGACGTAAAGTTATTTCAAAATTTCCAACTTGACCTTCAACTTTCAATATTTCGCTGAGCGTTAGTATCTCGATATTTTGATTTCGCGCAACTTCCACCATTTTTGGGGACAATATGCACATGGAACAATCGTTGGTTGGAAAGGTCTTGTCGAGCATCAGCATTCTTCCTCCAATAGTGGGTTTTTCCTCGATAATATAAACCCTGAAACCAGATTCAGCAAGTTCATGAGCTGCGTACATTCCAGCAACTCCACCACCAATTACTGCGACTGCGCCGACTTTTTCCATTCCACTTCACCAATTGAACTTATCCAATAAATTTGATAACTGCTTCAGGAGAAACTAAGTTTTTATTAAGTCCTAGTTTGCCGGGTTCTATTCCAAAAGCCAAGCCAATAAGCTGTGTGAAGTAAAGTATTGGAATTTTATGCCCGTCTTGACCCGTGTTGACTTTTTGGCTTACTGTTTCAAGTGCCAACTGACATAGAGGACATGTTGTTAAAATGCATTTTGCTCCCCTTTCGCCTGCTTCTGTTAAGATTTGTTCACTCATTTTTATTGCTTTGTCCCTATAGGTCATCAGAATACCACCGCCACAGCATTTCGTCTTGTTGGTGAACTCAAGAGGTTCGCCTCCTAAAATAGAAACTATCCGATCAAGGCGTATTGGATCATCTGGGTCATCTGACTTCATTATCTTTGACGGTCTTACCGACAAACAGCCATAGTAAGATACAGTTTTCAATCCCTTAAGGTCTTTTTTAACATTATCTTCGATTTTCTCTAGTCCCACATCAGTCCATAACAGATCCATGATATGTTTAATTTCAATCTCACGAAATTCATAATTCAGCATTTTATTTATTCTCTGTCTTAATTCGTCATTAGTACATAATTTATGCTGAACTGACAAAAGGTTATTGAGACAAGCGTTGCATGACACCGCAAGTTTTGCGGATTGTAAGGAAGTGATTTTCAGGTTTCTAGCTACCAGTGACATGGCAAGAGTGGAATTGAGAGAAGAAACTTCTAGTGCGCCACAACAATTCCAATCGTCAATTTCGATCAATTCAATGCCCAGTTGTTTGCATATTGTTTCCGTGGACAATTTATATTCTTTTGCTGAAGATTGGAGCGAACATCCAGGATAGTAAGAGATTTCCACTTTTAATCACTCTGATGAGTTTTTAAATAGCAATTTAATTTCGTCTATTGCCTTAATTTTGTCTGGGAAAAGACTTATTTTTCCCTTACGAAACATTTTCAAGCCAAGCGAGAAAAATGACATAATAAAACCCAGATCCCTTCTTTTAAACATATATTTAGAGAGCAAACCAGCCTCGAAGACTCTTCCGTTACTATGGATACTTTCTTTGAATGTCGAGTCAAATTTAAATTGGACTCCATTAATTTTGATTTTGCCTTTCTCCGCCTCTTTCACCGCCAAAACTCTTAGTGCTTCAATGACTTCTGCAAATTTCACATCCTGTGGGCAGCGTTCAAGACAACTTAGACAATGAGCGCACTTCCAAATAGTCTCGTCCGAGAGAAGTTTATTTTTCATTCCGTAAAGAATCATCCTAATTATTCTTCTTGGATTGTAACTGTCATCGATTTTTCGAACAGGACACGAGACAGTGCATATACCGCAGTTAAAGCACAGTTTAATGTTTTGCCCACCAATTTCTCTTGATACCTCGTATTTGAAACTTGGATCAAAATCGTCTAAATCTATAATGCGCGTCTCTTCACCGACCAATTCTTTTTCCCCATGGGCTTATAGAGCTTATAGAAAGAATGCCCCTCGTTTTTAAGGTTTCGTGCAGTTTATTATAAATACTACATTAAAAACATAGCGTGAGAATCAGACTAAAATAGAATACTTGACTTCATCGGTTTAAGATCGATATAGGCTTACTACTCCAAAATATAAAATGCGTATTATATGTTAAAAAATCACTCATTGCTGTCTGTTGCTTCTTGTTCATCCAAAAATTTCTGCTCAATGATTGATTTCTGGTGTGCATAAACTCGAACGGCTCTTTTTCTTCCAGAATCACTTGCTAACTCTTTAGTTACAGTCTCAATGGATGTCAGTTTCGCTAATGCAGTTAGCCAAACTGCTGAATTCACTTCACTGTGATAAATCCACTGCCGTTCTACATGAATGGCTTTTTCAGGACATACTTTTTCGCATGCAAAACAGTTTACACAAAAATTGAGATTGATCAGGGGTTTTTTGTCTTCATTTAGCTGAATTGCTTGGGCAGGACAAATGTCTACGCAAGCCATGCAATCTTTTGGACAAAGTGTTGTGTCTAACTGAACTTTTCCTGCGAAAGGTTTTTTCACGATTATAGCCTGAAAAGGACAAGCCGATTCACATCGCTTGCAATATATGCAAAATGACTCATTGATCTGGATTTCAATGATCTCAGACCCTTTTTTCGAGGCTTTAGTCAATGCATTTATTGCGCGAGTCGGACATTCTTTTTGACATACCAGTTTGCATTCTGGTTTGCACTTTTCTTTTGTAACTGTGACTTCTTTCAGTAAAACAGGAAACGCTTCGTTTTTTACAATTGTGGCTATCTCCACTCCATCAATTTCCATTCTAAGAGCATCTAATGGGCATATGATTGCGCACTCACCGCAAAGAATACATTTGTCAACATCGAAATCAACGGTTGGTTTTCTCATCAAGCGTCCTGCAACAACCAAGGGTGGATTCCATTTGACAGCTTCTTTCGGACAATTTTCTGAACATAAACCACACCCATCGCATAAACGTTTATTCAATCGAAGTAGATATTCTCTTGTTAGAAGATTGCGTTCTAGTAGTATCTCGCTTCTACTTTCCCGTTTTATAGTGCTGCTGCTCATGGTCGTCATAATTTTAATTTCCTAAACAAATGACAATGGATTGGGGTAAATAAAAATATTTTTGATAAACAGCGATAAAAGCGAGTTTAATAGAAAAGAACTATTAATATATGAAAAATACATAAAAATCCAATAAAACACGTGCTATTCTTTTTCCTTTAAACAACGCTAAAATTTAAATATACTATTAAAAGAGTAAAGAATGCCTTATATTAAAATGAAAAGAAATTCATTGATTTACGCTTCAGTTTGCGTTAATCATAATCAATTCGGACTAAAAAATGTACGAGAGCGAAAAATACGTTGGTATTCAAAAGTGTAACGGATTTACTTGGATTCTTGATGAAACAATTGAGCAGAAAGTTCTTGAGATTTACGGAAGATTGCGGTGAGCAAAAGCATCAGATAACCGCAACCCACTTCGATAGTTCTTTGCCACTATACATTCATGTTCCTTTTTGTTATACTTTATGCCCATTTTGCTGCTTCAATAGATACTCATTTTCAGAAAATAAAGTGCGACTGTACTTTCACAACCTGAAAAAAGAATTAGATTTCTATATCCAAAAAGGGTTTAAATTTACCAATTTCTACTTTGGCGGAGGTACACCAACAATACTTATGGACGAACTTTTAGATTTTATCGAATTTCTAGACGACAATTTTGACGTAAGAAAAATTTCTCTCGAGACAACACTCCGCGAAATTAACTCTGAAAATATAGACTCACTCAAAGCGGCAGGAATTAATCGGCTATCTGTTGGCATTCAGAGTTTCGATAACTATGTTCTGAAGTCCATGGGCAGATTAGCTAATAGTGGAGAAGAAGCAAAAGAAAAACTAGAAATGGTTCAGGGTCAGTTTGATACTGTCAACGCTGACTTCATTTTTAATTTCCCCACTCAAACCATAGATAAATTTTCAATTGATATAAATACCTTCAAAAACATGCGTATTGATCAGGCAACCTTCTATCCTCTGATGCCATCGCCTAACAAGATGACTGCCATGGAAAAACTTTTCAAACGGATAGATACATCTCGAGAAAAAAGTTTCTACGAAATCCTCCTAAAAGAACTTCATGAAAAAGGCTATAAAGCTTCAACCGTCTGGTGCTTTTCCAGAGGCGACAGAATGATTGATGAATACATAATTGACTTTGATGATTATGTTGGTATAGGAGCTAGCGCATTAAGCTTTCTTAATGGTGATTTCTATGTGAATACATTTTCTTTGGATCGATATGATAAGTTAATATCAAGGGGCAAATGCCCTGTAGTTCTTTGGAAAGAACTAACTGAAAGGGAGCATCAACAATATTATATGTTGACCAAACTTTTTGGCATGAAAATTGACCCTCAACGATTTCAACGCAGGTTCCACAGTGATATTTACAAAAAACTAAAACTCGAATTGTGGTTTTTCAAAACTTTCGGATTATTGATAGAAAATGAGCGAATAAGTGTAACGCCGAAGGGAATGTACTCTTTAAGCGTGATGATGAAAGAGTTTTTTGCTGGGTTAAATAAACTGCGTGAATATTGCATTCAGAACAGGATTTAACACTATTTCTTCAAACCAAGCGAGTATAAGGAATATAGAATTTGAATCAGAAAAATCCATTGAGGATATATCCAACACTGAGGAACACAGGAGTTAATAAGACCACTAAAACATTGTTAGCCATCGCCGTTGTGAAATTACTAATTTTATCAGGATTTAGTGCTCCATGGATGGCCTTTATCGCTAGTGGGCTAGTCAGCAAGGCGATAAATGAAAAAATCGGCATTATTCCTATCACAACGCAGCCGATTATCCAAAAATAAACGAGCGCAGTCAGGATAGAATAGATTATACCCGCCCTTCGTCTTCCAATCACAATAGGCAACGTTTTTCTGTTCACGGTCCGATCTGCCTCAACATCAGGAAATTCGTTTAACAGAAGTAGATTATGCACCAAAATGCCAAAGGGGATAGACGCTATTACAGCCGGGACAGCATAGGTGGCTGTGTGAATATAATAAACTCCGACCACAGGTAAAGTTCCTAAACCCAATCCAGCCACCAATTCTGGCCATCTAGTCTTAAGCATTAGAGGGGTATAGCCCAAAATACATATTGACCCGACTATGAGAAGCGGTAGGAGAAGCCATCCCCTGATAATTAAAAAATAAATACCAATAGATATTGCAATAAAAAAAGCGGCAATTCCCAACCAGAAAACCTGCTTTGGCGTGAGTTGCGATGTAGGTAAAATACCACTGCCGCCACTGAAGGGAGTTCTTTTCGTCCTCAGGTCCACTCCGCTTCGATAGTCAAAATAGTCGTTGAGAACGTTCACGCTTATATGAGCTAGGATCAAGCCAATGAGAGCATATATCGTCCAGTCGAGATGAAATGCGCCATCATACCAGGCAATACTTGCTCCCGAGAAGACTATTACTACCGACAAAAGAAGAAAGTGTGGTCTGGTCTCCAAAAACCATATCTTCAGCTTCAATATTTCATCTCTTCCAATAACTTCAGAGCTTGTATCACCATGTCTTTTTACCTCGCTCTCATACTCGACTACATCTTGCAAAAGGTAAAGATTGTATAAAAGTTAGCATACTTTTAAGGTTTACCTCCTTTTTTCTGTTTTAATTAGGGGAAAATTTCGGAGAAGCTTGCTTTGATTTCTTTGATTCTTTTGTTCAAATTGAATTAACAAGTGCGAGCTAAGTTAGCGCCATCTCCTCAAGTTAAGACATCCTCGGCGTATATTTTTTTGATAAATTTTATTAATATGCTTCAATATTCCAAAGAACGATAAACGATGGGCAAAGCAGAGTATAAAGTTAAAGGTGGAAAACTTATCAAAGTCAAACTGTCTGAAAAGGGGTTGAGAATCTCCGAAGTAGGGATTACTGGCGATTTTTTTGTACATCCAGAAGTATTGATTGATGAATTAGAAGAGGTTCTGGTGGGTCATACGTTAAAGGAAGAAGAATTAACTTCTTTTATAGAAGATTTCTTTTCAAAGAGAAACGCTACTCTGCTAGGTGCATCTTCTGCGGATTTCGCTAAGTGTATCATCATGGCGGTCGAAAAAGATGTATGATAAATGGCGACTTCTAAATACAGGAGCAAAAAATGCTTTTTTTAATATGGCATTGGACGAAGCTATTGTTATAGCAAGATCTAGGAATCTTGTGCCAAACACGTTAAGGTTTTTTAGATGGAGTCCTTCTGCCGTTTCAATTGGTTACTTTCAGAGCATGAACGAAGAAATTGACACTGAGTTCTGCAGAGTAAAAGGTATAGATTATGTTAGAAGACGAACCGGTGGCGGGGCAGTCTTTCATGATCAATATGGAGAATTAACCTATAGTTTAATAATAGATAAGGATCACAGATTAGTAACTAATGATTTCCAGAATACTTATGAAACGCTTTGTTCAGGTATTATATCGGGTCTTGAATTTCTGGGAATCCAAGCGCGGTTTAAACCAATTAATGATATAGAGGTTGAAGGAAAGAAAATCTCGGGTAATGCTCAGACTCGAGCAATGAATGTTATTCATCAACACGGTACTATTTTGCGTGAAGTCGACATAAACTTGATGTTTAAAGTATTGAAGGTTCCAAGCGAAAAAATACGGGATAAAATGATCAAAGTTGTCCAAGAAAGGGTTACTTCAGTTAACACAGTTCTAAAAAGAAATGTGTCTTTTGAAGAACTAAACAATGCTCTAATTCGCGGTTTTTCTGAAGCATTCCAAATTAAATTGATTCCAGGACATATCACTAAATTTGAGGCCATGCTAACCACGGAACTGGAAAAAACAAAGTATTCAACAGAAATTTGGAATCTAAAGAAGTAGTTTCACTTAGGTAGCGCGCGCTGAAAGATGTAAAAGTGAAGTAAATCCATTGGCGACAAGCCCTGATTCAGTGAATTTCAATCTGTGAAAAATGTCAAAAATTCTAATTTAAAGACCCATGGTCTCAACACTGCAAAGGCTAGTGCTATTTTTCGTGAATTGTTAGAAAATATGCCGTTTTTCGGACAAAACGCAGTTTAGCAATTCTTATAATAATATCGCATCACTTTACAATTATCAATGATACTGATGCTCGGACTTCGCTTATGCTTTTGATTTTGTTGGTCGTCAAATCTTCAAGTTCATCCATCGAGTTGGCTCTTAATTTCATTGCTATATCATACGCTCCATATACGAAGCAGGTTTCTTCCACATTATCGATGGTCTTAGATAAATTCAAAATTTTATCTTCTGAACCAGGCTCGACTTTTAATAACAAAAAGGCTTTTAGCATTTCAGATCTCCTCAATTATGCCGATGAGTATTCCAGTGATTTTTTTATTCATTCAATCACGGTGTTATATAATCACGCTGTTATATTTACAAGATATATTTAAGATTTTTCAGTCTAACACTCAAAAGATCACTAATGTTTTGAATCACATGGTGTTTCTGGAAAATTCTCGAGGCATCTTTTCCTGCCAGTCTGGTTTCATAACAAACGCGCGGTAATTATTGGCATACCGGTTAAGTTTCTTTAGCAAATATTTTTTTGAATGTCGATCACGGTCAGAAATTGCTTTCCTGAACAGAACTATCGTTTATTTGATAGCACTTGAAGCCACCTTTTAAGATAGCGGGCTTTATGACCATAGTAAAATCCAATACGCAAAATTGGCATCAATAAAAAATATTGCAATTTCCGTCTAAGACAAAGTTATCGATGGATAGCATATAAGAAAATAATGCTAAAAAGCGAATGGAATTGTGTAATCATATAAATCCAGTATTATAAGTTAATGTCCAAAATATACGAATACCGAGTACATTTTGCAGAAACTAAAAGGATAATATTTCTCGAAATTAATTGTAAAAGACTTGATAGTACGTGTAAACTGTTTCTATTGATGAAATTTAGACAATTAGCTATAAATAAAATTTTAAGGAGATGTATTTCTACATTGTCGAGGTTCTCTCTAATTAGAAGTTTTAAGGCAACATTTCATCATTTTTGGATTCGTATATTGCTTGCTTGATCACAATTTAGAAAAAGTCGCAGAATTATAAGAAGAAGGAAATCAAAAGAAGAGATAAGCTGTGATTTTAGCGCAGTTTCATCAGGACCATTTCTGCAGCAAGCACCATGGGGTCCCATGTCTCGTTCAGCGGTGGGGCGTAAGCTGTGTCTGCCTTAGCCAATTCGCGCACGGTCATGTCCTTCTGGATGGCAAAGGACAAAGCGTTTATTCGCTGCGTAATCTCTTCGCCTCCTATGATCTGAGCGCCGATTATGCGTTGCGATTCTTTTTCGATGACGAGCTTAACTCTTATTGGCAAAGCACCAGGGTAGTAGTCCGCTTTTGTTTTGGAGCTGATGCTCCCTGTGATCACTTCAAGTCCTGTTCTTTTAGCTGCTGCCTCAGTTAGACCAGTTACTCCAGCTTCCATATCGAATAATCGCGTTACCGCCGAAGCTATTATGCCTGAAAAAAGGGAGTAACCTCCCCCAGCGTTTGCACCTGCAACTTTACCTTGCCTAACCGCAATTGTGCCCAGCTGCGCACAAACAGGCTTCCGCGTTATTAAGTTTGGAGCTTCGGCGCAGTCACCAACGGCATAAACGTCTTTCAAAGCAGTTTCCATTCGACCATTCGTTTTTATGGCACGGGTTTCACCTGTTGGTATTCCAGAATCAACCGCCAGCTTAGTATTCGCACGGACGCCAAAAGCGCTGATAAATAGATCTGCTTCCACTTTTTCGCCTCCAGCTATAATAGCCGTCACTTTGTTGCCGTCGCCGAGAAATTCTTCCACGCGTTTCTCCGTGAGAATACACATACCCTTTTCCTGCAGATGCCCCTGAACCATCCTAGCCATGTCCGCGTCAAGCATCTGTGGCAAAATCTGTGGCAGCATCTCAACAATGGTTACTTTTAAGCCCCGCTCAATCAACGCAACGCCAGTTTCGAGCCCAATCAAGCCAGCACCCATAATCACGGCGGATTTGGCTCCGTTCTGCACCTCTTCCATGATTTTTTCTCCGTCCTCCAAAGTGCGAAGGCTAAGTATGCCCTGCTTTTCACGACCTTTAATCGGAGGTATAAAGGCATTAGCGCCAGTAGCAATAACCAAGCTGTCATATTGCAACGACGCGGCGGCGCCAGACTTATCGACGGCAGTGACAATTTTCTCGTTCGTATTTATGGCTGTAACTTTCGTCTCTGTCTTCAAATTCAATTTTAACATTTGGAAATAAGCAGGTGGATAAACGATCAAATCCTTAAAGCTCGTTATCTGCCCGCCTATGACGAAAGGCAAACCACAGCGTGAGTATCCAGCGGTTTTTTCTTGTGTTACCAGGGTTATTTCAGCTGTTCGGTCTTTTTTTCGCGCAGCGGATGCCGCTTCTACACCTGCAGCGTTTGCCCCAATAACAATTATTCGCCTAGCCATCAGGGTTTCCCTCATTTTGCTTGTTCTTTGTGCCATTCAACTGCTTTATCAAAATCCATCAGATTAGCCAGTTCCGCTTGCAAGTTCAAGGGCTTCAGAAGAATCACCCAGCCTTTCACGTATGGGTCCTCATTCAAAAGTTCTGGTTTTGACTTGACTTCTGCGTTGACTTCCTCAATGGTACCGCTTACGGCAGCAACCAAGTCGGAAACAGCTTTCACCGATTCCACTGTACCGTAAGGCTCGTTCTGCTTAACTTCTTTCCCTGCTTCTGGCAGTTCCGCGTAGACTATTTCGCGAAGCTGCTTTTGTGCGTAATCCGTTATGCCCATGCGGACTTTGTCTCCCTCAATCTTTATCCATTCAAAATCGGTAGAATAGTATAGCCCTTCAGGCACTTCGTAATTGTCTACTTTCACCATATATGTACACCTATAATTTATTTGTAATATGAACTACTGTTTTTAAAGGTTTAAAAATCTTTTAAAATTAATTAAGACTAACTCAACATCAAGGAGAAGAACCATTTCATGTCAATGTTCACAATATGCACCGCGTTTGTAGCTAAAGGAAAACTCGATGAGACTCTAGCTGGAATTGCCTCTTCAGAAAAAAAGTTTACCCATGAAATTGGAGTGCTTTTTCGCAGATTTTTTCAATGTGAGACACAACCCCACATTATTTGGTCTATTACACAGTGGAAATCAGAAAAACATCACAACGACGCAGCACAATCTTTAATGAAAAAACGTCGGGATGATCGTATTGCATCTATTGAATTTGGTCCGGACCCTTACTTTGAAATCTTCTGCAATGAGGAGGAAAACCTAAAGGTTGGCGAATTTTCTGATGATCTAAGTTTCATAATTATAGCTCATGGCATCATAAATACCAAAACCAAAGGAAAATTCTTGAAACTTCAAAAAAAACGAATATCAGCAATAAAAGGAAAACTTCGCTGGCTTAGAATTTATCGCAATATCTATAATACCGACGAATTTGTGGCAGTTTTAGGTTTTGTTGATGAAAAGTCATTTAGCCGAGTTCGTCGTGTGACCGATTTTCTTCTGGAGGAATATCTTTTTACCGGTTTAAGAAATCCTATGGGAATGTCATATCTTGCTAGTTACAATCAATTCGTCTGTACTCCTCTTTCCATTGGTGGGAGTTAATTGGTTTTCAATTGGCAAAACCTTAGAAAACCTACTTTATAATAGATGCCTAAAAATCCCAATACAATTAGGTAAAAAATGGAGCCTTTAGGGTGATATCTCCACTTGCTCGTGGGTTCGAATCCCACCCCGGTCCGTTGAGGACACACCTTTTGCGTTTCTTGAAGTAAACCAACAGACCCACGCCGATAATAGCAGCTAATGCTCCAGAAACAGCTACGACTAGTTCTGTTGGGAAAGGCTCGAGTACGCTGAAATGGATTGTTTCTGAAGTTCCCGTGTTGCCAGCAGAGTCTGTTCCGTAAACTGCTATTGCATGCGGACCATAAGACAAATCTGTGAGAATAATATTTCCTGTAATTGTAACGGTTTCTTGCCCATCAAGATAGTAGCCGATCCAAGTCGCCGTTTCGTTCAGTGTGAAGTTTAACAGCAGGTCTACTGGATTATAAGTTTGGTTTTGTGGTGACAGCAGTAGTATGCTTGGCGGGGATGCATCCACGGTGAAGTATATTATGTCAGATGAACCGATGTTTCCAGCTAGGTCACTTGCGTAAACCACTATGCTATGTGAACCGTCAGACAATTGGGATAGGATTGGTTTTCCAGAGGTTGTGACGTTTAATCTTCTGTCTATGCTGTAGCTGATCCACGTAGTAGGTTCACTCAAAGTAAACTGTAACGAAATGTCTTTGCCAGAATACGTTTTGTTTTCTGGTAAAACAACTACTATGTTTGGCGATGTTGTATCTGCCCGAGGAGATAAGGAAAAAGATGAAAACGAATACTGGAAAGAAAATAGAGGCGGCGATGGTGGAGAAGAGGACGGAACATTAACCACAGGGTCCAAATACGCGAATCGTTCACTAAGTGAGCTGATCTTATTTGCACTTGTTACGCTATTCCAGTCCGAGCCAAAATGAATCTCATAGATTCCATTATCTGAAAAATTATAAGAAGCTATTTCTGTTCCGAAAATAAAGTTGATTTTTCCTGCCCAGACGGGAATGCGAATAGTTTGTGATTCATAGTCAAAGCGGAAGTGACTTGCTGGAAACATTGAGTACCAATCTTGATAACTTTCCTCTATTACGGGTATTGCCAAGCTTCCTGAATCGGGGACTATGCCGTTGAGAAACAGGATCATCGCTCCACCGCAAGTCGCATCATCAGTGTAGTTTTGGTTCTCTCTCCAACGGAACCGTCCCTCCCTGTACATGTTGCTGTAGTTGAGTAGTCCTTGCCACGCGTTTGGAGAACCCGTTAAGAGATTGATGAAGTTTAACTTCATGGAGTCGCCCATTAAGGGGTAGTAGCTGTGCATTGCAGCCCATGCAGTAACTGTGTTTTCCAGACGCTTCTGCTGATTTGATTCTGCGTGTCTTACCACGTAGGCTTTAGGGCTCCATAATTTGGCTGACCAGTTGCCGCCAGAAATGAACTTGTAGTCGAGGTCTTGAAGTATATAATCAGGGAAGTTGGGAAGATCATATCCGTTAGTTACGTAAAGTTCTGCGGTTGCTTCAGCGAAGGGTCCAGCTTCGCATTCAACTTGACCTGATCTACCTTTGTAAGGGAAGTAGCTTCCTGACCAGTGGTTATCGCAGAGATGCTCCCACATTTGGTTCGCATAGTTTAGCGCTTCAGCGACTCCTATTTGATAAAACTTCAGGAAGATCGATAGAACCTCTGCGTTTTCGTCGTAGTACCTATCACCCCATTCAATTGAACTTCCATCTGCTGGATTGAACCATAAGAGGTCGTGGTCGGTCTCCCAACAGTTCATGTATTCTTGAAAAGCTAGATCTCTATTCCACTTTGACGTGTTAACTCCAAACTCGATCGCGTAGTTGTAAGCGAAAACCAAAAACTTCCAATAAACCAAAATCCCCCTAGAGTCAACATTAGGCCAGTGCCCTTTCATCTGCTTATTATTCATAGCTTCTGCTACCATTTGGTCCAAGAGGGAAGAGTTGACATCGTCAATTTCTGCAATTCTTTTCATCTGAATTAACGTCTTAAAATCAAGAATTGTAGAGAGCGCTGCATTATAGTTATCTTCATGTGTGAATATCAGACCGAAATGAGGGACAATAAAGGATGTCGGCGAAGACCAATCAACAGTACTTAACGTCATGTTCAGTTGGTCTGCCAAGGACGGCGTTTCCGCTTTTATGGGAACTGCGCCTAAGCCGAACAAGATTACAATCACCAAAAAAAGACTTGACATTTTCCACGCTTTCATAACCTCAAACTTCCATGTTTTGAAAAGCCTAATTTTGATTTTCTTTCTCTGACTGCTTCGAGCGTGCGTTTTGGCATTTTGCCTATCTCCACCGCGATTATTTATCATAATTTCTTTTAGAATTTTTTTCTTCAGTGTTAAACCGATTCCTGTTTTTTGTCATGTAAATTGGGTCATGATTTAAACACTATTTTTTTCAAAAGTAATTTAATGGGTTTGGGAATTAAAATTATCTTTCACTCTCCTCACACACTCATAAAAAAGTAGTACCTAATTGGCCATTGTGTTTCCTGAAGTAGACTAGCAAACCCACGCCGACAACAGCAACTGACATAACAGAAGCCGTAACCACGATTTCTAAGACCTGCTCTGTTTGTTGTGTTTCGAGTAAGTCCATATCAACACTAACATAAATCTCGTATTCACGTTCGCCCACTTTCGATAAAAACGCTATCTTAATACCGTCGCTGCTGATTGACGGTTGCCGATAATCGTCCGCTTGTTTTCCGTTTCAACATCGTGCGCCACGATTTCACATAAGAACAGAAAGAGGAAGCGTTTGCCAGATCAGGTTTCACTTAGGTTCTCTTGCAGAGCAAATATGATCATTATTATATATTGGTTTGTCTTACTCAGAGGGAGGGTACTAAAAAATGCCGTCATGGCTGGTTTCAACTAAGCTGAAAGCTTTTCTAGTTATCGATCTAATTTTCTTGGGCTTGGTCGTCTCGACTTACTTTTACTTCCAAGATCAAGGCTTGATCGTTGTTGGATCAAAACCAGCCACATTTACGTTTTCAGACTTACTAGTTGATCCATCGGAGGTTTATCCGGGTGAAACTGTACTAATATCACTTAATACAACTAATATTGGGGATGTTGAAGGCAACGAAACCTTAAGCCTTGAAATTAATGATGTTGTAAAAGATGCAAAAAACATAACTCTTGCAGGTGGAGCATCTGAAATTATTGAGTTCAGTTATTTAGAAACGGAGGTAGGCAATCATAGCATTAAAGTCGGCGATTTGGTTGGTGCGTTCATTGTTAAACCTGCTCCGCCTGAATCAAGCAACATAGTGTTATCAAATCTTAAGGTGTCTCCGTATGAGGTTTGGGCTGACGAGCCAGTCACATTGACCGCTACTGCGCAGAATCCCACCTCAGAACCAGATGAGCTCACCGTCAAAATAATAGTGGACGATGTAATATTAGAGTACAAGATTATTAAGGTAGAAGCTGGCGCGACTCAAACCGTCGAATTTACTGTCAATGCATCATCATCAGAAGGAAAACATACCGTTAAACTGAACACTCTGAGCGGTTCATACACAGTTGTCAAGACAGGGTACCATTCGCTTATAGTTGGCAGATCCGGTGGTGGATCCCAACCGTTACCCTATACTTTAAATGGAGAAGATTTTGAAACTGGTTATGTACTTGTTCTTCCTGTTGGAGAATACACCATTTCCGTGCCTGATGTTTTCGATGTTGGGACAGGGGTTCTGGAATTTAATTATTGGAGTGATGGGGTAACAAGTAGTACGAGAAGTTTCACTTTGGATAGACGATTGGTAGTGGTTGCTAATTACGTCATAATCAGCGGATGGGCATCTTGCCCTTCATTGTATGTTTGGAATGGAACCGGTTATAGTTATGTTGCTGAAGTCTCAAACTCCGGGTGGTTAGGAAACATCGATCATATGAACGCAAACGGTGAAATCGTGTTTGCGGGAGCGAACCCATGGGACTACGTTAAGCTCGGCACGAACCTTGTACCAAGAGAAGAGGGGTATTTTGATATGGTTCTAACGCAGCAATGGGATGAACTTTTCTATTTTGACACTGCATACTTGATGATTGTCGACCACCTAGCGGATTTAGAAGTTTTTGCAACCATGAGCACCTATGTCAATTCAGTCTTCAACGACCAAATCTATACAGTAAATGAAACGGGCATTATTTCACCTGAAAGCGCAACTTATCTTTGGGCTCCTAAAGACACAGATTTGGAAGGGATAGATGTTTTATCCGAGATTTCACATCTTGACGGAGTTTACACGCCTGGAAACAACGGACTTTACAGTCAGGCTTGGAATAACATTAGCTTAAACCAGTTGATCGTAGACTTAGGCAATCTTTCTGGTGCCAACCAAATCAAACTTGTAATAAATGGATTAGCGGAATGGGGAGACCCTGCGCCCTACTACCCTTGGATAGAGAGCTTCAAAACAGCGGCTACTCAGGGCTTATTGGAGGACGGCACGGAGATGACTCCACTGCCAAATATGGAGATTAAGGACATGAATGGCAACTGGGTGGATGTACCCAAGGACAAACAAATTTCTTTGCCAGCTGACTATGTTGCTAGAACCTTCGTGATGGATGTTACAGATCTATTTCCGGAAGGAACAACCGACTTCCAAATTAGAATCACAAACTTTTGGAACATAAGGTGGGACTATATTGGAATCGACCTTTCACCACAAGAGAACATAACAGTTCAAAAAATCACTCCTCAAGCAACTCTTACCCAATTTTGGGAAACGCTATCTAACTCTTCAGGAAGTTTCACAAGATATGGAGACGTGACACCACTAATGCAAAATGCAGATGAAATGTACGTGATTGGAAGACAAGGTGACCAGATTTTACTGCGATTTCCAACTGATAACTTGACAGCGCCGGAGATAGGCATGGTAAGAGAATATTTCTTGGTGACTGCAGCTTTCTATAAAGATGAACCTGGGGCTTGGGGTTTCGGATTTGAATTCACGGTTGATCCATTACCATTCCGAGGTATGAGTGGATATCCCTATCCTGCCAGTGAAAGCTATCCATACGATCAAGCCCATTTAGCATACCTCGAAGAATACAATACAAGAGTCATAACTGGACCATAACTAAGGAAAAAAGATTTCGCGGTGATGCTTACATGAAGAAAGGCGACAATGGCAAAGGCAAAAAATATGCAAGCTTTAAAAGCTTCACCCTCAATATTTGCTTCAAAAACCCTCCATGGAACATGGCGTTCAAATGATTTGGGAAATAATTGGTGATGCACTAAGATTATCGGCGCTTGCAGCGTTTGGGATAGCAGGCATTCTGATCGTTTTGATATGGAAGGAAAACTTGAGGACAAGAGTAACTTATATCAGACTGATTGTCCAAGCAGTTACTTCTGTCGCAATATTTTACCTATTTTCTAAAACTATTCCGCTTTCCTACTATCTCTTGTTATTTCCATTGACAATTTTTTTGGGTAGGTTGTATTGCGGTTGGCTTTGTCCATTCGGTTTTCTCATGGACGTAATTTCTCATTTAAAAAGAATTTTTAGAAAGACTTACCGAATTCTCCCTGACAGACTTAATAAGAATCTGCACAATCTAAGATACGTATTATTGTCGTTTTTCTTGCTTCTGCCAATATTATTATGGTTGATGGATCCGTTGCCAAGTCTTGATTTTGGCCTTCTTATGCTGCGATTTCTTTCCGGTCCTTTTCGACCGTACACATTTTTAATTGATCCATTGACACCGCTTGTAGTACCATATACAACCCCATTTTCGTTCAACTCGATTTACTTTAATTATCCATATGTTCAAAATATCGTCACCTACGTTAGCGGGAATATTGGTCTTGCAATCACTGCTGTCTTTGTAAGTTTAACGCTGGCAGGTTCGGTTCTATTTAGGCGTATATGGTGTCGCTTTTGTCCAACCGGTTCATCCCTAGCCATTGTAAACAGGTTTAAGGGTTTCAAGTGGGCACCTCTAATCTATGTAGAAAAGGACGAAGAGAAATGCAAAGATTGCGAAGTCTGCAAGATTGTGTGTCCAACGCAAGTTAGCGAATTGTATGAGCAAAAGAATGGAAAGATATACAGTTCACAGTGTATACTGTGCGCAAATTGTGTTGAAAGCTGCCCCCACCCAGACGCAATAAAACTAAAGCTAGCCAGAAAACGACTGTTCAAGTCGAGAAATTCAATTGGAAGAATCCCAAAATCATTGAGGAAACTATTTCGCAGGTCAAAATAACTGCTACAGACAGCCCGTGCCTGAAACTTGTAAATAGTTTTTTCCATTGGACTTCATTTCTTTTAAGCGTTACCTAAGCCTTGTACGTGTGACCCTGAACGAAACAAGGTAAACACTGAACTTTCCAATGCCTCTCTAAATTTATAGACTTGGTCTTAGCTTGTTGCATTCTTGACTTCAGATTTTTTGGATACTCGTAAAAAATGGAATTGGGGGTGATTTCTCCACTTGGTCGGTAGTTCGAATCCCATGTTGTCCGTTAATTAATAAAAGTTTATAGATTATATGAGTTCATTGTTTCTAAGGGCAGGGGAAAATTTGGTCAGGGTTCTGTTTGTCGAACCTCCTAAAGATTATTGGTTTGTCATGGGTGAATACCTTCCACCTCCTTATGGACTTCTTCAGCTTGCAGGATACCTGGAATCCAAAATGCCGGGAGCAGATATTGAAGTTCTAGACTGTCAAGCAATGTCGCTGGATTGGAGAGGCCTTGAAAAAAGAGTAGCCTCCTTTGATCCAGATCTCGTTGCCACAAGCGGTTTTGCAACTTGCAATGTCTATGTTGCGGCTAGAACCCTTGAAACTGCAAAGAAACTGAAACCAGAAGTACTAACGGTCGCCGGAGGTCAACATTTCTCAGCCAGTGCCCAAGAGAGCCTAGAGAACTATCCAGAAATTGACATTATTGTCAGAGGGGAAGGTGAAGATACTATAGTAGAACTATCCAAAGCAGTAGAGAACAACTCGAACTTTTCCGATATATCCGGAATATCTTTCAGAAATCAGAACAAAATTTTCCACAATCATCCTCGGGCTCTCATCGAGAATCTTGACAAGTTGCCCTTTCCCGGCTACCATTTTGTGAAGGACTATGTTCATCTATACCATTTCACAATGATGGCTGGTTCTAAAGCGAGATATGGCATGGTTGAAGCTTCAAGAGGGTGTACGCATCAGTGTACATTCTGCTCGCAATGGAAACATTGGCAAGGCTTATGCAGGTACAAATCAGCTAAACGAGTAGCCGAAGAGATTGAATTTCTCTACAAAAATTATGGAAGCAGACTCATATGGTTGACCGATGATAATTTCGGTTTAGGCAAACGAATGGAAAATCTATGCGACGAACTCATTAAGCGCGGATTTTCAGACGACATGACCTGTTTCATGCAAACTCGATGCGATGACATCGTTAGAAATCAACATATTCTATCAAAAATGAAAAGGGCAGGAATCAATTGGTTACTTCTTGGGGTAGAAAGCCACAGTCAAAGCAACCTTGAAAGCTTCCGCAAGGGGTCAAAACCCGAGGATGCAGTCAATGCTGTACGATTGTTAAAACAAAACAGCATATTCTGCCAAGCAACATGCATAATCGGAGAACGAAAAGACTCTCATGAATCTATTGAGCGCTTAAGGAACTTCGTTAACGAATTGGACCCGGACTTGGCAATTTTCATGATTCTTACACCCTTTCCTGGAACCGATTTATATGAACAGGCAAAACACAATGGCTGGATTCAAAACTGGAACTGGGCTGACTATGACATGGTTCACGCTATAATGCCAACAGAATCCCTAAGCAGGGAGCAACTGCAAAACGAGCTATTCAAGTGTTACCGGAGCTTTTTCGGTTCTTGGAGCAGAAGAATAGAAGGAATTTTTTCAAAAAGCAGAATTAAAAGGAGAGCATATCGATATATGGCGCAACAAAGCATCTTGACGCAGTTGAAAAGCTTGGTTTGAGCGGACACCCTATGAACTCAGCTGATGTAAAAAAATCTAATTTAGTTCTGAATTTTTTATTATTTGTATCAGTATTTGGTCTTTTACTATCAACTTCTTTTGTTTTTTACCCCTCTATACCCCAAGACAACTTTGCACATCGCAATCTAGCGATAGGCACCATATTTGGTGCGGTATGCATATTGGGAATCTTCGCTGCGCTCTTTCCCAGTTCCTGCTTAGTAATTCCTCAATTATGGAAAAGAAACAGATACAGCAAGCGTAAATCAAATATACATGAAACAACTTTTCGCGCTCACCATCCCTCCTGTGAAAACTATTCTACACACATTTTGCATATTGGCAAAATTAGCTTTTGTGCAACATGTTCTGGACTACTAGTTGGTGCGATCCTTGTTCTTTTTGGCACAGGCTTATACTTTCTTGGAAACTTGCACATAAGTGACCCAGCAATATTAGTTTTGATAGGTGCAGCCGGAGTCGCTTTGGGTTTGTTGCAATCGGCATTGCCTAGGTTTAGCGGTAGTTTAACTAGATTTTTTGCCAGCATCCTATTTGTTGGAGGCACTTTTCTGATGCTAATTAGCATAGACACGGCAGTAGAGAATACTTCTATTGATCTTTTTTTTGTAGCTCTCAGTGTATTTTTAATCCTAACGAAGATAACTCTATCACAAAGGGATCATCGGCGAACCTGTTCAAACTGCTCGGCAAAATCATGCGGATATAACGCAAAAAAAGGGATTCAGTAGGGTTTTTCTCGTGAGCGATTGATATTGTATAATGCACCTGCTACTATCAGAACGCCGACGACAATTACAATTATGTACCAAAACTCAAATGTTACAGGGATTACACCTGTTTGCTGAAGCATGGTTGAGATTCCCCAGATTAGGATTATCACCCCAAATATGATCCCAGCTATGGCGCCGCCATACGGCAGACCGAAACATTCTTGCTCGGCTCTTCTACGTTCACGCCGACGAGAAGAAATCGTGCCCGTTTGCAGACTGGCTCCGCATTTAGTGCAAAATTCCGCGAAATCATCATTTTGGGCACCACATTTCGGACAGTACACCATTTTGTTTTCCTCTGAAGATGCATTGTGTTGCGTTTTGTTAATAAGATTTTTGTCGTTTGACAGTTAGATTGTAAACTTGATGTTGCGACTAATTTTAGGAAGCTGAAAACTCGCAAAATTGGAAAGAAAGGATTTGCAGAAGATACTTTTAACAATTGTTAAAGATTTAATCCATTACTACGGTATTTATTGTGGAACCACCTGATGTTTCGATGTTGCCCAATGTTGGATCTCCTATGTAGTAGAGTTGTGAGCCTCCGCTAAGGTCAGCATTAAGTGTGCCATCCAGGTTTATTGTTGCCTGACTTCCTCCACTGACTTCTATGTTTACGTCTTGACCGGTAAAATCAGTGAAGTCTAACTGACTTCCAGAAGATATATCAATTTCAAGATTTCCTGCTTCACCATGCCCTACCAATTGGCTACCTCCGGAAAGATCGAAAGAAACAGAATCAGTAGAACTGATTTCTTCGATTATTCCTTCTGCTCCACCTGACAATTCTAGTCTCCGAAGATCGGGCAGGGTAATCTTAACCTTCAATGTTACCGAACTTAGACTGACACCCCAATTGACTCCTACGTTCAAAGTATCGCCTGACTTTGACACGTAAATTTTATCCATAACATTGTCGTCTGCAGTAACTAATACACTATATGAGCTCGATTGGGAAATTTCAACATTAAAACCGCTTCCAGCATCAACTGATGTGAAATCACTAAAGAATTCCTCTTCAGTAACCAGATTACCTGAACCAACTACTTCCCCAAGAGGGGCCCAACCCCCGAGGAATATCATAGTTGAGATTAACCCTATTATTACAATGATTACAACAATAGTAATTAAAGCAATTGTCATGGTGCCTATTGGTTTTTTCCTGCTTTTTCTCAAAGGTTCGCTTACTGAATGCCCATTAGGGGGCATTGTTGCCATTCCACATTTGGGACAAAATCTTGATTCCTTGTCTAATTCGGTTCCACAATTAGAACAAAACGTCAATACTGTATCTCCTTAACCATCTGATAATGCTCATTTAATATAAAAAAACAACTCATTGAGCTAGGAATTGAATTTTAACACAGACAAAAGAAAACAATCTTAAGCCAATTTTCTGAACCAAGATATATTCGCAAGATGCAACAAGTGAAAAAATTTAAAACTTCTCAACTACCTATTACAAGATAGCAAACTATAGGAGAGAAAAAGAATGAAAAAATTTACTGTTGCCTTTATGTTGCTCATGTTATGCTATTTACTTCTTGCAAACATGGTGTTTGCCGCTGAGGAAGGTTACGTAATAGATGAGGCTTACAGTGCAGGAGGAGTCGAACTTGACGGAGAATGGGGTGAAGCTGAATGGGATTCAAGCCTTTGCTGGATTGAGTGGATAGACCCATATGATGCAAGATTTGGGTATAAAATGGCCACCATGGCTCCATATTTTATGGGATTTATTATCGAATTCCCTGATAGCACCAATGATGCTGAAGACGTATGGCAAATATGCATAGACGGCGACGCTTCCGATGGCACTGCCCCAGATGAGCAAGACAACAAAATCGAAATCGTAGGTCACGAAACAGTAACAGTTTATGTTGGAGACGGACAAGGCTGGGTAGAGATGACCACGCAACCCACTGTAGACTGGATGGAAAGCTTAACGACTACCTCAGGTAGGCCAGTTTTTGAATCAGATCACTATTTCGTAGAATTACAAGTAAGTAAGGAAGAGTTAGGCGCTTGGGGAGCAAATCCGCCACCTCACGGATTGAGAGTTGCAATGTACGACGCTAGCAACGAAGCCCAAGGATGGATAGCATGGCCACCAACCGACCCAGACATCCCAGACACATGGGGACGAATAGACCAGTATGGTGCAACTGTGCCGGAAAGCTTGAGTCTCGGGGTTGTAGCGCTACTATCATCTGTCGCAGTCGCCATAGCAATCTACTCCGTGCGGAATAGAAAGAAGTTCCCTAAGTGATACTAGATTCAGCATCTCGGATCGTTTAGGGATTTTTCTACTCTTACCTTTTTTTCTCAAATCAGGTAATAATATAGACGCAATTATCGGTACACACTATTCTCATGAATTCTTACATCAAGCTAATCAATTCAAAATTGTATGCAAGTTTATAATCTCAAGTTTAATTTAGTGAGAAGATTATACGTGTCTAATGCAAAGTATGAAAAATTTTAAAACTACTAAACTGAATATTACAAGATAGCAAACTATAGGAGAGTAAAAAAGAATGAAAAGATTTGCTATTACCTTTGCATTGCTAATGTTATGTTGTTTACTTCTTGCAAACATGGGATTTGCAGCCGAACCGGGTTACGATATAACGGAAGTTTACCAAGGTGTTGATATAACCATTGACGGCGTGTTTGATGAGGCAGAATGGGAAGACAAATGGATCGAGTGGATGGACCCATATGATGCTAGGTATGCTTTCGCAATGGATGGTGTCCCATTGCAGACATGGTTTATCGAATTCCTTGATACTACCAATGATGCTGAAGACGTATGGCAAATATGCATAGACGGCGACGCTTCCGATGGCACTGCCCCAGATGAGCAAGACAACAAAATCGAAATCGTAGGTCACGAAACAGTAACAGTTTATGTTGGAGACGGACAAGGCTGGGTAGAGATGACCACGCAACCCACTGTAGACTGGATGGAAAGCTTAACGACTACCTCAGGTAGGCCAGTTTTTGAATCAGATCACTATTTCGTAGAATTACAAGTAAGTAAGGAAGAGTTAGGCGCTTGGGGAGCAAATCCGCCACCTCACGGATTGAGAGTTGCAATGTACGACGCTAGCAACGAAGCCCAAGGATGGATAGCATGGCCACCAACCGACCCAGACATCCCAGACACATGGGGACGAATAGACCAGTATGGTGCAACTGTGCCGGAAAGCTTGAGTCTCGGGGTTGTAGCGCTACTATCATCTGTCGCAGTCGCCATAGCAATCTACTCCGTGCGGAATAGAAAGAAGTTCCCTAAGTGATACTAGATTCAGCATCTCGGATCGTTTAGGGATTTTTCTACTCTTACCTTTTTTTCTCAAATCAGGTAATAATATAGACGCAATTATCGGTACACACTATTCTCATGAATTCTTACATCAAGCTAATCAATTCAAAATTGTATGCAAGTTTATAATCTCAAGTTTAATTTAGTGAGAAGATTATACGTGTCTAATGCAAAGTATGAAAAATTTTAAAACTACTAAACTGAATATTACAAGATAGCAAACTATAGGAGAGTAAAAAGACATTGAAAAAATTGACTATTGGGTTTACATTGCTTATGTTGGGCTGTTTGCTGGTGGGAAACATAGCCCTGGTTCAGAGCCAAGTAGAAGGTTATGAGATAATGGAAGCTAACCAGACGAACCCAGTCACCCTTGACGGAAATTGGGAACCAGACGAATGGGACGACAGTTGGATAGAGTGGATGGACCCAGAAGTAAGCTATACTAGATTTGGTTTCAAAGCCGATTCTAGTATAGCTTATGCGCCGGAATTCTTTCTGGACTTCGATGATAACACCGATGATGCTGCTGATTTGTGGCAAATATGTATCGGAATTGCAGACTGGGGAGTTGCTCCACAAGAAGGTCAAAACAAAATTGAGATTGAAGGTCACGAAACTCTAACAGTATACGAGGGAGACGGTACAGCATGGGTCGAGATAGACAACTCCGCAGTAACATGGGCTGACAGTTTGACTACGAGTCCTGCGCCGATGGATTATGAGCACTGGTTCTGTGAAATTATAATTGACAAGACAGCGATAGGAAGTGCAGCATGGAACGGTCCGCCGCCTTTCGCGCTTAGAGTCGCAATGTACGATGCAAGCGATCAAAGCTGGGTAACGTGGCCACCTGCGAGCGACCCAGACGTCCCAGAAACTTGGGGAGGGATAACAAGTTTTGGTGGTTCGGTCCCGGAAAGCTTGAGCTTAGGGGTTGTAGCGCTACTATCATCTGTCGCAGTCGCCATAGCAATCTACTTCGCGCGGAAGCGACCAAAAGTATAAACTGCAGGCATTAATCCACCATCCTTTTTTTATTTAAATGAAAACTACCCATTTCAAAATTTACTTCGAATTTTCTCTATTTCAGTCACTTCAATCTACTTCTAAAAGCGGGAAACAAAACTGCTTGCTCAATGGCATTGACCGATGTGCTAATTTTAACTTTGCGAGAATCTGCTGAAAAAATAAAAATGGAGGTTTAGATGAGAAAAAGGATTTCTCGACGTTTCTAGTTGGTGCTTTTTCCTTTCTCCAAGTTTGCGGGAAGCCCGGCTGGCAAGTCTGGAAAGTTGGAGCTGATTTTCTGCTCTGCAACTGTCGCTGCTTCTGTCAGGATTTTGGCTGCATCCTCGTTCACGGAGTTGAAGTTGAGATTTAAGCCGGAGCTTTGACCTACGTCGAACATTAATCCGCTTAGCATGTTGCCTATGTCTCCGAGTTCATTCTCAGCTTCAGGTAGAACGCCGACAAGTCCTGCGCTGACCGTACGTAAAACGCCTATGGCGGGTCCCAGCGTGGTTACTATATCTCCGAATTCAGTCACAGTTTGCAACCTAAGCAGTACTTGGTCGAGCGCGAGCCTCGCGTTCATGATTAGTTTTTCCATTTTTCGGAGTTCAGCTAATTCATTAGCGTAAATGTTAGCGTGTGCACTGTCATGTTTCGCGTAAGCGGCAACTATCTTTCCGAAAAGAGATTTGTCTTTTTGGCTGAACCTTTCAGCGGCTTTGTCCAAATTTTGGATTTGAAGTCTTAACCGTCTTATGGCGAAGTCCAACCGCGGTTTCAGCGGTGGAGGTGGACTAACTGCTCCTTTAACAGCGTCTATGAACGACGTTTCGTTTCTTCTGCTTTCCCATTTTTTTGCAAAACGTTCTGACATGTGAACATCCTCAAAGGTATAATCGTAGAAAATGTACTTATCCATTTTTAATATGATTAAGACATGTACGTATATACGTTGAGCTTTTTTATTGGGCTGGTTTGCACTTTAACAGTGAAGATTTTGCAATTGTATGTGAAGCTAATTAAATTAAATAAGCAGTTTTTTTAGTCCATAGTTGGTCTTTAAAGACGTATTTTCATCTTTTTTCCTAAATTTGTTGAAAAACCCAGTTTTCTTAAAAAAATGAGAAAGAGTCATAACAACACATTATGACAGAAACGCAAAGTTTAAGCACATGTTTTTTCCCAATAATAAATAATGCTCAGCTCTCAGGACTGAAAAAAGCAAGCATGGTTCTTAGGGAGAGAAAAAATTGGACATAGAAGAGGAAGCCACAAAAATTCTAACCCGATTGGGACTTACCAATTCACAATCAAAGGTTTACCTCACACTTCTTAAACTAGAAAATGCAACCGCAAAAACGATTGCCAATAATTCCAAAGTTGCGCGGCAGGAAGTCTACCGCGTGCTCGTCGAGCTTGAAGAAAAGAGCTTGGTTGAAAGAATCATAGCTGTTCCAACAAAGTTTAGAGCAATCTCGATAGAAAACGGATTAGCCTTCTTAGTTGGAGAAAAAAGAAAAGAGCTTTCCGAATTACAGAGAGAACTAAACAAGATATTACCCAAAATTAGAAGTCAATTGATGCCAAAAGAGGACAAACAAAGAGTTGCTCAAGAAGAGGCGAATGAATTCATTTTGATACCTGATAGCAAACCGTTTCTTCTCAGGATGGAAAGAGCACTAGAGGCCGCTAAAAAAAGTGTTGAGGTTATTTGCCCAAAGGAGGCGTTTCTGCGAGCTTTATTTAACTTATCCGAGAAGTTCAAAGAAGTCTTAAAACGAGGTGTTAAGATTCGATGCCTCGTAAATGAACCGTTAGATAGAAATTCATGGGCAGCATCAGTGCGAATTGTTGCGGAAAATCCCAATTTCGAAATCAGAGTTCTGTCAGTAAGTCCTAAAGAGAATTTCTGGATATATGATAAGAGAGAAGCATTTTTATTCATTTCCTCCCTGCAAAATCAGAAACAGTCATCAGTTTTATGGACAACCGCTGAACCCTTGATATCAATATCAGAAAAATACTTCAACACGCTTTGGGAAAAATGTCAAAAGCCAAAAGCAAAAGAATAATAACCTAAAAGCATTTGTAGCAAGGATTTCGGTTTATCTGAAGACGCCAACCACATACGCAAGTAAACCAATTATAAACAATAAAAGAACTCGGTTCTTAATTTTTCTAGCGTTTTCACGTGAAGGGTCTCGGAACAGAAGAACTGAATAATTCACAAGCCCAACGTCTGTCACTGAAACCAGAGGGATAAACCAAAAAGAAACCAAGTTGAGAAGCAAAGTGATGGGGGTTAAGGCCACCGCGGAAACATAAAACAATGCAGCAACAACAGCAGCATTTTTCTCACCATAACGCACCGCCAGCGTCTTAATGCCCTCAGCTTTATCGCCCCTGACATCAACAATTCCTTTTGTGATTTCTCTACCTGTGTTAGAAAGGAAAGCCATCAGCGTAAAAAGAAGAACACTCAATGGAACTTGGCTTAGAACAATTATGCTTCCATATATAAACGGGATAGACACACATGTGCTAACAAGAAAGTTACCTAACAAACCCTTTCGTTTTCCAACCGTAACGTACGTCACAACAACAACCCAAGAGATCACCGCAACCACCAAACAGAGAAAACTTGTGAAATAAGCGAAGACAAAACCCGCCACTGAAAGAACGAAAACCAAGACTAAAGCTTCCCTTGAACTCACAATTCCGCTGGGAAGCGGACGAAACGGCTCGTTTATCGCATCAATCTCTCTGTCATAATAGTCGTTAATGGTCATTGATGCGGCGGTTAACATGAAACCCGTGAAGAAACCATAAAAAATGTCAAGCCAGTTAAAGTTGGAGAACTGGGGATGTGCCAGAACCGCGCCAACAAATACTGCGAAACCCATCATTGCACAGTTTATTGGCCTCATTAGCCGTATGAAACCAGTTACTTTCCCCATTAAAGTTAAACCTTTTTAATGAAGCATAAGTTTCGACTTAGTTATAAAATATAATGCTAAAGCACGGAAACTGGATGTTTTATCGCTTTTGAAGTATGTTTTTAAGATAGCTCGAAAACAATATTGAAAAGGAAAAGCAAGATGGAAGAAAAGACGCTGTTATCCACTTGTAAAAAGCAAGGACGGAAAATCGTAAGAGTGCTATGGTTTATCGCAGGCACAATTTGTGTAGTACTAGGAGCCATAGGCATGGTGCTTCCTATTTTGCCAACAACCCCTTTTCTTTTGGCTGCCGCAGCTTGTTACTACAAAAGCTCTGAGAGAATGCACCGGTGGCTACTAAACAACAAATTGTTTGGAAAATATATACGAAACTACACAGAAGGAAAGGGGCTGCCAATAAAAACTAAGATGTTTGCATTAAGCTTGTTATGGATAACGATAATTATTTCAACAGTTTTTATGTTAGAACGGCTTTTGCCAGCCTTTCTTGTTCTCCCAATGCAGCTGATTATGTTAGCCGTCGCGGTTGTGGTTAGCATACACATCTTAAGGCTACCAACTTTCAAAGAAACTTGACTTTCACAAATAACTCTGGTCAACATGATTTATAGGTTGAAAAAGCTTAATACAACCCCAACCTGCATAGTTAACAATCTTTATGGTGAAATCTTTTGGGTTCTGATTATGCTCCTCTAGTAGGCGATAATTACGCCCCAGATAGGCTTAGAGTGATAATTCCAGTAGGCGGAAAAGCCACGCGTCTTATGCCACTCACAGCTGCAACAAGCAAAGCGGCTCTCAGATTGTTAAACAGGCCATTGGTCGAGTTTTCGCTTTTGTCTCTCGCGCGTCAAGGGATCCGCAATTTCGTATTCGGAGTAAAAGGTTACACTAACTATAGAGACCTCTACGATTATTTCGAGTCAGGCTACGGTTTTTCTGTGCGATATGAAGTTAAACCGCGGATTCACATTAAATATCAACCTAATGTTGAGGACCTAGGAAGCGCTGACTCGATAAGAATAAACATGGAATACTACGCGGTCAATAATCCAGTCTTCGCGGTTCAAGGTGACAACGTTTTCGAAATCAGCGTGAAAGACCTAATGCAGTTTCATCGGAAAAAAGGCGCGTTGATGACTATAGTGCTCAGAGAAGTTGATAACGTTGAAGGGCTAGGAATTGCGGATATTGACAAAAACAACCGCATCCGACGTTTCGTAGAGAAGCCGATGCCGAAAGACGCGCCTAGTAATCTTGCCAACACAGGCTTGTACGTGCTTTCACCCGAGTTAAGAAAGGTCTTCAAGGAAAAGGGAGTCAAAAAAATAACTAAGAATAAAAACAGGTTAGATTTCGGCTATGACTTCATACCATATTTAACGCGGTCAAATCACCCAGTTTACGGTTACACTTTAAGAGGAAACTGGTTTGATGTTGGCACTCCCAAGAATTATCTGGAAGCCATGAAAAAACTTCTCCACGGGAGTTTTAGCATGTTAACAGATTTCGGTGGAAAAATCAGCAAACAGCAACAAATTTGGGTTCAGGGAGAAAGTATTGACTCGGAAAAGAGGAGACAGGCAATTATTCGAAAAATAAAACAAAAGCGAATAGAAATTGAAGGTGCTGTACTCATCGGCAGACACTGCCAAATAGACGATGGTGTTAGAATAGTGAATTCTTGCATAGATAACTTTACGCGAATCGCTAAAGGTGCTATTATAGAAAACTCTGCTGTTTTAGACAGGGTCATAATCGGAGAAAAAGCTGATATCAGGGACAGCATAATCGGCAGACACACAACAATCCTTTCAAGCGGTAGCAAACAAACCAAAATAAATTCAATTTCAGTTGTAGCTGACGATGTCACCATTGAAAAAGGGTGCAGCTTAACAGAAACAAGAATCTATCCACACCAGCGTGTTAGAGGAGAATTCAAACGGCAAATTCTGATGTCCAACTAAGCTTTAAACCACTTGAAAATCAAGTATTTGGGTTTTTCCGATTCTAGGTCTGGCATGGCTATTATAAAGCGTTTCCTCACGGTCGTTGCCAGCCGTCCAGCCTTCACTATTTCTGTGGCTGAAATTTCAGAGTCTGCCTTTTTAACAGAAACCATATAAGGCGCATGCTCAACGCCTGGACCGTACTTGTACACAGCGAAGTCACATCCGAACTTAATACCTGGGGTTACAATTAAACCACTGTCACGTAGGTCTTTGTAAACTAAATACTTCTCATCGAACTCGATGTACAGTTGGCGGGCTTTTTTCCGGAGCTTCATCAGTCCGACTTTTCGCTTTTCTATGCCTTCGAAAATTGATATTTGACCTTTTTCAACCAAGTATAAACCTTCCATCAAATCTAGAAGAAGTGGAACTTTGAACTCAGGGATTTTCGGTTTTGGGATTCCGAGAGGTTTACCGTAAAAGCCTATTTTGTAGAGCTGTGATCCTTCTTCAGGGTTCCAGACTACTAGAAAGTTTTCTATTAGTTCTACTTTGGTTTTAGCCATTTAGGATTTCGCACTCAGGATTACATTATGAACGAGAGCACGCGAACGGTGTCGGCGGCATCTTCAGCTTTATCAGCGGAGTTTTCCAAAAGTTGAAGGATATCTCGCAAAAGCAACAGTACTGGAAGGTCAATTTTGCTGCTGAAAACTTTTATTGATAGCTCTCGGTAGATGTCGTCCACTACTCTTTCGGCAATTTCAACGTCTTTAGCTTTTTCCAAGGTTTTGGCTGATCCATAGCTTAAGACCATCATCGTTTCTCTTAGCTTAAGCACAGAATCGAAGACTGATTCGGAAAGCTTCAGCAGATCCCTTCTTATGTCATCTGGGACCTTCCAGTTATGTTCAATTATTTCGATAATGTAATAGGCAATACCTTCAGAGAAATCGGCTATCTCACTTGATAAGTTTGTGAATCTCAAGAAGTCTTCTCGACTAATTAGGATTGCTCCTATTTCAGCTAGTTCCTGCGAAACCATGCGTCTAGCTTTAACGACTTCTTCTTCTCCTTCCCGAATTTCGCTGAAAAGTCGTCTTGCTTGTTCTTTGTCACCTGTTGAAAACTGCTCCACAAGTTGAGGGATTTTTCTGGCAACTTCTACAACCTTGCGCAGGTTATCCTGACATGCACGTAGAGCTCTCCGTTTTACTCGTTGTTCTGTTTCCGCGGGAAGTACCATGTTTCTCTCCACTCTCAATAAATATACAATCTTTCCAACATTAAGTATTGTTTGAGCATTATAAAAGCTAACGATTAAAACCGAAAATTAAGTACCTAAATCTTCAAAGTTAATTTTTCCTTGGAAATATTTGTGTAAGAGTTCAGGCAAGCTTTTAATTGATGTTCTGACTTGCTGCCATGAGTCACGGTCTCTTATGGTGACTGTTTTGTCTTTTAACGTGTCGTAGTCGACTGTTATTCCCAAAGGGACACCGGCTTCGTCAGCACGGGCATATCTTCTGCCTATGGAGCCTGTTTCATCGAGTTCAGCTGTGAAACCTTCGTTTAAAAGCTGCTGTTGGATTTCCCGCGCTATCTCAGTGATACCGTCTTTGCTTACCAGAGCGTAGACACCAAGCTGGATGGGTGCAATATTTCTAGGGAAACTCATTATCACGCGATTGTCTTTAACTCGGTAAGCGTATTCTAGTGCCACGTAGAATAGGCGGTCGGAGCCGAAGCTGGGTTCAACTACGTGCGGGATGAAACGTTTGCCTCGTATAGTGATTTTTTCATGTTTTACGTCCACGTGTTCTGGTAGAATACTGTAGTTTCCAGCCATGTAGCAACCGTCTCTTTTAAGTGATTCAGCAACTTCTTCCGCAGGGGCCTTTGAAAGTAGCTCTGCAACCTTTTTGGCTTCGCCTTTGAAGGTGGGACCAAGTTTAGCCTTCATAGGGTTCACAATGAGCTTTTCTTGCTCTATAGGCTCAGGATATTCTTTGTAAACGCGAAGATCTGCCCCACTGGCTTTTATATGGCATTCTAAATCATAGTCTGTGCGGTATGCATGTCCAGAGACTTCAATCCATCCCCAACGGTCAACGTAGACTTCTTGGTCAAAGCATTGTGTTGCATAGTGAGCTTTTTCCCATGGCAGTTTTTCGATGAAACGCTGATTTTCCGCTGGCACCCCGATTTCGTTTAACAGTCTCTTCGCAATCGCCATGAAGAAAGCTTGCCACTCGGAGCGAATAATCTGCTTTGCTACGGCTTCTTTAACGGTAACTTCAACAATTTTTTCACTGCACGCTTTTCTTTCTGGAGCAAGATAAATTCTCAGGATTTCGCTTTCCACTTCTTTCAACAGGCAGCAATTCGGCTCTTCAGGATCGAAGAAAAACTCTAAATCAGCGATCGTGAACTCACGGAGGCGAATTAAGCCTTGTCTTGGCGAGATTTCATTTCTCAATGCGTGACCTATTTGAATAACGCCGAAAGGGAGTTTTTCACGTGCCATAGCGTAAAGGCGGTTAAACTCGACAAATATTCCTTGGGCAGCTTCGGGTCTACCATACCCCCTAGCGTTCGAGTATGGTCCAATGGTAGTTTGGAACATGGTTAGGAATTGCTGTGGCGGTTTGAAGCTGCAGCCGCATTCAGGGCACGTTATTCCATGTGCCTCAAGCGCTTCCCTGATTTCGGGCAGACTCATTTTTTCGATTTCTACGCAGCTTTTTTTGGCGTATTCTTCAAGTAGATGGTCTGCGCGGAACCGCTTGTGGCATTCGCCGCATTCTACCATGGGCTCTTTGAAGTGGTTAACATGTCCTGAGGCTTCAAAGACTTTCCCTGGTGTAATTACGGATGATTCTATTTCAAGAATGCCGAGTTTAGTGACAAAGAGTTCTCGAAGTTTGGCTTCGATGTTTTGTTTCAGCTTGGCGCCTAGGGGACCGTAGGTTATAAACCCACCCACCCCACCGTAAATCTCGTAGGATTGCCAGAAGAAACCTCTTCGTCGGGCTATCTCATTAATCGCTGTGAACTTATCGCATTTAGCTTCGTTGTTCAATTTTACCAACCTTTAGGTAAGTGCCGAGTGAAGATTAAAAGGTTGCCTTGATAGTCTGCTTTTTTTATTCAAGTTTGCTTTTGGCATTAATAGGATTTACTTCAAGGGTAGGTTTGGAACCATTTCAATCTCGGGTTTTATTCCAGAAAACGTTTAGGGAGTTGCCTGCGCCAATATTGTCCTTGTGAAATGGACTAGTCTATTCAAGAATTAATTGTTTTAGAATTTAGTGTTCAAGATCAACACAGTAGCTCAGCAAAAAATTATTTGTTCTGTTTTCGATATAGCGGGAATTATGTTTAAAACATTAATTAGGTTCGCAGATGTAGCTTTTTGCGGGGATCTGCAATACGTTTTAAGTGTCTGAAGCTTGGTTTCCTGCTCATTAGCATATTGCTATTGGTTTTACTTACCCCAAGCTCTTTCGCAGGCAACTATGATCTCACTTACAGGTCTCAAGTTCAATTTGGACTCGTAAGCCACCAACTGTATGTTTCCATTCCTGTTTCACTCTACGAATACTACCAAGGAAAAAATCCCGTTATCGCCGAAGACAGCCATTACGCAACGCTAGTAACACCCGACGCAGTCAAACCCATCGCAGAAAACATCCGAA
>CAYFXZ010000011.1:0-53731 GCA_964347245.1 uncultured Candidatus Bathyarchaeia archaeon | reverse complement strand
CGGTTTCCGGCTCCGAAGGCCGACGCCTTAATCCGTGCTAGACTACGGACCCCTTCTTTACAGAGAAGAATAACGTAATACCATTAAAAGATTTACGAAAATTCTTATTAACCAACATAACATTAAGTTTTGTTCGCTGTACGGCGGGCCGGTAGCTCAGCACGGCTGGAGCGTTCGACTGATAATCGAAAGGTCGCCGGTTCAAATCCGGCTCGGCCCACTCCCATTTTGCTGCATGCCTAAAAGCCTCTTATCTAATCAGCCTTTTACGTAGCTGTGTTTTTAGTTTGGTGATGCAATATTTAATTAAATACTGTGTGATGCTTGCAGTCTTCCGTGAAATTGAGCATTTTTCAATTTAGTGGTTCCAAAGTTTTATAAATTGAAAAGTCTAGAGGACTATCCTAAGGAGAAGATTTTTTGGTTGAAGATAAAGAAATGCTAGAGGAACTGAAGAAGATCCGCGCCGCACTTGAAACTAAGCCTCCTTCACCACCGCCAACAGGATTATGGAATGAATTTAAATCCTTCTTAGAAACCTATAGGGTTCTGGGGCTTGCAGTTGCTTTTATTATGGGTGTCTACTTAGGCGGACTCGTACAATCTTTGGTAGCTGACCTATTGATGCCTATAATCGGGCTATTAATTCCGGGACTCGGTAACCTTGCGACTTGGAAAATCCCTGTTCCAGCAACGACTTTAGATGCTAGTGGCAACCCTCCTGCAAACTATACGGGGCAACTATTCGGTGTAGGTCCCTTCTTGGTGGCTTTGATAACCTTCATCATCGTCGCCTTTGTAGTCTTTATCATAGTTAAGGTAACGAAGAAGTGGGGTATCAAATAAGCAGACTGCAGTTCTGTTTGGCTGAAGCTTAACTGAGACCTGTCTGCAAGTGGCATTGCAGTGCCTGGTTCGATTTTCTCATTTTTTTCTTAAAAACGTTTCCAGAGAATCAATTAATGGTTAATTCAAAGAAGGTGAATCTGCTGGTCAAGCATAAAACTTCTATCTATTCACTTTTTGTTGGCAGATCAATATAGTGACGGTGACAAGTTTGTATATTTGAATTTGGTCTTTGATTTAGTCTGGCAAATTTCAAAGGATCTCAATTTATTAAGTTCTGGACAGCTTTCTACACATTGCTATTTATAGTTATTTTAAAATTTAATCCTGTACTGATAAATAAAAAAGAAATGGATTTTTTACTGTCATTGACTCTTAACTCGATCTCGTGCAGCGCTGCTGTTTATGGATGCAGCAGCAGCCAATCCACTAAAGCCTGCTCCCAGCAAAGTTTCCGTAGGCAAGGCAAACAGAATTGTATTGCTCTGATCTTTGCTCACGTCACTAAGAGTTTCTAGGATTCTGAGTTGAAGAGCTATTGGATTCTTCTGCATGTTATCAGCAGCTTTTCTCAAAGTTTTCGATGCTGTGAGTTCAGCATTAGCTTTGATAACTATGGCTCTGGATTCCCTTTCAGCCTCAGCTTGCACCGCAAAGGCTCTCTGCATGTCTGATGGCAACACTACGTCTTGCAGTTCTATTTTCTGGATGTCTACGCCCCATTCTTTGGTATAGCTGTCCACAATCATCTTCATCTTTTCCGCTATTACTTCTCTTTTCTCAAGTAGCTCATCTAAGCTGTATTCACCCACAATATTTCTCAAGGAAGTTTGGGAGTAGCTTCGGATAGCCGACCAGTAATCCTGTACACCCAGAATAAGTTTTTCAGCATCTTCAATCTTGAGGAAACCCACCGAATCAATTTTTACAGAAATGTTATCTTTAGTAATTGCGCTCTGTCCTCTAAGATCGAAAGTCTGCACTCTCATATCCAGTCTAATCAGTGAATCTATAAAGGGCGCTTTCGTATGAATTCCGCCCCTAACGATTTTAATGATTTTACCGAATCTTATTACTGTCACGGTCTGCCATTGCTTAACTATGTAGATCATGCTGGGAAAAATTAGAACGACTATGATAATAATGAACGATAGAATAACCCAACCTACTATATCTAACACGCTTTTTCACCCCCTTTTTCTAACAATATTCATAGTTTAACGGTTAAATTTTTGGGATCAAATCGTGAGGCTAGGAAAGATAACGCTGAACACGAACTTGAGAATTAAACCGTAGTATTTCAAAGTCGGTTCTCCCTCACAAAGGCTTTTAAAAAGACCACGCCTTCTTGTATTTTCACAAGTGATATTCATGCCTGAGCAAAGCCAAAAGGCAAATTACGGTTTATCCGATTTGCTTAAGGCTTCATGGATGCGTTCATCAATAAAACTTGCCATAATCGCAATAATTGCAGGATTAGTCATAATTTGGTTTCTAAAAATCTTCAATATTCCAGCGACGCCTTTGTTCTCTGAATTGGAGAACTTTTTTAAAACTTATGGACTTACAGGCATTTTTCTTGCAACCATCTTGGCTGGAACGATTGTGCCTCTAGGAAGCCCTGCTTTGGTTGTAGCTGCTTCACCCTTCGTCCATCCCATATTACTAATTCTGGTTGCCACAACAGGCTTTACCATAGGCATGTCAATCAACTATGGCTTGGCCTTTCGACTTGGAAGACCGTATGTCCAAAAACGAATATCGGCTGAACGTCTCGAAGAAATTACGTTGGTCTGGAAAAAGTGGGGTTGGTTAATTTTCGCCATGTTCGGTTTAATCCCAATCTTCCCCGTGGAGCTGCTTGCATTCATATGCGGTTTCCTCAAAACAAGCATAACCCTTTTTCTAGCGCTAAGCTTTGTGCCTAGATTCATTACTTTCGCCCTTCTAGTTTATTTAGGGCAGTACATGGGAACATGGCTCGGTGCTGTTTGAGCTTTTAGCTCTTCATATGTCGGTTGGAACATGCACACCATTTAATTAGTGGAAAATTAATCTAAAAGACTATGGAGAAATGAAGCTGTGGTTTCATTAAGAGCATTAGCTCCTTCACTAACGCGAATTACTATTGCTGGAGCAGTAGGCGCTGCACTGCACATAGGACAAGGAAACTGTGATTTGATAGACGCGAAAGCCGTTGAGTTTTCAAGAGCTGTTCTAGCGCAAACAGATATCGACGGCGAAATCATCTGCTGCGAAGGTCCAAAAGACCATGCGCCAGCATTTACAACCCGAGAAAAAGTGGGAACGGGACGAGGACCAAAAGTAGAGTTCGTCGTAGACCCTGTAGACGGCACCACTGCTGCTTCAAAAGGTAGAAAAGATGCCATATCCGCTTTAGCTTGTGCCCCTGCAGGTGGATTTCAAATTCTTCCTGACGACGGATATTACTTTAAAGTTGCCACTGATGGGTATTCCAAAGGCAAAATTTCCTTAGATATGTCCCTTGAAACAATTATTCGCACGATAGCGCGGGAGAAAAATCGACCTCTTTCCAATTTGACTGTGATAATGCTGGAACGTCAGAGGCACATGGACATGCTACGAACCCTTAGAAAACTTGGAGTGCGGATTATACTTATTCCAGATGGGGATATTGCAGGCGCTGTTGTCTCATGTATTCCTCAGTCTGGTGTTGATTTGCTTTTGGGTGCTGGTGCGGGTCCAGAAGCAACTATTGCTGCTACAGCTGTGAAGTGTCTGGGTGGAACAATGCTTGTAAAAGTTTGGCGGGATAAAAAAGATGACGCTGAACGGATGGATAGGTTGGAGCTGGTAGGTGTTAATATAGAAAAAGAATATAATCAAGACGAGTTGGCAAAGGGAAAGGAACTCGTGTTTGCCGCTTCAGGCATCACGAAAGGCGAACTTTTGGACGGCGTACGTTTAATTTCAAACGGCGCGGTGGTACAATCAATCTGCATGCGGCTACCAAGCGGAACGGTAGAGAGTTCTGAAACGACCCTGCGCTTTAGGGGACATCCAGTGTACAAGCAGTTTTTAACTTCTGAAAACCATATCATGGAGGAAACATAGCCTTAAAGTTGGCCAACAACTGCAGACACAGAGTATAAACAAATACATGGCCACTGAGGATAGACGTAATATTCCCAAAAAACAAGAGGTTAATCATATTAGGATTAGTTCAGTTTTTTTACCAAAGTATGCTCTATGTCATGCTTAAATATTTGCTCTGGGTTCTTTTAATTTGTGTTTTAAATGGGAGGGTAGAGTGTGCCCGCTATAGAAGTTGGTAGGGTATGCATTAAGGTGGCTGGTCGTGAGTCTGGAAGAAAATGCGTAATTGTTGATGTAATGGATAAGAGTTATGTTGTGGTAACAGGACCAAAAAAAGTCACAGGAGTAAAACGCCGAAGGGTTAACATAAACCATGTTGCACCGACGGAAGACACATTTCAGATTAAGAGAGGTGCTTCCGACGACGAAGTAACTCAGATGATAAAGGCTGATGGCAAACTAGAAGAAATGGCTGCAATCACGAAACTAGTGTAAACTCTTAATACTCCAAATCTTCTTTTTCTAAATCTCAAGGAGTATGAAACTTTCATATGCCTAGAACAGTGCCTCCGTGGAAAACCCAACGTAAAATGATTTTAAAAGCAGAGGATACTACCCACCCCGAGCACGGGAAACCACCATCTGAAAGACCCACAGAAGATTACATACGCTATGGTGTAATTAATTTGGATAAGCCTGCCGGTCCAACAAGCCATGAAGTCGCTGCATGGACAAAAAAAATCCTGAATTTAAATAGGATAGGTCACGGAGGGACCTTGGATCCGAAAGTCACTGGCGTGCTGCCCATTATGTTGGAAGACTCCACAAAAATCGTTCAAGCCCTTCTTAACAGTGGCAAAGAATACATATGCGTTATGAAACTTCACGGAGACGCCGAAGAAACGCGCGTTAAGCAGATTCTAGAAGAGTTTCAAAACCAAATTTACCAACGACCACCTTTACGCGCGTCGGTAAAGCGACAACTACGAACAAGGCGCATTTACTATATAGACTGCCTTGAAGTTAACGCACGAAATGTTCTCTTCAAAGTTGGCTGTGAAGGTGGAACTTACATACGTAAACTCTGTTACGACATCGGAGAAATCCTAGGAGTCGGCGCTCACATGCAAGAACTCCGCAGAACACGTGCAGGCCCTTTCGTGGAAAATAGCAGTAGCCGAGTTACGTTGCATGATGTGGCTTACTGCTTTTGGGAGTGGGAAGAGAAAAAAGACGAGAAACTACTGCGGAAAATCATTCAACCTATGGAAACGGCGCTGGATTTAATCCCTAAAATCGTCGTCAGAGACTCAGCTGTCGACGCTTTATGCCACGGCGCTAACCTCACTGCACCCGGAGTCTTGTCAGCTGAAACTGGTATCAAAAAAAACTCCATGATTGCAGTTTTAACTATGAAAGGAGAAGCAGTAGCTCTGGCGAAGGCTTTTCTCTCTACAGAGGAAATTATAGATTTGAAGCATGGCACCGTAGCTAGTCTCCAGCGCGTAGTAATGCCAAGAGGCACATACCCAAGAGTATGGAAAAGCGGTAGCGTGGAATGAGCGAAAAACGAAACCATGACGTAGAACACTATTTCACTGCTACTCCTAAGTCTGAAGCCAAGTTCGGGATGATTTATACCCGTTTGCGAGGCAAGACCTTTAAGTTCCTAACTGCCTCAAGCATTTTTTCAAAGAAACAGATTGACTTGGGAACAAGATTGCTTATCGAAACTATGCAACTGCCAGAATTAGGTGCTGTCTTGGACTTGGGCTGTGGCTACGGACCTGTCGGTGTTGTCGCTGCCATATTAAATCCTCAACTACGCGTGATAATGACAGACGTGAATATACGCGCTATCCAACTTGCAAGGAAAAACCTCAGAATAAACGAGGTTCATAACGCCGAAGTCCGTCGTGGCTACCTGTACGAGCCAATCAAGGATTTAGCGTTTAAATGTATTCTATCAAACCCCCCAGTAAGTACGGGTATGCAAACTGTGCAAGCAATAATAACTCACGCACCTAGAGCCATGGCTAGCGAATCCACTTTCCAGATTGTTATCCGATCCAAAATTGGAGCTAAAACTTTGCCTGCTACTTTCCATGAGACTTTTGGTAATTTCGAGGTTCTAGCGAGAAAAAGCGGCTACAGAGTGCTGATCGCAAAAAAACAGTAGCTCCTTTTTTTAATTAAATGCTTTTGTAATGATTTAAGTTGAGTGATAAAACTATAATAAAAATGATTAACATGATTCGACGTTCAATATCAGCGGCTTTTAATTAGGAAAGAAACAGACTATGAAAATCTCCTTTTGAAAAGAAGGAGCATCATTTAGTTGCAAATGACTGTTTGGTGTAAGCATTGTTTTGATCAAGAACAGGATGACAGACTAAGCAGTCCTAATGCCTATTTGTCTACACATTTGCTTCCAAGCGGGCATTCTAAGCTTCTATGTTTCTTGCAGAACTCTAAGTTTAATCGCACAAGCTGAGATTCGAAGCGTTCAACGTCTTCAATATTTAGACCTATTCTTTGTGCAGTTAGGACGGCCATGGGCGAGGGGTTAGGCTTTGCTTTTTTCCATATTCCTCTAAGTTCCCTCAAGAATATATTCGCGCCCACTGGACCGACGCCCTTGAACTCCTGAATGCGGTTTTCCAAATCGCTTGGGCTCTTGGATTCTGAATGAAGCTTTTCCAAGTTGCCGTATTTTTCTTTGAGGGTTTTCGCTATTGCTAAAAGTTTTCTGGCTGTAGAGAAGTCGTATCTTGTGTAGCCACCAGAGTCTAACACTTCAACTAGTCGATCCCAACCGGCATGCAATATGGCATCTGGACTTGTCAGTTTTTCTTGTTCAAAATTGAGGTAAGTCTCTTTGGCGGTTTCAGATGAGATTCTTTTGGCAAAGAGCACAGAGGCCAAGAACCATTTGAACCGGTCCTCAGCTTGGGTTAGGTCGAGACCGAGTTCGTCTGAATAGCTTCGAAGTTTCGAGAGGGCGCGCTTAACGCTCATGCACAGCACCCTCTATTAGGCAGAAATATTTATACTTAAAACATAATCGGAAAATCGGCGACTGCTCTTATGGGGAAATGTTTGATTTGTAGCGAAAAAGCCATGACTATCTCAGATAGTTTGGGTGTTTGTCTAAAATGTATAAGAGGGAAGCATGAAAAAGCCCTTGAGATTGCGCAGAAGGTGCATGCAAAGAGCCGTGCGGTTTTTGGTTTGCCCTCTGAACCGCCAAGAGATACTAATGGAATACCTTGTGGTGTTTGCGCCCACAATTGTGTAATTAGGGCCAATAATGCTGGTTTTTGTGGGCTTGTCTGGAACATTGGCGGGAGTCTGATTCGTTTTGGTGGCACCGCTGAGAAAGGAATTTTAACTTGGTATTATGATAGGTTGCCAACCAACTGTGTCAGCTGGTGGTTCTGCCCAGGCTGCACTGGAAACGGCTATCCTAAATACGCTTATAAACCAGAGGCTGAGGATGACTACGCTAACTTGGCGGTTTTCTATGGAGCTTGTAGTTATGATTGCCTTTTTTGTCAGAACTGGCATTATCGTAGCCTATCTGCGAAGCACGAGCCCGTAATGAGTGCTCGGGCTTTAGCAGCTAAGGTGGACAAACATGTTTCATGCATATGCTTTTTTGGAGGCGACCCCTCACCCCAGATGCCGCATTCGCTTGAAGTGAGTCGCATAGCCCTAGAAAAAGCAAACGCTGAAAAACGTATCCTTCGCGTCTGTTGGGAAACAAACGGCTACATTAATCCAAAATTCGCGGAGAAAGCCGCAAAATACGCCTTAGCGAGTGGCGGCAATATAAAATTCGACCTGAAAACTTGGAACGAAGAGTTAAACATTGCCTTATGCGGAGTTTCTAACAAGTCCACGCTTGAAAATTTTAAGATGATGGGAGAAAAATTCTATAAAAAGCGAAAGGACCTACCAGCGCTCTGCGCTAGCACATTGCTTGTGCCAGGCTATATAGACGCGGAAGAGATTGAAAGCATCGCCCAATTCATAAGCGAAATAGACCCGAACATTCCATACACGCTGTTGGCTTTTTATGCGAATTATGTCATGAAGGACCTGCCAGCCACAAGTAGAAAACAAGCATTAAAATGTCAGAAAGCAGCTGAAAAACACCTAACGAACACAAGAATAGGAAACACCCATCTACTTTTGTAAATAAAGAAATTAAAAACACTATCATAGACGCTCTCTTTGGATAGGAAATAACACAGTGTTTTAAGCGAATACAGAAAATACAAATGTCTATGAGCCATACTGTACGTTTACTAAGCAGAAAAGAGATAAACATCTTGTAGGAATACGGGTATAGTTCCCCGTGCCGGGGTCTCCTAGCCAGGTAGGGAGCAAGCCTGGAGATGCTTTAATTTGGCAGAGCAACAAGCAGCTTGTGGCCTCTCGGGGCCGCGGGGGTTCAAATCCCCCTCCCGGCGCTCTTAAATTAAGAGCTTCTTTAAAAAAATTTGAAAAAGATTATTTTGAAGGACCCATTTTGATAGGCGACTAGGTAGCTTGTTAATGCCATTATTGGTTAAACCTATTTTGGCTGCTTTTTTCCGTTTTTTTGTTGAGACTAGTTTTCGGTTGTGGTTGTTTTTTCATCTTTTGGTTTACATAGCAGATTTTTCTTAATGAGATCTCTAACTTCATCTAGGAAATCTTCGTCATATTCCAGTTTTAAAAATGGGGTGCGTTGTTCTTCAAAGCCTTCTGGCAACTCAATTTTTAGGTTTATGAAAGGTTTTCCAATAGCCATTTCAAATTCTCGTTTTTCTTCTTCATATTCCTTTTGTGAGAGAGACTTCCTTTGGAACCATTTTTTGATTTTCCACATTTACTTCACGTACCCATTAATCCGAATCTGAATATTAGATAGAAGCTCGAAAAGCCCAATTGAATGAGAGATGTAATTACCCCTATCTTTGTGAAATCTCCAAACTTCACTGAAATTTTTTCACGTTTAAGCGTACCAATCGCCATCATCATTACCGCGCCGCTGAATGGTGTAGTAGCTCCTCCAAGATTTGTCCCCAAGATAAGTGCGGACCATACAGCATTTAAATTTAAGCCCAAACCCGCTTGAGCTCCAATTATAGGAGTGAAAGTTAAAGCTACAGCTATATTACTAACAAAAGCACTTAAAACTCCACTAAACCACAATGTCATTTGGGTCGCTATTAGGGAGCTACCCCCAGCAAAATTGAAAAGCTGCATTGAAAGGTCACTTAAGAACTGTGTTCTTTCTAGACCTGCAATGATGAACATAAATCCCGCGATAAAAAAAACTGTTTCCCAATCTAATTCTCTAAAAATTTCGGCGGGATCCACTTTGCAAAATAACAGTGCGAGAATACCGCAGCCCAAAGCAACTGCTTCAGCTCCTACACCTATTTGATCCAGAGTCAAGAAGAGAATTATTAAGATAACAAGAACGAAGGTAGATCTTTGGAAAATTTGTTTATCTTTTATGCCTTCCCTAGGATCATATTCTGGCAACACTTTTTTCTCCCCCAATCGCGATCTGAAAATGAAGTAAAGTGCTGCAATTGTCAATATCCATAAAACAACTTCGCACAAACCCAAAAAGCTTAAAAAGTCAGCAAAGCTGAGTCCTGCATCTATTCCAACAATCATGTTGCTTACTGAACCTATTAATGTGCTGGTTCCGCCGAGATTTATCATAACTGCCGCGGAAAGGAAGTACGGTGTTGGATCATAATTTAAAAGCTTGGTTATAGTCACGGTGGCTGCTGCAACGAGTAACATCGCGGTGGGGTCGCTTAGAAACATTGAAACAAGAGCAGCAACTACGCAGACTGCAACAAAAAGTCTTCCAGGGTTTCCACGAGAAAATTTTATTGCGTATAATGCAAAAACGTTGAACAAACCGCCTCGTTTCGCTACTTCCACTACAATCATTGTCCCGATTAAAAGTCCTATAAGTCGAAAATCTATGAATTCTAAAGCGTCTTGATAAGTGAAAGTGCCATATTGGATTCCAAACCAAGCAACAAGTACGGCACCGATTAAAGCAGCAACAGATAACGAAGTAAGCTCCAAGATCGATATAAGAATTATAAGCACATAGATGAGGAGTAAGATCAGGACAATTGTGTCCATGCTTACTCACTTCTCTTATCCTGTCTCACTTGTGAAACGTAATCAGCAAAAGACTCTGCTTTATCTTCGATAATCTTGTATATTGTCCTGCCGATATCATAGATGAAAAGTATGATTAAGCCGAGTCCAACATAAACTGTGACTGCAGAAAGGTAAATTCCCACATTATTGATGGTCTCTAAAAGCGGGGCTATCGCTGTGACCACAAGAACTATGACTATTATGTAAACGATCTCTCTTGCAGCTCTCTTGGAAGAATGCTCTTCTTTGACTCCTAACTTTTTGGTTATCACATCTGTAAATATATCGCCTAGTACCAAACCATCTGTTAATGCCCGTATCAGAAAAATAACCATGATTATCATTGTGAGAATCCACACAAGCGTAGAAGCTTCAGTGTTTATGCCTGGAATAATTAGGCTCGGCAACGTCGGAGGTACAAATGCGCTAATCACCCAAAAGATAATCGCCATTATAAGATTCGTTACCAATCGTGGCAATCTACGTCGTATTTCTTCTCCTCTATTTTTCATGTAAGTAGCTCCTTAACCGAGAAATGGAAAAGTAAATTCCATCCAATAGAGTTTTTGAGACAATATAAAAGGATTGCCACTTTTATTTGAATATCTACAGGTTTTTTTCTAACTCTGAGGTTGAGGTTTTTAATACTTGAATACAATGCTTCTTACAGTTGAAGCTCAATTTAATAGAGAACATCAATTCTCTGTTTATTGATTGTGAATTTGGGAATGAGATTTATTTCTCAATGCTATTGTAATAGCCTATTTATTGGAGGCGAAAGGTCGAGATGTCTAAGACAGGTTTGGATGAAGACGATTATTTAATTCGAATAATGCAGAAAGACCTCGATAGAATAATTGCCAATGAAGCAGGAATTGCCCCTTCGCATCCAATTGAAACACGAAGAGCAATGAACGCGATTCTTGCGGAATCTGTCCGAACGCAAAGATTGTATTTCGTAGTTCGTTCAATTCTTATGTCTTTGATAAGCGCCTTAATTTATTTCTTTGTAGTTTTGTCTTTGGGCACAATAGACGCAGTTCAAGCGGCTTTGTTAGGCATTTTTGTTTTCATCACTGCACTCGTGGTTTCTAGACTATTTGACAAGCAAATAGTTACTGCGTCTAAAAAGATTATCCGCTTTTTGAACAAGCATGAAAGGCTCAGAACGTTTGTTTTGAGAAAGCTATAGAGCTGCAGTTTTTTATGTATAGAAAATTATCTTTATTGAGGCTGAAATGTTCAGAAGAGCAGCTGACAAAGCAGAAGTGAAACAATTACCTGAAATTAATGCAAGAAATTCAAATTGGAAAATTGCTGAAAAATGGATGAATAACATTAAAAACCCTTATTTTTTACAGTCAGACTAATATAGTGTTCCCTGCAATATAAATGAAAGTCGGAATTCCAAAGAGGAAGAGTTAGATCGGCTGCGTATCGTACGCTTTTTGCTTTTTCTCGAGTCGTTCTGATTAGTGGACTATTTAGTCAGTCAAATTACACCTGACCTGAGGGTCGCAAAAATGGGTAAGAGAAAAGTTAAAAACGAGGGAAACCTTGAAAAAATGGTGCTGCCAGCTTCAACTGATGTTCTAGGTATAGCTGCAAAGATACTTGGTGCTGAAAGGATTTTGGTGAAGTGCCAGGATGATAAAGAGAGAGTGTGCAGGGTTCGAGGAAAACTGAAGAGGCGAGTCTGGATACGTGAAGGCGACATTGTTTTGGTTTCTCCCTGGGATTTTCAGTCGGATACTCGAGGCGACATATTTTGGCGTTACAGAAAAAACCAAACTGAATGGTTGAGAGGTCACGGTTACCTTAAAATGTAGAATAAAAAAGGGTGAATGCGAAAGTGAAACGTAAAAAATCTTCAGGCGAATATCTTGCTTTTCTTTCCGCAAAGTACGAGGTTGACCCTGACGCTTTTTTCTGTGCTTTACTCTCAGCTGGAGAAAACCAAAAATCCAGATGTGGGCACCTTTCAATAGAATGTCGAGGCAAAGTCAAAGAGAAGATATTCTTTTTGATTACTGAAAACTCTCAGGTTGTCGCCCAGTTATCCGTTTCGTCATCATTCTTATCAAAAGAGGGTAATCCCATTAGAACTTTCATGGAAACTGAAATGGTTCGCAAACACAAAGCCAAAAAAATCAGGACTCCTGCTTTCTATTCAATTCAAGATTTGCGAGCCGGAATGAAACATGTTAGCCTAAAAGCTAGAGTTCTAGAAGTTACCCAACCTAAACAGGTTTTCACCAGATATGGCAACTACGCCAGTTTGGCTAAAGCAGTTATAGACGATGGAACAGGAAAAATCAAACTTTGCTTATGGAACGACCAGATAGACACTGTCTCAGCTGGAGCCACTGTCAAAATAGAAAACGCAAGAACATCAACCTTCAAAGGCGAAAGACAACTAAGCCTAGGAAAGACCGGAACAGTCAGCAACATAGAACACTTTGACGGAATTATGCCAACGTAGCTATAACAGTCAAATCTCAGCAATTAAACAATTTTTCCTTTTGCTAGGTTTCTAATTATTTCATTCTATCTTTTCTGCGATTTATTGATTAGAGTGTTTTTGTTTTTCAGTGCAAGGTTTTGTTTTGAAATAATATTTGGGAAAAGTAAGTTAAAGAAATAGGGAAAGAAGCCTAAACGTTAGACCTCCAATTAAAATTGCCGATGCGATGTTCGCTAATGATATGGTTATGGCGGCTTTCCATCCGAACTCTTTTGCCAAGATAGCTATTGTAGATAGGCAGGGAATGTAAAGCAGTGATACCATAGCAAGTGTTATTAGCTGAACAGGAGTGGTGAAGAGTAGTGTAAGATCTGTTGACCCGATAATTGCTACAACCCCAAGGATGATAAACTCCTTACGTACTATTCCAAGTATCAGTAATATGCCGGTTATCGCGGGCAATCCGAGCCAAATTACTGTCAGTGGGGACATAGCATTGCTGATAGGTGCAAGCAAATCTAGAGTATATAGCACTTGAACCAAAGCGCTACCAACTATGTAAATTGGGAATACAATATATATTATTGATTTAGTTCTTGCCCAGGTTTGTTTAATTACCACAGAAAGTGAAGGAATCTTGTAGCTGTGCATCTCCATTATTAGACCTGTGGACTTGCCTGGCACGACCTTCATCGCAATTTTGCCCAAAACAAAGATTATGACTAAGTCAACCGCGTAAAGAGAAAACGCCCATAAAGGACCAAGAAATGCGCCAACAAGACTCAGAATAACAATTGTTCTTGCAGCACAAGGTGCGAAGGTTATTGCAAAAGCTGCCAACAACCTCTCTCGTCTTGATTCCATGATCTTGCAGGAGTGAATCGCCGGTACACTGCAACCGTAGCCTAATATCAAAGGAATTATCGCTTTTCCGTGCAATCCTATCTTGTGCATAGCACTATCCATCATGAAAGCAACTCTAGTTAAGATACCTGAATCCTCAATCATAGCCAACAGTAAATAAAATGGGATAACGAAAGGAATTACCAATGTTACTCCAGCTACAAAGCCGCCGAAGGCACCATTCCAAATAATGCTTAGAATCGATCCGCTAACTTGTGGGTCTAGAGGGGCAATGAAGCTAAGCCCTTCAGAAATCAGAGTGGAAAGAAAGTCTCCGACAATAAACGTCCATAAAAGCAAACCAAATATTACTCCAGCAGCTGTGAGGTAACCAAACACTTTATGAGTGGTTAACAAATCTAGCTTCTCTGATAATGTGATTCTTGCTTCCTTCTGTCGAAGAACTGAACTAGCAATTACGCTGGCGAGAGAGTAACGTTCAGAAGCGATTATTGAAAAACATGGTTCTTCGCAACTAGCTGACATTTCCTTCGCTATAATCTCTGATACATTTACAACTTTCTTGGATTTCGAACCAACTAGTTTAATGATCTCTGTATCGCCTTCAAGAAGCTTTATGGCAATCCATCGAGAAGGGTAGATTAGCCCAAGTTGTTCAGTTTCAATCAAACGCGCAAGCTTTTCAATTCGTGTTTCAAGATCTGGACGGTATCCTATTTTCTTTTTTTTGAACTTGCGATCTGCAACTTCAACAGCGGTTCGTATCAACTCGTAAATCCCTTCGCCCCTCGTAGCGACTGTAGGCACCACGGGAACACCAAGCGCTTCTTCAAGCTTTTCTTTATTGATTATTATGCCTTTTTTCTTGGCTACATCGACTTGGTTAAGGCATACGACCAGCGGAACTTCCATTTCAACTAGCTGGATTGTGAAGAACAGGTTTCTCTCAAGAACCGAAGAATCAAGAACGTTGATAACAGCATCAGGTTTCTCAAGGGCAATATAGTCTCGCGATACTATTTCTTCAAGTGAAAAGGTTGAAAAGGAGTATATGCCGGGCAAATCTATGACAGAAATATTGTGATTCTCAAAGAATAGGGTACCTTCAGCCCTATCTACGGTTTTTCCAGGCCAGTTTCCAATAATTTGCTTTGAGCCTGTGAGTTGGTTGAAAATCACGCTTTTGCCAACATTGGCGTTTCCAGCCAATGCTATTGTAAAATGTTTGCTGTATTTTCTGTTAATTTTATTTTCCGAAGTCGATGAAGGATGACAGGACATAAAAAAACCCTTTAACTATTTGTTTTTTTCAAATCCACGAAAACTTTTGAAGCTATACCTCTTCCAAGGGCTAGCTTTGAACTTCTAACAGATAACACAACAGGTCCACGAAGTGGAGCGACTCTATCAACACATACTTCGGTGCCAGGCGTAAGTCCCATGTCCAACAGTCGCTGAAGTACGTTATGACCGCCTCTAATGAAGGAGATTTTGCCACACTGACCTTGTTTGAGATTTTCTATTGAAACGAGGTTTTTGCTATGTTTTCCAACTTCCTCTATGCCTTTATTGTGTAAACGTACGCATTCGGCGCAGCTTCCTATCTTGAGGTCGCAAGGTGGGATAGTTTTTCCATCGTCTGGACAAAGGTCCGGATGTCTTAGAAAGCGACAAAGTGACTCTTCTGCATCGTCAGATAACGAATGCTCCATTTCGCATGCTTGATTATGCACTTTTATCCTGTCAATTTTTAAAACGTCGTGCAAGAAGAGTTCTAGCAATCTATGCTTCCGAACTGTCTTCTTTGCGATTAGTTTGCCATCTCTCGTGAGTGTAGTTCCATGATATGGCGAGTACTTGATGTAGTTTTTTTCCGATAGTTTTTTTAGCATTTCAGTCACACTGGCTGGAGCAACTTTTAAATTTCTTGAGATCTCAGTGGTGCTTACTGGTTTTTCGTTTCGAGATAGTTCGTGTATTGTTTTGAGGTAGTTTTCAACACTTTTGCGGCTCATACTTCCACCATTTTTAGGCATGCCTAAATTACGTGCTATGAAGCTCTTAATAAACTTTTAGGCATGCCTAAAAAATACTGTCCATCAAACTCTCCAAAATATAATATTGAAGCCAACCTAATATATCCAAAATAAGACAAAGTATTTCTTTCCAGTAATTGCTAAATATGGCAAACCCTATTTTCGGTTATATTCAAAAGAGGAACAATTAAGATGGAAGACTTCGCAGACCTCGTCATAAAACTATTAGATGCTAGTCGCAAACACGAAAATTACCGCGACTCAGAATGCATAAACATGATTGCCAGTGAAGGCTTAAAGTCGCCTGCTGTGCGGGAGATGCAAGCATTCACTTCAGACTTGGAAGGTAGATACGCTGAAGGCGAAAATGATTCTACGGGACATGTTAAGAAGCGATATTATCAGGGTCAGAAGTACATATCGCTTATTGAGGATTATGCTACTGATTTGATGAAAAGCCTCTTTCAATGCACTTGGGCAGATGTACGCATCGTCTCAGGTACACATGCAAATCTGGCAACTTTCAAAGGGTTATCAATGGTAGCGAAGAATCGCAAGATGGTCGTGACACCCCTCAGTTGCGGTGCACATATATCTCATGACTACACAGGTTTATCTGGTACCGTTCTCGGTTTAGAGAATTTTAACCATGTTTACGACATAGACGAGTTCAATATTAATGTTGATAGGTCAATTAATGTCATAAGAGCTGCTAAACCAGGCATCGTTACTTTTGGCGGCAGTCTGTTTCTGTTTCCACATCCGATTAAAGAGTTGAAGGCGGTTTGTGACGAAGTTGGAGCTTTCGTTGTATATGACGCTTCACATGTTTTGGGGCTTATCTCTGGCGGGGTTTTTCAAAATCCGCTTCGTGAGGGCGCTGATTTTATATCATCATCTACGCATAAAACGTTTCCTGGACCTCAAGGCGGCGTTATCCTAGGAAATCCCTCAAGTCCACGGTTGGAGAAGGCAGTCAAGAAGATTCAGTTTGCGGTTTTTCCATTAAGTGCTTCAAATACGCATTTGGGAAGGTTACCAGCATTAGGTATTGCGGCGCTAGAGATGAAACTATTTGGTGCCGAACTAGCTAGACAGATAGTTAAGAACGCCCAGACGGCTGGTCAATATCTCTGCGAGCAGGGAATCAAAGTCTTGTGCGCGTCTAAGGGTTTCACAAAGTCCCATCAGCTAGCTGTGGACGTCTGCAACTTTGGAGGGGGCAAGAAAGTAGCCCAGGACCTTGAAGATTCCAACATAATCTTGAACAAGAACCTCTTGCCTTATGACAATCAAGATGACCGTGATAACCCCTCAGGCTTGAGAATCGGCTTTCAAGACGTAACTAGACGGGGATTTAAAGAAGACGACATTAAGTACTTGTGTGATTTGATGATTAGCGTGATAAAAGGCAAACGGAAACCTTGCGAAGTCAAAGAAGATGTACTAGCTCTGAAAAAAGATTTCAATCAAGTGAAATACGGTTTCCAAACCGTAGAAGAAGCGTTGAACTACGCGAAAAAAGCTCAAGCGTGATGATGCTGAGGATTTATAATCCACTGCATTAATTTACTTAACTTGAAGGAGAATAAATGCAAGCATGAAAGTGTTATTGAACGATAACTTGGCAAGTGACGGCATAAGAGTGTTTGAAGAATTGGGCATAGAGACGGATACTCAAAAAAGAGATTTGAACGAGCTAATAGCGGATATTGGCGAGTTTGACGCGTTGATCGTGAGGAGTGGAACAAAAGTTAACCGCGAAGTTATTGAGGCTGGCGCTCGGCGAAAACTGAAAATTATAGGTAGAGCAGGAGTCGGCTACGACAACATTGATGTGAATGCGGCCTCCGAAAATGGGATAGTTGTAAAATGTGCGCCTTATGGAAATACCAACGCAGTTGCGGAATTAACCCTCTGCTTGATGCTTAATATTTCGCGGAATATTCCGCAAGCATACCACTCACTGAAAGAGGGTAAATGGAAAAAAGCGAAGTTCGAGGGAACTGAACTATCATATAAAACATTGGGAATATTAGGATGCGGAAAAATTGGACAAAGAGTAGGCGAACTAGCCCGCCGCGGCTTTGACATGGAAGTCATAGGCTACGATATATGCCCCTGCGCTGAATCGACCTTTAAGTTCATTTCCAAAGAAGAAGTTCTTTCGAAAGCGGATTACGTAAGCATACACACTGGAGGAAAAGCCATAATCGTTGGTGAAAAAGAACTTTCCATGATGAAGCCTACCTCCTATCTTATTAACACTTCCAGAGGTCGTAACGTTGATGAAGAGGCTCTATACAAAGCGTTGAAGAATGGAAAGATAGCTGGCGCCGCCGTGGACGTTTACATGGAGGAGCCTAAACGTGAAGGTGCTCAGTTTAGGAGTAAATTGCGAGAGCTTGACAATGTCATCTTTAGCTCTCATTTGGGAGCGTCAACAATCGAAGCTCAACAGGAGACATCCAAGGAAATTGCACGAGTTGTAATAAAATACCTGCTTGGGGGCGACTTTACCAGTTCAGTCAACGCAGGCGAAACAATAGAATTTGAAGAAAAACCCGTCTATACCCTATTCATCCACCATCAAGATGTTCCTGGAGTATTCGCCAATATCGACAAAGTGTTGGCTGACAACGACATAAACATACGTGCAAATTACTCCCGGCAAATAGGAAAAAGCGGCTATGCCATTTCAGTATATGTGCTACATAAAAAAGTTTCACCTAGAATCATAAAGACCCTAAAAAGCGTCGATACCATCTGCAACGTCAAAGTATAATTCTGCTTCATCCTTGATAAGAAACGGGACTTGACACGCTTAAAACAATTAGAATATTTGCGCACTAGACTGACAGAGGAATAGTCAAACTAATCTGGAAAAACCAACAAAAGAAGGCTCTCAGATTGGCTGAACAGCTAGTTTTACAGGATTTCTATTTATCAAATTATATATATGCAGGTCTATGTCTAAAGGTTAAATAATGAGATTAGGGGTTCTTTTTTCAGGCGGGAAAGACTCAACACTTGCTTTGCACTATGCAGCTAAAAAGGCCGAAGTCGTATGTCTAATCACTTTGTTTTCTAAAAACAGCCAAAGCTACATGTTCCATACGCCAAATATAGACTTGACAGTGTTACAAGCTGAAGCCCTTGGTTTGCCTTCTATACGAAAGGTAACTGAAGGTAAGCCAGAAAAGGAACTGAAGGACTTGGAAGTGGCAATAGCACATGCTATAGACAACTTTGAAATTGAAGGAGTAGCGACGGGTGCGGTAGAGTCTGTTTACCAAGCTTCTCGAATACAGCGGATTTGCAATTCTTTGGGTTTATGGTGCGTTAATCCGCTTTGGCAGAGAAATCAGAAACAGCTTCTGGAAGAAGTTGTTTCTGAGGGGTTTAGAACTGTAATCTCTGGGGTTTTTGCTTATCCTCTTGACAAAAAGTGGCTTGGAAAATGGATAGACGAAGCTCTGATAGATAAGCTTATGGCTCTTAGTGACAAATACGGTTTAAGCCCTTCAGGTGAAGGGGGCGAAATAGAAACCACGGTATTAGATGCTCCCTTATTTAAGAAAAAACTTGAGATTCTAGACTTTAAAGTTGAGGCCCATGGAAACTCCGGAGTTTTCAAGATAAGAAAGGCGAAGTTGAAGGAAAAATGATTCTTATCCTTGACATGAACTCCATAGAGAACCCCTTTGGTTTTCAAGAATTTGTTTTGCCAATCCTTTCAATCGCTGAACAACTGGAAAAATGCACCGTCAAGCATTATTTCAAACTAAACCAGATGGATCTGAAAGGTTGCGATAAGATTATTCTTTCAGGTAGCGCATTGAAGGATACTTTAACTTTTAATAAGACAGGTCAGTTCAAGTGGTTGAAAGATTGTAGCAAACCAGTTTTAGGCATTTGTGGTGGGATGCAAACTACGGGTTTAGTCTTCGGTGGGCGCGTGGAAAAATGCCGTGAGATAGGAATGACTAAGATTGAGATGTCTACGGAGAACATCCTGTTTTCTTCAAACCTCAAGGTGTACGCATTGCATAATTATGCACTTGTGCCACCGCCTGAATTTGAAGTTTTGGCTGAATCCGCAAAGTGTGTTCACGCGATTAAACATAAGTGCAAAGATATTTACGGGGTACTGTTTCACCCTGAAGTTCGAAACAAAGAAATCGTGCAAAGGTTTATCCGAGCTTTTCAGTTTAACCGAAGAATATAAAGCAAACACGTGATGTAATCTGTTAGCGACTAAGTTATGATGCAGGAGATTGGGAAAATTTGGTTAAAGAATTGTCAATTGAAAGCCTAAGAAAAAAATGCGACCCAAATACTATCAAATGCAAAACAACTCAAGAATTAGTGCCTCTAAGCGAGATAATCGGTCAAGAACGAGCTGTCAGAGCATTAAGGTTCGGTTTAGGAATAAGAGACCAAGGTTTCAACATTTACGTAGCAGGCTATCCTGGAACAGGTAGGAAAACGGCTGTCAAAAACTTCGTGGAGAAAACTGCTAAAGTTGAACCTGTGCCCCCTGATTGGTGCTATGTGAACAACTTTTCCAATCAATATGAGCCAGCCGCAATACAGCTACCTCCCGGGAAAGGGCGAGAGTTCCAAGGCAGCGTGAAGAACCTTATTGAAGCCATAAGGACAACGCTTCCAAAGGCTTTTGAAAGTGATGATTACGCCGCAAGAAGAGAAGCTACAATTAGAGCTTTGGAGAGGCAGAGGAAAGCGGTAATCGATAAGCTGAATGCCAAAGCTCAACAGGAAGGCTTCATAATTCAAAGCACTCCTATAGGTTTGCTTCTAATTCCAGTGGTAAATGGCAAACCTCTAAAAGAGGAAGAATTGTTAAACTTGCCGCAGAAAACGAAGGATCTCATTCAGGAAAAAAGAGGGCGGTTGGAATCAGAACTGAGAAACACAATGCGGCAATTTGTAGACATGGAACGTAAAATCCGTGAAGAAATCCAAAAGCTCAACCGAGAAATAGCACTCTACGCCATTGGCAACTTGGTGGAGGACCTAATAGAAAAGTACAAAAACTTACCCGAAATCACAGTGTACCTGAAGGCAATTCAGAATGACATCCTCGACAACATCGCGCAGTTCGTTAAGAAAGATGAATCTCAACAGGGTATGCCCTTTCCCGTGCCTTGGATGAAAGAGGCTTCATTCAGAAAATACGAAGTTAATGTGGTTGTTGATAACTCAGACATCGAGGGCGCGCCAGTTGTCACGGAATTCAACCCAACTTACCAGAACCTTTTCGGCACAACAGAGAAGGAAGCACAATTTGGCGCTTTAATCACCGACTTCACCATGATTCGTGGAGGCTCCCTTCATAAAGCTAACGGTGGGTACCTAATTATCCCTGTAGAGGATTTGCTACGAAACCCCTTTTCCTACGAAGGGTTGAAAAGAGCTCTCAGAGACGGAAAAATAATCATCGAAGAACCGCAGGTACGCCTCGGATTCATCAGCACCAAAAGCCTTAAGCCGCAGCCGATTCCCCTAAAAGTCAAAGTAATTCTCATCGGTAACCCCTACCTCTACCAGCAGTTGTTTGCGTTGGACATGGAGTTCACAGAGCTTTTCAAAGTTAAAGCAGAGTTTGATACAACAATGCCTCGCACAGACGAAAACGTGAAGAGCTATGCTGCTTTTGTTTGCACAATCTGCAAAAAGGAAAACCTGAAGCATCTTAATGGGTCAGGGTTAGCCAAACTGGTCGAGTACAGCCAGAGGCTTGCTCAAGACCAGCGGAAGCTTTCCACAAGGTTTGCCGAGGTTGCCGACATAATTCGTGAGGCTAGCTTTTACGCTAGAAATGAAAAATCGGAAGTTGTGACTGGGAGTCACGTGAAAAAGGCCATTGAAGAGAAAATTTACCGTTCAAAGCTTATTCAAGAGAAAATCCAGGAAATGATTAGACGAGAAATACTTCTAATTGACATCGATACAGAAAGAATTGGGCAAGTCAACGGCTTATCGGTTATGGGCTTAGGCGACTTTGCTTTTGGCAACCCATCGCGAGTAACCGCAAGCGTGGGTTTAGGTCGGGAAGGGGTCATAGACATTGAAAGGGAGGCAAAAATGGGTGGTCCTATACACACGAAAGGCGTTTTAATCTTGGGTGGTTATTTGAATGAGAAGTATGCGCGAGACAAACCACTAAGTCTGTCTGCGCGTCTTGTTTTTGAGCAGAATTATGGCGGTGTGGAAGGCGATAGTGCCTCAAGTACGGAGTTATATGCGATTCTATCGGCGCTGTCTGGACTACCAATTAGGCAGAGTTTGGCTGTAACTGGATCAGTTAACCAGAAGGGTCAGGTTCAGGCCATAGGAGGAGTGAACGAGAAGATTGAAGGCTTCTTTGAAGTATGCAAGGCTGAAGGCTTCTCTGGAAAGCAGGGAGTGATTATACCGGCAAGCAACGTCCAGAACCTTATGTTAAAGGAAGAGGTGGTGGACGCTGTTAAAGATGAAAAGTTCCATGTTTTCTCTATCAAAACAATAGATGAAGGCATAGAAATACTCACGGGAATTAAAGCTGGCAATAGGTTAAAAGATGGCTCTTTTGAAGATGGAACTGTGAACGATAGAGTGGATAAGCAGCTTAAGAGTATGGCTGAAAGGCTCAAAGAATTTCCATCTACGGTGACAGGTGAAAAAAAGAAAAGCGAAAGCTAAGCCTTCACTCTTTCAACTATTTTCTTTGTAATGAGGTTATTCCGTGGTTATCAGTTTTATTTGGAAAAGCTTTGACCATCTTTTTCCTGTAACGAAGAGTCTATCGTGTTCTGCGTCATATGCAATTCCATTAAGTACGTTATTTGAGTTGCTGTTTTCTAAGGTGTAAATGCCTGCTAAGTTTATCCAACCTCTAACTTTTCCACTGTCTGGGTCAATAATTGCGATCTTATCTGTTTGCCATATGTTAGCGTAGACTTCGCCTTTAATGTATTCAAGCTCATTGAGTTTCGTCACAGGTTCATTGTCGCATACTTCAATCTGTCCCACTCTCTCAAAGGTTTCTGGGTTTAGGAAGTACAGGTTTGCTGTTCCATCACTCATTATTAGTCGGGTTCCATCGTTTGTTATTCCCCAACCTTCAGTGGAATAGTTGAACTCTTCTATTAAATCAAAAGACTGCCTATCATAAACGAAACCTTTATTCGACTTCCAAGTTAACTGAATAATTTTACCTTCAAAAATTGTGATGCCTTCACCGAAAAAACCATCTGAAAGCACACTAGTCTGCAAAACATTGCCAGTTTCCAAGTCTACCTTGCGCAGTGTAGAGCTGCCGTACAATCCCGTGCCTTCGTACAGGACTCCTTCTTCCATTATTAGTCCTTGAGTGAACGCGTTTGGATCATGAGGATATTCGTTGATAACTTGATAAGTGTAATTCACTATACTAGAATCTGCAGTTTTATCATTGAGAAAAAAGACTATTGCAGCGCCAACAACAACTACTAATGCAACTACTACAATAACCGTCAAGTTTAGCTTTTTCATTATTGTTTCCTATATTTCTTCGATCAAGCTGATTTTAAGTTCTTCCCTTTTTTTGGTGAAAACGCTCTCGTTTTTGATGCTTTTATATCAATTTACTCATGAGCATAATCTACAGTCCTAACAATGCGGCTGATTTTTAACTAAACAAAGATAATAGTGTGATTAATTTTGCCTATTAATTGTGTTCGACGTCATCTGTTTATGTTAATCAGTCGAAGTGATATGTTGCGAGGCATAAATGAAAGCTACTAAGGCAGTCTTAAACGTCAAGAAAGTTAAAAACGCTAAAGTGATAAATCTGAAAATCTGGAGTTATTAATGATTTTTTGGCCAATTTTCTCTAGCATTGCACAGATCGGCATTAACTGTTTGAAAATAGCGGCTTTTAACAGTTGCAAGAACAAGATAACATTTTTTTCTATATTGATTTAGAAAAATCTTCGTTTCTTTTTTTCTTGCTTAGGGGAATCCTCGACGGCTATTCCTAGTTGCTCTTCAAGTGCTTCTCCATCTATGGCTGTAACGACAACACCGCCATCTGCTACTATTTCGTTTTCTTCTGGTTTGGGCAAGTCTTCTTCTACTTGTTGCTTCTTGGGAGATGGCTCTTCTGTTTTTGGTAATGTCTTTTCAAGCTTATTTTCAAGCTTCTCTTTCTTTGATTCCAACATAGCTACTGCGTCTTTAGCATCCTTGTTGTGCTTTTTCAACTCTTCAATCGCAGCTTTCTCTTTCTTCAATTCTTCAATTGCTATTTTCTCCTCAAGAGACATTACATTGCTTTCTAAGCAGCTTAATTGTTCTTCTAATGACCGTGACTCTGCTTCAAGCTCTGCTCGCATATTTCGAAGCTTCTCAAGTTCTTCTTGGGCACTCATTTTTCATCAATCCAATAAACGACATTGCTAAAGAATAACTTTATGAAAAACTGATATGAATTCCAAATTCATAACGAAACTTAACTTGTTGAATGTACTAGCTGAAAGTTATTAAGTAGAAATATAACTTAGTGAAATGGCTTCAGGAGCTTCAAGTTTGAGTTTCAAAAGAAACATGCATCCAAAAGTCAGCAAAGCCGAGATAGAAGTGTTTAAAGCGTTAAGCGCAGCTGGCTTAACCAGCGGTATGGTAACACAAAAAACCATCGTGTTAAAGTCAACAGTCCCAGATTTCTGTTGGTTAAACAAGCGAAAGGCCGTGTATTTGGATGGTTTGCACGTGCATTCAGGTGATAAACAGCGCCAACGCGATTCGGAGATCTGCGATTTGCTTGAGGCTAAAGGCTGGGAAGTTTTAAGAATACCGTATGAACCACCATTAAATGGAAAGAAACTGCAGAAAATCATAATAGAAATCAAGGAATTTATTGGTTCAGACGACAAGTAAGATTAAGTGACTTCAACCTTTTGGTAGAGTGTGTTTTAGTTTTTTTTACGATGATGGCTACTTTCATTGTCGTTACCACCCACCATTTTTTTTCCTCCAACTACACTCAACGTTGGCGCGCACAGTTTCACTTTTATTTATACTCCTAGACGGGTTGTTTCTCCCTATCTTGCTTAAAGAGTTTTCTAGCTATAAAATATGATTTTTTGTTTGCCTTTCCTTTCCAACATCCGTTAATTGATCGTTTTGTCAAGACCAAACTTTTAATATAAAACTTCCCTTCGCATGCCCTCGGGTATAAATACACTTGAGAAACAAACACAACTTAGTTCTTTACATCGATAAAGAATTAGTTGAAAAATCCAAATCTCTCGGCTTCAACCTCAGTAAAATGTTTGAAAACCACTTAAAACACCTAATAACGCAATTCTCTACGTGTAATTCACTGAAAAACTTCAATATAACTGAGAATAAACTGGAAAGGATGGGGCTGCCCGGATTTGAACCGGGGTCTATAGAGCCCAAGTCTACAAGCCTGGACCAAACTAGCCGACAGCCCCAGTGTTATGCCATCCTAGTGCGGGTGGCAGAGAAAGATAATTTGGCATGCACCATAAAAACTTTAGCTATGTCGATCCGTTTTTTGGCTGGCAAAATCTGTTCTTTGTCAAAAGTTGAATTGCTATGTTTTCTCGAAGATAGAAGGGTCGTCTCTGATTGCTAATTTTGTTTATTTTTTGCGCAAGCTACATTGGAGTACCTTTGGGCATAGTAGGCACTCTTCTAGTAGGGGTGCGTTGTGTGGTCTAGTGTTTAATAGACTGGAGAAATGTGCGCATTTTGCCGGTGACTCGAATACTCTTGGGTATTCTGCTGGTTTCACTTCTACGATTTTCATGTTTTCGAAGGTTATGTCAAGTTTTGACATGCAGTGTGGACAAGCATAATAGGACTGTCGCGGTATGCAAGATTTGTCTGTTAGAATGGTGGGTTTTTCAAATTTTTTCTCGCATCCCTCGTATGGGCATCTGAATTGTTCGTCATAGGAGTGCGAATTGAAAAAGCGCATTATTATCCACCTTAGTTTGCATGTCCTTACCGTATCGGTACTATTAATATTTAATAAACTTTTCTGAATATGAGCACAACGTAACTACACACCAATGCGAAAAGCCCCGGGCGGGCTTTGATCCCGCGGCCTGCTGCTTACGAGGCAGCCGCTCTGCCAAGCTGAGCTACCGAGGCATATTTAACCGCTAAATCAGTGATGTGCGCGCATTTTTAAATGTTAGCAAAATATGTTGTCGTAAACGTCAGTTTTAAAAGAGCCGTCTCTAAACTAGACATTATAAGCGACGTTTGAATGTTTTTTGGTTGGAGGCTCGTTTGGTTGAGTAAAAAGAGAGGTAAGAAGGATATTAGGGGCGGAACAAGCGGCGACTTGGGTGAGCGAAAGCTGATTGAGCTTATGAAGCGCCACTTAAGCGTTATGCCCAACTTGCCAATTCCTTTCGGCGATGACGTTTCTGCAGTTAACATAGGCGGAGGGCGAGTTGCGGTTTTGAAAACTGACATGCTTGTAAAAAAGACTGATGTGCCGCGGGGAATGAGTCTTTGGCAGGCAGCTCGAAAAGCGGTTGTGATGAACGTCAGTGATTTTGCAGCTAAAGGTGTAGAGCCTATGGCGATGCTTGTTTCGCTTGGGCTTCCGCGGAATTTCATACAGAAAGACGTGGAAGAGATTGCACACGGATTAAATAATGGAGCGAGAGAGTACGGCTTCTATGTAATCGGGGGCGACACAAATGAAACCTCAGATTTAGTTGTGGCGATTTCACTTTTTGGAACCGCTAAACGTAAAGCGGTCATATTGCGTAGCGGCGCCAAGGCAGAAGATATTGTAGCTGTTACGGGTTTCTTTGGCAAGACAGCAGCGGGTTTACGCCTTCTTATGGACGGCTATGCAGCGTCAAAGGGATTGCGCGAAGTGCTTCTAAATTCAGTTTGCATGCCTAAGGCTAGATTATGTGAAGGTTTGTCGCTTTGCCAATCAGGTGCATTATCAGCTTCAATTGACTCCAGTGACGGCTTAGCTTGGAGTTTACATGAGTTGGCGAAGATGAGTGGTGTGGGATTTGCAGTTAAAAGTGTGCCGATTGCGGACGAGGTTCTTAGGTTCGCTGAGTTTAATGGGCTTGACGCCTTGGAACTTGGACTTCACGGGGGGGAAGAGTATGAATTGGTAGTCACCGTTAAGTCTAAAAGATGGACTGACGCGGAAATGGCGGTTAGAGCAGCTGGTGGGCATCTTTTGCCTATTGGCAAGGCTACTCGAGATAGGCAAGTACTGCTGGACCAAGATGGAGAAAAAAGCCCAATTGAGCCCCGAGGTTGGGAGCACTTCAAAAGCAAGATTTGACTTTGCGATCCAAAATATAGTTTAGTATAGTTATGCACGAAGTAGCTAAGTACGGCTGCTTACCTAGGCTGATTTTTTCTCCGTAGCGAAGCGCGAAAGCCTCTGCTTTCTTGGGTAACCCTACGTGGTCCCCCAGCACGAAAACACAATTCTCAGATAATTCTGTGTTTGATATATCCTTTCCCCCTTCCTCAAGTACATATATAGGGTCTGTTTCAGCTTTAGCCTTCAAGAGCGCTTCGAAACTTGTCTTATTTATGGATATGCCTGGGTGGAGTTTGCCTGAAATAACTTTTTTGATGATGCTTTGCCACGTGTGCATGTCCGTGCGCACGTCATAAATTGTTGCACCATCTATTTGAATATGTAATGGCGGGTTCGGTGGGCCGTTTAGAACGGTGTGGAAAACAACATTTCTGCGTAATCCGTGTGAGAGGAATAGGCTTGAGATTATGCATTCGTGGACTATATCTAATCGTCCAGCGTCGTGTAGGTTAAGGAAGTCAGGGTTTGTTTTTCCTCGACGTGAAAAAAGTATGAACTCCCGTGTCAAGTTTTAATCACCGGTTATGTTATTTACACTTGACTTTTTAAAGCAGACCATGTATTTTAGCTAAGTTTGGTCCTATGTCTTTTCTATTTCCTTGTCTCAGTTTATATTTGATGTGATATGTTATTATCGAGTTTCATGATTTGAAAACGAAAATGGTTGATTATAGTTTGTTAGAATGTAACGATATAGGTGTTGCAATTTTTTTTGGCTTATAGATATACGAAACTGGTGTCTAATCTTAAAACCGGTTTTTTGACCATATCTTCACGGTCCAAAGCTTAAGTAATTCTCAAGTCGGTGAGGTTTTTGCTTTGTTGAACTGTTCCTGATTAAATGAATTAGTACTTCATAAAATCTAATAAAGCGAGTGTTCAAGGAACAAATATGTGCGTACTGCCGAATTTCGAAGCTTCTGATCTCAAAACCTTTAAGAGAAAAATGAAAAGTAGCGTTAGGAAAGTTGAAGCTGATATTGTGGAACTGCAAGTCGCTGAGCAGCCATTAGAAAATCAGACTTAGCTGGTTTTCTGATAAAAATCAATTAATATTTCTTCCTAATCTGTACAACAATGAGTCCAAAAACCGTTGAAGTTATCCGTATAAAATCCATGGAACTGTAACACAGAAAGAAATTTTTTCGGTTTCAGCTTTTGGCTAATGAGTTGTTTAATGGAATCAAGTAAGTTTAATAAAAATTGATTCTGAACAATTTGGAAAAATCGTTAAATAATGTAGTTTGCGCATTCTTAATAGTGACATAAAAGAGTTGACAGAGTTTGATTGGACAACAATTAAGACGGATTTTGAGATCTTTGCCTGTATCATGCATTTTAAGCAGTCAAATTTTCAGGTTGTGACAAGTTGGAACCTCTGAAAAAACAGAAAAGAAAGTTTGCATTCAGCCTTATGGCAATCGTTTTAGTTGTTAGCCTTTGCATAGGAATATTAGTGGAGTTTTGGTCAGGTCAAATTTCTACCTCAAACAGAATTAATCACTTGTCGGATCAATTATCTGCGATTCAAGAACAAATCAGCAATTTCCAAGCAACACTTGAATCATCTAATCAGAACCAAAGTGATGTTTTGGAAGCTATAAGTAGCATTAAAGATGAACTTTCAAAAATCCAAGATGAAATATTTGATCTGGAATCATCTAGCATTTACGATCAAGACCCAGATGAAATTATGAAGGAAATTAGTGGCCTCAAAAGTCAGTTTTCAACATTACAGGAGCAAATTAGCAGGATCAACGAAACTAGTGTGATCTATAAGGATATAATTTACATTATGGGAGAAAATGCTTCACTCTCAATGCTTTTCGAGCAGGTCAAGCATTCAGTTGTTGTAGTCCAGGCTTTAATTGCCCCATCTACAACAGCTCAAGGCTCCGGCTTCTTCTACAACTATTCGGGGCAGATGATCATCCTAACAAACAATCACGTGATTCAAGACGCATTAAGCATCGACTTAACATTCTCGAACGGAAACACGTATTCAGCCGTTATTATAGGATCCAACCCAAACACGGATGTTGCAGTGCTCACGACTAATGCTCCGCAAACCGACTACAACCCCCTAAGTATTGTTAGCTCCTCAACCCTTAAAGTCGGAGATCCCGTGGTGGTAGTTGGAACACCCTATGGCCTCCCGGGATCAATGAGCAATGGTATAGTAAGCGCTCTAAACAGAACAATAACCTTGGAGCAAACTATGCTGACCAACATAATTCAAACAACTACTCCATTGAACCCAGGTAACTCAGGTGGTCCAATGATAAACTATATAGGACAAGTAGTTGGCATGGCTACAGCCATAGTTGAAGACTCGCAAGGCATAGGATTCGCAATACCTTCAGATACAATATTACAAAACGTAATTGATATAATGAGTTAAAACGGTTGATCTTTTTTATTGTTTTCAGATGAATGTTTAATGATAACCAGCATAACTTATAATCTCTGCTCGTTTAATTCTCTAATACTTTTTCTCTGCTCAATTTTCCTCTTGAATCTGTAACTTAGTCTTGTTCGGTACCAGTTACCGTGAGTGTTTTTGTAACGTTTCTTGCCTTTGTTTTTCTTTTTTTGTTTTTTTCTCATTATTAAACCTGCAAAAAAGGTTAATTGATTGGTTTGGAACCCTAGCTTCTTATTCGGTTTTGCGTTCTTTGAGATCTTTCAAGTCTATGAGAGACTTGTTCAGCGTTATTACATCGCCAACTTTCTTAACGGCGTTTATGGGCAAACAAACCGTTAATGGGCTAAGAAAAGGTTTCTTGAAGCCAAATTCTTTTGTGGCTTCTTTGATTAGTTCAACGTCAAGATGTGTTATGTTCCATGTGTTTATGTCTGCATGTGCCCCATTTACTTCTCCTAAAGTATACGCATCCGATGTGATTACATTCGTTCCATTTAATTTATTTATTTTCATGTTAAAACTACCTGGCAATATATCTTTGCCATAATATTTGAATATTCTGGATATTTGTTTAAACTATAGAAAAGAAACAAGCAATAATGGCAAATGATGTATCTTAACATCAAAAAGAGCCCTCCATACATTGTTGTTCTTTAGCTTTTTCGAGAAGGTTTCTAAGAAAGCAACAATAAATAACGAGTTAGATATACATTTAGCTCTTTGTGTTGCAAACAAAGTTAAAGCATTCTTAGATGATAATTTGAAAAAACCGTTTGAACATTGCCTAGTAGCGCGGCTTGTATCCATTTTGCATGTATGTAACAAGAGATTTGTCGTTAGAACTCGAATTTGAGTCTAAGCTCAGATAACTTGCTTTACAAAAAGCGAATAGGACAGACTTAAACTAAACACTTACTCTCCAATTTACTCCTCAGTTTATGGAAATTTATGCTTTTTACATAGTTCCCTTGGACAACAAAAGTAAAGCTTCATTAACAAAATAACATTTTTTCAGAATACTGTTTTTATAAGTCCGTGACTTTGCTTAGAGGAAAAGGAAGCATTAATTTGACAATTATCGTCGACGACGCGGGCAGTGGTGATTTGCTTTTCGGGGTTGTCATAGGCGCATATCGCAAGGAAACAGACGAATTCAAGTACGGTCTTGTAGACGTGAGGTTCTACCAAGACAGTTTCTCTACGAAAGAATATTTACAGGAAGCTTCTTGTGTTACGGCTTGCCTGCTTCAAAAGTTGAAAATTAGGACTGAAGAGAAAATTCAAGTTTGTCAAGGCAATATTTTTGATGTTGCAGTAGAGGATCTGAAGGAAACTCATGGAGAGGATCTTGTTACTCGTGTGAGTGTGACTGGTGAGGCACAGCGACTTGTAGAAACTGCCTATTTGGATGAGATTAGAAACTTGGGTTACGAACCTTTGCCTGAGCGGGAGGAAAAACGCGCTAAAAGCTTCTTCCATATGATGCGTTGGCTCAGAACACACCCTGATATGCTCCGGTATGCGAAGACCGGGTGGCCTCGGTTGAAAAGGTATCGCCTTTTTAAGAAGCCTCAGAAGTCCGAAGGACTGCATAGAACAGTGTGCAGTGACTGCGGTAGCGAATGCAAAGTGCCATTTAAGCCTGAAATAGATCGGCCTACCTACTGTCAAACATGCTGGAAAAAACGGAAAAATAGGCTCAAAAAGAGTTCCAAAAAAGTCACAAGAAGAACTCAAGAGACCGTTGAAAAGAATCCAAAAAAGAAAAGCGCTTGGCCTCTGAGAAGAGTAGCTAACTCAGAATGATGTGTAGAATATTTCGCTGGTGGCTTGATTAGAAGTAGTAAAATAGAATATGAACAAGTCAATTCAAGTGAACAAGACATAGATATATAAAAATTGAAAAGTGAATGAGTAGAAACATGCGCCTGGTTTATTGCACTGCTTCGACGCTTTTTATTTCTGGGATTTTTGATTTTATTATGCGTTCGACGCCTTGCTTCAACGTAAGAGCGGACATTGGGCAACCTACACATGATCCTCGCAAACGCACTTTCACTATTCCATTTTCTACTTCTACGAGGTCTATGTCTCCACCGTCAGCTTGAATCTGCGGTTTAATCTCAGCAAGAGCAGCTTCAACTCGTTTCTCAACCGAATCACTCATACCTAGTTTTCACCACACTCAAATTCTAAAGCCTGAAGCATAACACACGAATAACCATAAAAGGTTTCCCCTATACTACCCCTCATCCTACAAGCAAAAAACAAAAATTACTTTTTGGCTTTGTGTTAGACTTAAATTTCCTTTTTTCTTTAGATAAAGCGCCACTATCATATTGTAGAATTCTAACTTGGTTTCTAGTGGTTTTATAACTTTGTATTTATACGAAGTGACGTGAGACTTTTACACAATTCTGATGCAAAAAAGAAGCATCTATGCAACAATTTTTCCCGCTGCTTTTGTATTATTCTACAAAAGATTTAAGCGTTGGACGCCGTTTTCTTTTGGAAGGTATATGTTAGGGAGAAGGAAAATGAAGTCACATATTACCCTTGTGAATCCTCCTGCTCCAAGTGGATCTACTGGACATATGCCCTTCGCCCTATTAGGTTTGGGATATTTAGGAGCTGTCTTGGAAAAAAACCAGTTTCAAGTTGATGTCATTGACTGCCAAGTGCTACAACTTTCATTCGAAGATTTTCGAAGTGAAATTAACAAGCGACGACCAGATATATTAGGATTAACATCCACCACCCTCACCTACCTTTCCGCGCTGAAACTTGCGAAAATCGTCAAAGAAATACTGCCTGCTTGCCTCGTTTTAATTGGCGGTCCTCACGTTACGTTCTGGGATAAAGAAGCATTGAAGGAGTGCCCAGCCTTAGATGTTATTGTGCGCAAAGAAGGCGAGTACACTTTGCTTGAGCTTGCCCAGAAAGTTGAAGCAGGCGAAAGCTTTCGCGACGTGCTAGGCATAACTTACAGAAAAAACGGCAATTTTGTTCGAAACCCAGACAGACCTTACATAGAAGACTTAGATTCGCTTCCCTTTCCTGCGCGCAACCTGTGGCCCATGGAGCGCCTTCGAAAATACGAGGACGTACTTTACTTGGCTGCAAGCAGGGGCTGCGTTTTCTGGTGTGAATTTTGCGCTACTGTTCGAATGCACGGGCGCAAGTTCCGTATGCGAAGCCCGAAAAACATTGCTGACGAACTAGAGTTCCTTAACAAAACCTACGGAGTCACAAACTTCACGTTTTGTGACGACGCGTTCACTGTCGAACCAGAAAGAACCAAAGAACTGTGCAAGCTGATTTTAGAGCGGAAACTGACGATAAAATGGAACTGTGGAACCCGTATTGACATGCTTACAAAAGAACTTCTCCGTACGATGCGAAAAGCAGGCTGTATTTCCGTGTGGTCTGGAGTTGAATCCGGTTCACAAAAAGTTTTAGATGCGATGCACAAAGGCATTACCACCGAACAAACAATCCGCGTCTTTAGGTGGATAAGAGAGCTAGGATTAAAACCTGTTCCAAACGTTATCCTCGGCTTTCCTGGAGAGACCAAAGAGTCAGCTTGGGAAACCATAAAATTCGTTGAAATGATAAGCCCCGACGAAGTAGGATTTTATAACATAGCTACGCCTTTTCCGGGAACTCCTCTTTATGACTCGGTTAAGGAGAAGGGTTGGCTGAGAGTAACTGACTTCGACAAGTATGACACTGTAACGCCAATTTTTGAAACCCCGTGGTTAAGCATGAAAGAACTAATGCAGATTCGAGAACAAGCTTTCCACCATTTCTATATGCGCCCCACCTATATTATTCGTATGTTCGGCAAGGGTTGGATGAACGGTTTTGCAGCGCTAAGAACAGCCCTTGCGCATTTTGTTATGTCTATAAAATCTAAAGTCAAACACTCATAAAACAGAAATTGGCTAGCCATATTATACTTAGTTTGAGCATGATGACTGTAATTCTTCAGTTAAAACTGTTGCCTTAACTTCTCAATTCTTATTGTGGCTTGTAAGTAGCAATCTTGACAGAAAAACTCTTGTTTTGCATCTGTGTCCAAAATCGAGTTAGAAAAATGCATAACACACAAAGACTGTGGACAATGCTCTAAACCCAAAGTGTGACCAAGCTCATGCACAGCTTCTTTAATTGTCCTTTCCAAAAAAAGTAATTCATTTGGTGCATCACCGTAGAATTCAGGTTTAAGTCGCCACAAGGATATTAAAGCGGCTTTTCCGGGACAAGCGGCTTCCCCGAACACAAAACTTAATTTAGGAACAAAAATATCCGCGTCAACAACTCCCAAAACCCGGTTCAAACCTTTTTTTCCAGCAACGAAACTTTGAACTTCGTTTAGGATAGCGTGCGATTGATGCTGCCCTCGCGTTTCATCGAAAGCATTATTTCTGAGGGGAACAGTTTCTTCAATAATAACGCAAGTTGCATCTGCGAAAATCCTTGTCAATTTCTCTTTAATCCCTGAAATTATGGTTGCATTTGTTTCTCCAATGCGCAATATACCAATTCGCATATTTACCCCTAAATCTCAAAGGTGTCGCCAGTTTTCGGAGCAACAGCATCTAAACCAAGCTCAGATTTAACCCAAGTTGCGAACATTTTGCAATTTTCTTCCTCACCGTGAACAATAAACACTCTTGGCTTTCCACCAAGCTTTCGCAGTGTATCCTTTAGTTGACTTGCTCCGCAATGAGAGGAAAAATCGAAGTGTTCATAACGTGCTTTAACTTTACGCACCTTACCGTCAATAGTGCAAACCCCTTTCTCAAGCAACTCTTTTCCAGGAGTTCCCGGAATTTGATAGCTCACTAAGAAAATAGCGTTACTGGCTTTTTTACCAAGTTTAGACACGTAAAAAGCAGCTGGACCGCCTTTAAGCATTCCCGCGGTGGAGATGATTACTTTGGGTGAACTAATGGCTTTTCGCCTATCTCTCCAACTATCAATCCAATCAGTTGAATTCATAGCATTCATGAACAATTTAGGATCTCGTAAGAACTCTCTATGGTTCATGATTATTCTACTTGCTTCACGAGCCATGCCGTCTAAAACTACTGGGTACTCGAAATGGTGAGCAGTGAGGATACAAGCCATTTCTTGTGACCTTCCAACTCCAAAGGCTGGAACCAAGGCAATGCCCCCTTTTTCTACAACTTCCGTTACGGATTCTACGAAGCGTTTTTCAAGTTCAACTCTGTTTGCGTGATCCTCGTTTGCGTAGGTGCTTTCTATGATCACAGCATCCAAGTCTCCGTAATCCATTTTTGCCCCTGCCAACAGTTGGCTGTCGGTGGTGTTGAAATCACTCGTGTAAAGTAGTCTTTTACCTTTAGCTTCGATTAATACTTGGGCACTTCCAGGTGTGTGTCCCGCGTTTAAGAGCTTAAAGCATATTTCACCTACTTGTTCTTCAACCCCGAAATCTAGGTGATTGTTGCTTTTCCTCATAGTTTTTAGTTCCAAATATTCAAAAGGCAAGTAGTAGCCTGAAAGGTGAATAAAGTCTTTAATTAAAAGCTGTGTTAGATCTAAGTTTAGCCTGTTTGTATACAATGGTGTTTGTCCATCAATATAGAATATTGGCAGGGCGCCGGAATGGTCAAGATGGCTATGGGTTAAAATTAGGGCGTCAACCTCTTTTGGAGGAACGTGCATAGGAAAACCTGGTTCATTGTCAAACATCACACCGTAATCTAACAACGCCTGAGTTTTTTTAGTTTTAACGGAAATGCTTATTCTTCCAACTTCGCGTGCTCCGCCTAGAAATCCAACCTGCAATCAACACCAATCCTCTAATCTCAACACCTAAAGAGTAATCATGAAACTAACCTGCTATTTTAAAAATGTATTGACCTTGTCGCTTGATGCGCCGTTACCAAGCCTTTCTTTATCGCCTTGAGAATCTCGTCAATGTTTAAAGTAGCTTGGATTTTTGTGTAGGCAGTTAGTGATTCTGAGAGGCTATGTGCGTCGCTTCCAGCTAGGCCGGGTAACTTCATGGATTTGGCGAGTTTATCAGCCAATTTGTTAATATGCGGTGAAGATACGCCGTTGAAGACTTCAATGGCGTCAACCTCGTAATTTCTGGCGAGGTCCCCCATTCCGTATTCGCGGTAAGGGTGTGCAACCACTGAGACACAATCATTGTCTCGGGTGAAGTCAATAATGTTTTCCACTGTCCACGGTTCTGGTGGTGCTACGTTTGTACCCAGTATTATCAAATCTCCCTCTGCAGTACTGATTTCCACGCCTGGAATTATGAGCACATCTGGGTAGGTTGCGGCTAGTTTTATTGTTTTGTTGAGTCCTTTTATTGTGTTATGGTCTGTTATAGCTGCGACTTTTATAGAATTGTGTGCTACAAGTTTTTCCACGAGAGCTTTGGGGGTAACTGTTGAATCGTCTGAATACGTGGTATGAATGTGCAAATCAGCTCTAATCAAGATTATTCACTCAGATTTTTTCGCAAAATCATCTCCAACTGAGTTAAAATGTTTTTGCTTCCTTTAACCGTTACATCTATATCTTTAAAAGTTATTCCCATCATTTGGCACAACGTTTTACACTGGATTTTGACGCTATTGCTCCATTGTTCAGGGTCGTGAAGTAGCACAACGGCTTCATAATGGTGTTTCCTGATGTATTCCGTTGCTTTGTTTGCAACGTAGTCTTTGGTTTCTTGTTCAATAGGAAGTGCAATTTCATATTGCGAGAGCGGGTAAATCTCATCTAGTTCAATTGGAATTATACCAAAAGGTGCAGCGTAAAAGCAGATGTGGATTTTGCTTGCCAACTCTTCGCCTATCCTAGTAATGACTTGTTTAATTTTGTTGAATTCTTGTGTTCTATGAAAGGGTTTTTTTCGGGTTTGTGGTGCAAGCAGAAGAATGCGTGTGTTTTCAGGTGGACAGTAGCTTCTTCGCATTCTTTTTCTGTAGTGGCTAATTTGGGGGCGTGATAAGCCAATGGAACTAAAGAAGAATAAACCGCTTTTTTTCACGGTTGGGCTATGTTTTTCGATGAAGTCTTCATGCTTCTTCAGTCTTTTAAAGCCTGCAAACAGGGCAGGATGAGTGTGAGCTCTCATTTCCACATGTTCCCAGAGTCTGCCATCTCTTATTGCTTGTTTTACGCGTTTCAGCTCTGCAATATAAACGTAGAGGTTGTGTTCGGCTAGAAATGTTTCAACTTCTTGTTGTGTTTTTGCCATAACTTCTTGTGGTGTAGTATATGCGCATTTTGGGCATTGGCAGGGAAAGTAGTCGAGTTTGTTTAGTCGCCAAGTACCGTTTTCTGTCATATATCGGTTTTCTCGAGCGTACAATGCGTAAGCCGCAGAGTCGAAAAGGTCGCAGCCTAATGCTATGGCTAAGGCAAACATGAAGGGGTGTCCTGCTCCGAAGAGGTGAAGTGGCCTTTCAGGCGGCAGGTTCTTTTTTGCAGTTAGAATCATATCAACTAAAACGTCGAAACGGTAGTTTTTCATTACTTCGGTTGGGCTTCCCAAAGCGTGAATTTGGAACGGTAATTTGCTCATTTCAACTGAGGACCTTGCAACAAGGTCTAAGTGTCTTCCTCCTTGCACTGGTCCAACCCAAAGTATGTCATCTCGTGTTTTTGTTTTGAAGAGCTCCTTAGCTCGCTTGAGGGTTTCCATTACTGTTTTAGCAGCTTGTTCCTGAGTAATTTTCCAGCCTGTGGGAATATCTAGTATAGTTGCTATGTCGCTCCCGATCTGCTCTTGGTAACTTATGATTTCCTGTTGGTTCACCTCCACCTCACCATAAACGAGAATCTGATACGCTCCCGAATCAGTCATCACCGCACCATCGAAGCCTAAGAATTCATGTAAGCCTAGCGTTATCGGTTTGGTTTCGAAGTGTTTCTTAAGTATGTAAGCGTTAGTTATGACGGCTTCAAAACCAAAAGTGTCCTTGAGTTTTTGTGCTGGAACCAGTTGAATGTTGGGATTTAAAACGGGGAACAAAAGCGGAGTCTCTACTGTACCGCTTTTGGTTTTAAGCTTTCCAATTCTTCCAAGCAAGTCCTTATCCCTTATCTCGAAACTCATCAGCAAACCTAAACAAACAATTCTGCACTCTTATAAAAAACATTAGCATTCACACAATTTTTTAGAAACGCTTCCAGTTTTTTTGTTTGAAGAAGCCTTCTTACTTTCGGTGAAGGATTAATTAAGGAAGAAATTTTGGTGCTACGGGCAGGATTCGAACCTGCGAACCCCTACGGGAAAGGATTTCTCATAGGGCGCTCAAGTCAAAGCGTCGATCTTGAGTCCTTCACCTTTGACCTGGCTTGGTTACCGTAGCATAAAACTAACAAAACTTGTTTTTTCCTTCTTATTAATGATTTCCCACTTTCAAGTTGTTCATCAGTTAATTTTTTTGCATGCTTAGGGCTGAAAAGGTATCTTTTTACTTGAAAAATGACTGCACCCTTTATTTGTGCTAGTGTATATCCGTTATAAAATTATTGAAAAATTCTACTAAATTCTTCACCACAAAAGTAAAAAAAACTTGCGCAAGTATAAAATAGAGAACACCAAATGCAAACGGAACATCAAATAATCCTTGCCAATAGCCAGCAAATGCCCGAACTCGCAGACTCCAGCATCCACCTTATGGTAACTTCACCGCCCTATCCTATGATAAAAATGTGGGACAACCAATTCGCCACGCTAAACCCGAAAATAGCCACCTTATGACAAAAACTAGAAGTAGACAGCAAAAAAGAAACCATAACCCAAATCTACGAAGCCATGCACGAAGCCCTCGCCAAAACATAGTGTGAAACCTACCGTGTCCTTGTAGATGGCGGCATAGCTTGCATAAATATAGACGACGCTACGCGTACATTAAACAGCAAGTTCCGCCTTTTTCCCAACCAATCCTATCCGGTATGATATTGCTTTTACAAAACAGCAACGCGATGAATAGTTCACGCAAATATGGAATGTATTAGGCACACGCCAAACAACAAGCCAAATCGAAAGAAGAACCGCCGCCTATCCAGACGAAATAACTAACCGACTCATTAGGATGTTCAGCGTAAAAGGCGATACCGTGCTCGACCCCTTTCTTGGCTCAGATGCAACTACTAAATTTGCCATTCGTAACAAAAGAAACAGCAGAGGTTACGAGATAGATGAAATGCTGCTTCAACTCATAAAAAAGCATAAAAAAGAAAATACATTACGAATCAGTTGCATACAAACTGCATATTAAAAAACGCGCAGTTATCAAACCTTAGCGATTGACATTTGCTGCTGTCTTAACCAGAAAAACTTGCTACTTACCGATTTTGCCCCTTCTACCTCATATTTGTACGTTATTTAGGTTTTGCAGGGCGCAACGCCACTCAAAAAAGTTATTAGCCTCTAGCAACTCTAAAAAAGTCAAGAAAACCGCTGTTTGTGCGTATAAACACAAAAAAGTTTATTAGTGAGCTATGTAGCATGTGTTTGTGCTCTTTAAACGTAGAAAATCTTTTTCGAGTTGGAAACTCCAACATCGGAGGAAATTGTAAGTTTGAGAAAAACCCGCGTTAAAAAAATCAGAATGACTATTTACAAATTTACATTTGCGGGAGAATAGCAAAAAATGAATGAATTTCAAAAAGAAGACATTCACCTCCTATTAAAAACTTTCTTTGACGAGAAAGGACTAGTAAGGCAACATCTTGACTCTTACAACGAATTCATCGACCACGGCTTACAAGAAGTAGTAGATGAAGTTAACGAAATTCCCATCGAAGTTCCAGATAACCCCTATAAAGTGAAACTTGGACAAATCTGGATTATTGACCCTCAATCAAGAATAACAGGGCCTTACGCAACGGAAGTTGACGGTACCAAACACGAAATCTACCCTATGGAGGCCCGCCTTAGAAACTTGGCATACGCTGCACCCGTAGCCCTTGAAATGACGCCCGTAATAGACGGACGTGAACAAGATACCGAATTGGTTTATATTGGCAACATCCCTGTAATGCTCAAATCAAAACTCTGCTTCCTATCCCAGCTTTCAAAAGACGAGCTTGTCTCCGCAGGAGAAGACCCAGACGATCCAGGCGGTTACTTCGTAGTGAACGGTTCTGAACGGGTCATAGTAGCCATGGAAGATCTCGCACCAAACCGTGTAATCGTAGACATAGATGAAAAAGGTACCTCACCCGTTTATCAAGCTAAGATATTCTCAACAACTGTAGGATTCAGAGCACGAATAGAGCTGAAACTGAAGTCAGATGATGCTATCTATGTTACGATGCCTGGCGTACCCACCGAAATTCCCTTTGTAGTTATAATGCGGGCTTTAAACCTCGAAAAAGACAAAGACATCGCTGAAGCTGTTTCTCTAGATAAAGACCTGCAAAGCATTCTTGGCCCTTCATTCGAGAAAGCCATAGGAGTAGAAACACCAAGTGACGCTATGCTATTCATTGGGAATCGTGTGGCCCACGGACAAGTCGAAGAGTACCGCCTCCAAAAAGCTGAAACAGCCCTTGACAAAAACTTCCTCCCGCATTTGGGCAGGAGCAGCAACCATAGGCAGGAAAAAGCCATTTTCCTTGGAGAAATGGCCTACCGCGTTATCCAACTTAAGCTTGGAAGAAGACAAACAGACGATAAAGATCATTTCAAAAACAAACGTCTAAGGCTCGCGGGACCACTGCTTGCAGATCTTTTCCGTGTTTCCTTCAGAAACCTAACTCGTGATATCAAGTATCAGCTTGAGCGTATAGGTGTAAAAGGGCCAATCATAACTGTGTCCGCGGCAGTCCGTCCAGGCATAATAACTGAAAGGTTTCAGCATGCGCTTGCAACTGGAAACTGGGGCAGAGGCAGAGTTGGCATAACCCAGCTTCTGGATCGAACAAACTATATTTCCACCCTTAGCCACTTAAGGAGGCTCCAATCACCATTAAGTAGAAGTCAACCTAACTTCGAAGCTAGAGACTTGCACCCAACTCACTGGGGACGATTATGCCCCAATGAAACCCCTGAAGGATCCAACTGTGGTTTGGTCAAGAACTTGGCTTTATCCGCGTCAATTTCGGTGGGTGTTAATGCCGAGAAAATCAAGCAACTGTTTTTCGAGATGGGCACGATTCCAGCTTATGAGGCTAACGCGGATTTAAGAACATCTGGCGCGAAAGTATTTGTTGACGGAAGCATTATCGGATACTGCCATTCAGCATCAGACATGGTTAAAACTTTTAGAGAGAAAAGAAGAGCCGGTGAAATCTCAACTGAGGTAAACATTACCTACTTCTCGAAGGCGAAAACTGAAATGGAAGAGGTGCACGCCAACTGCGATGAAGGACGAGTTAGACGCCCTCTCGTAATCGTTGACAACGACATTCCAAAACTTCAGCCCACTCATCTGGAAAAAATAGGTATCGGAGAATGGGGTTGGGAAGACCTCATCAAAAACGGTTTAATCGAATATTTAGACGCTGAAGAAGAAGAAAACGCCTACATAGCTGTATCTCTCGGAAAGGTTACTCCAGAGCATACACATGTTGAAATCGCGACTTACACGATTCTGGGAATCTGCGCTTCAACTATACCCTTTCCGGAACACAACCAGTCTCCGCGCAACTCCTATCAAGCTGCTATGGCTAAACAGGCGCTTGGAATTTACGGAACAAACTTCCATCATCGTGTGGATTCAAGGTCACACATTCTGCATTATCCGCAAGTGCCCTTGGTTGAAACTGAACTTATGGAAATCATGGGTTACAAACAGCGGCCTACAGGACAAAACTGCGTTGTTGCCGTGCTCAGCTTTGAAGGTTACAACATGGAAGACGCGCTAGTCTTTAATAAAGCCTCAATTGAAAGAGGTCTAGCCCGCTCTACATTCTATCGTATATATGAGGCTGAATGCCGCCAGTATTTAGGCGGGTTAAAAGACAAGTTCAAAGTTCCCGAACCTGGAACCCGCGGATACCGAGGAGAACAATATTACAGACTTCTTGAACCCGATGGAGTAATCAGCTTAGAATCTGTAGTTGTGGGTGGAGACGTGCTCATCGGAAGAATAAGCCCGCCCAGATTCCTTGAAGAATACAAAGAATTCGAAGTTAAAGGACCTTCCATGCGCGATACATCCACTGATATGCGCCCCTCAGAAACAGGTATCGTTGACGGAATTTTCGTGACAGAGTCAGGAGAAGGAAGCAAACTCGTAAAAGTCAGAGTCCGCGACCAACGTGTTCCAGAGTTAGGAGACAAATTTGCCTCTCGCCATGGACAAAAAGGTGTCATAGGCTTAATAGTACCACAAGAAAACATGCCATTCACAGACGAAGGCATCGTTCCAGACATAGTAATCAACCCTCACGCCATACCCTCAAGAATGACCATTGGCCAGTTCATCGAATCAATTTCGGGAAAAGTTGCAGCTGCAAAAGGAAAGCCATTGGATGGCACCCCATTCTCAAATGAAGGACCCGATAGAATTAGGAAAGATCTTGTAAAACTGGGATTCAGCCACACGGGAAGCGAAGTATTCTATAATGGTACAACAGGAGAGAAGTTCGTCGCTGAAATCTTCGTCGGCATAGTTTACTACCAGAAATTGCATCATATGGTAGCCGATAAAATACACGCCAGAGCCCGTGGACAAGTGCAAATGCTAACTCGGCAACCTACTGAAGGCAGAGCAAGAGGCGGAGGTCTAAGATTTGGAGAAATGGAACGAGACTGCCTCATAGGTCACGGCGCAGCTATGCTGCTTAGGGACAGGCTGCTGGAGGAATCTGACAAGTATACGCTCTATATTTGCGAAAACTGCGGTCAGATATCTTATTTCGACATGAAGCAAAGAAAATACGTCTGCAAAATTTGCGATGAAAAAGCCAAAATTTCCCCCGTAATCGTTTCCTACGCTTTCAAACTTCTGTTGCAAGAACTTCAGAGCTTGTGTATCACTCCAAAATTGACTTTAAAGGAGAAAGCATAGAATGTCTTCAGAAATATCGATTCACAAAGTTGTCGACGAAATATCTTTTGGTTTGATATCACCGCAAGACTTGCGTAAGCAATCAGTTGTAGAAATTCAAACACCAGACACTTACGATGAAGACGGAGCTCCAATCACTGCGGGCTTAATGGATGGCAGATTAGGCACCTTGGAGCCTAGGCAGAGATGCAAAACCTGCGGTAATACTGCGATCCGATGTCCAGGACACTTTGGGCACATTGAACTGGCAGTACCAATAGTACACATTGAATTTACGAAAATAATTCATGAACTCTTGAAGTCTACCTGCCGAAGTTGTGGGCGAATACTCTTGCCGGAGGAAAAAGTGAAGAAGGTTCAGGGTCGAATTGAGCGGTACAATGTACTTTTAGGTACGATACCTGACTCAGTGTATAAAACTATAATGCAGGAAATTAAGGGCAAGCAATGTCCGTACTGTGCAGCTAGCCAGTACAAAATCACGTTTGAGAAACCTACCAAATTCATAGAGCAAACCGAAGCAGGTTCCGAACCCTTGACTCCCAGCATGATAAGGGAAAGATTAGAGCGAATTTCGAATGAGGATTTGGAACTTTTAGGATTCAATCCCGTTGTAGCAAGGCCTGAATGGATGGTTTTACAGGTCTTGCCTGTGCCTCCTGTTTATGTTCGCCCCTCCATAACGCTGGAGTCAGGAATCCGCTCGGAAGACGACTTAACTCATAAACTTGTTGATATCATTCGAATTAACCAGAGGCTTAAGGAAAACATGGAAGCAGGTGCACCAACACTCATCATTCAAGACCTATCTGAGCTTCTACAGTACCATGTAACTACTTACTTTAACAATGAAGCTTCTGGAATACCTCCGGCACGACACCGTTCAGGAAGAGCGTTGAAAACCCTCTCGCAAAGGTTGAAAGGAAAAGAAGGAAGATTCAGAAGCAATCTTTCAGGTAAGAGAGTTGACTTTTCAGCGCGCACAGTTATTTCTCCCGATCCTAGCCTCGACATAAACGAAGTCGGTGTTCCAAGACATGTTGCCATGCGTTTGTCTGTTCCCGAGAAAGTAACTGAGTGGAATATTGATGAAATGAAGCAGCTGGTTGTAAATGGCCCTGAACAGTATCCGGGTGCCCTTTACATTATTAGGCAAGACGGAAAACGCATAAGACTTGAATTTGTAGTTGACCGAGACAAAATCGCTGAAGCCGTAGAACTAGGTTTCATTGTAGAAAGACACCTCAAAAACGGCGATATTGCAATATTCAACCGTCAGCCGTCACTTCACCGCATGTCAATTATGGCGCATTACGTGCGCGTTTTGCCTTACAAGACTTTTCGTCTACACCTCTGTGTATGTCCACCATATAACGCTGACTTTGACGGGGATGAAATGAACCTTCACGTGCCTCAGAGTGAAGAAGCCCGAACAGAAGCTCTACTGCTAATGCAGGTTCAAGACCAGATACTCTCGCCAAGGTTTGGAGGACCCATAATTGGCGCAATACGCGACTTCATCACGGGAGCATATTATTTCACAAGACGAGAAAACCTCATGCCTAAAGAGGAGGTTACTAGGGTATTGACGGCAACAGGCTACCTTGGACCACTGCCAGAACCTCAAATCAATGAACCCAAACCTATGTGGTCTGGAAAACAGATTTTCAGCCTCTTCTTGCCAAAGACTTTGAATTATTCCTTGAAGGCGAACCTCTGCCAAGGATGTAACAAATGTGAAGAGGAAGACTGCAAAAGAGACGCGTATGTCGTTATTAAAAATGGTGAGCTTATTTCGGGTATCATAGATAGGCGTTCTATAGGTTCTGAGCAGTCTGAAAGCCTTTTGCACCGCATAATTAAGGACTACGGGGCTCAAGCAGGACGCGATTTCCTGAACAAAATATCGCGTTTGCTGAAACTTTTCATAACAATGCGAGGTTTTAGTTATACTTATGACCAACTTGTTCTATCCTCCAAAGCTGAGAACAAGATCAAGAAATCAATGGAAAAAATTCAGAAGAAAATTGATGAACACATAGAAGACTACCGTAACGGAACTTTACCACGGTTGCCCGGGCAAACACTAGAAGAGTCATTTGAAATCTATATTATGCATGAACTTGCCAGAGCCAGAGATGAAGCAGGAGAAATTGCGGACCAGGATTTCACAATAGATAACTCGGGCATAGTTATGACTAGAACAGGTGCAAGAGGTTCAAGCCTTAACATTGGGCAAATGGTTGCTTGCGTCGGTCAACAATCAGTGCGTGGAAAACGGATACTGAGAGGATATTTTGGAAGAGCCTTGCCACATTTTGTTGATGGTGACCCCCGGCCGAGAGCACGGGGTTTTGTTTACAGTTCCTACCAAACTGGGTTGGACGCAATTGAATTCTTTTTCCACGCCATGGGAGGTCGAGAAGGCTTGGTGGACACTGCAGTCAGAACACAACAGAGCGGTTATATGCAAAGAAGGCTCATCAACGCTTTGGAGCATATTCGCTTAGAATACGACAGCACTGTCCGAGACTCAGCTGGAGACATAATCCAGTTCATGTATGGCGAAGACGGCGTTGACCCCGCTAAAAGCGACCACGGGCTAGCGGTTAACGTGAACAGGCTTATCAGCCAGATAAAAATCGGAGAAGAGAAAGGAAAAGCTGCATCAGCCGATTATATTAAGAAACAGTTAAAGGTTGTTAAGAGGCAACTCACGCCTATACTTATGGACCAGCTTAAACATGGTTTAGCTAAAGCTGGGCTTACCAAAAGGGGCGTTGAAAAAGCCGTTATACTTACTGCTGAACAGTACAAAAAGGCGTTGATGGAACCAGGTGAAGCTGTAGGTATAGTTGCCGCTCAATCAATAGGCGAACCAGGTACTCAGATGACTCTTAGAACATTCCATTACGCAGGAGTCAAAGAGCAAAACGTAACCTTAGGCTTACCCCGACTTATCGAAATAGTTGATGCTAGACGGATTCCGTCAACTCCGATAATGACAATATATTTGACAGAAGAATATAGGAAAAGCAAAGAACGCACAGTAGAAATTGCACGCAATATAATTTACACGAATTTGGAAATTATAGCCTCAGCTATCTACGAAGACCCTGTGCGCGAAGAAATTGTAGTTGAGTTAAACAAACCCATGATGGGGGACCGAGCAATAACCATGGACTACCTCAAGAACCAACTTCAGATTCCAAATGCCACGGTGGAATTAAAGGATGATATCATATATATCATCCCCACTAAAGTTGAAAATCTCAAGAAACTGCTAAACAAAGTTCCAGACTTCCACGTTAAAGGAGTGCCAGATATAAAACGTGTGTTGGTAACTGAAGAGCACGGCGAATGGGTTATTCGAACTGACGGTTCAAACTTGGCTAAGGTTTTGCAGGTTTCTGGAGTAGATACTTCACGAACAACCACAAACAACGTCCATGAGATAGCTAAAACGCTTGGAATAGAAGCTGCAAGAAACGCTTTGACTAACGAAGCTAAAGGAGTCTTGGAAGACCAAGGTCTAGACGTAGATATCCGCCACGTTCTGCTCGTCGCTGACATGATGACCTCCACAGGTGAAGTGCAGCAGATAGGCAGGCACGGAATTAGTGGCAAGAAAGCAAGCGTCTTGGCTAGGGCAGCTTTTGAAATCACAGTTCCGAACATTGTTGAAGCAGCCGTAAAAGGCGAAAGCGACCCTTTGGAAGGTGTAACCGAAAACGTAATAGTCGGACAGTCTATTCCTATAGGCACTGGTTTGGTAGAGTTATACATGTCCACCTTTGAAAAGCAAGAAAAGACTGGAGGAAAAACGGAAATATGATTGATATGGATAAAGCAATAGCTACTGCTGTGAAAACTGGCAAGGTTTCTTTCGGTACCAATACGGCTTTACATAACGCTAAGACTGGCAAGGCTAAGATGATTGTTCTAGCCGCTAACTGCCCAAAAGACATAAAAGAGCAAATAGAATATTATGGTAGAATCTCTAAGGTTCCAATCATGACGTATAAAGGCACTTCAATTGATTTGGCGGCCGTCTGCAACAAACTATTCATTATTTCAGCATTAAGCGTGAAAGAAACAGGTGATTCAGAAATTCTCAAATTAACTAAAAACACTAAGAAAGAATTTGATGGAGGCAATGCATAACGAGCGGTATTAAAATCACATGCGACGAAATGCGTTATATCGCTTTGTTTGAAAGTGTAAGTGGCGCCGGCGTCAAAGACTGTATAATCGACGAAGAGCAGGGACGTGCAATATTCATAGTGAACAAAGGTCAAGTGGGTATTGCTATAGGAAAAGGCGGCAGAAACATCCACACACTTGAAAGAATGACTGGGAAAAAACATGAGATAATTGAATATTCTGAAGATCCAGTCCAATTTATAAAGAACGCCTTGAAACCAGCATCAGTCAGAGAAGTTCGTGTGTCTGAAAGAACCGACGGTAAGAAAATGGCCGTAGTGGCTGTTAACCCAAAAGATAAAGGCATAGCCATAGGAAAAAACGGTAAAAACGCAGAACGCTTGCGTTTCCTGGCAAAACGGTATTTTGATATTCAAAACGTCAATATTACTTAGCTCCTTTGTAACAATTAGAGCCAAGATATAGAGTGTAGTTTGTTGATTCTAGTCCAAAAAACATTGAAAAATCATGTTGTTTTCTTGTTGGTTTATTCTTTTTTGTGTCCTAGTTTTTCTAGCAGTATGTTTGAGGCGAGTATCATAACTACGAGGACTGTTACTAAGGCTGCTAGTTGGTGGTCTCCTATTCCTGTTGTTAATCCTATTGCCGCGGTTGCCCAGAGGCTGGGGGCTGTCGTTATGCCTTTGACTTTGTCTTTTTCTGCCCAGATTGTTCCTGCACCTATGAAGCCGATTCCAGCGACTATTCCAGCAGCTATGCGTGCTGGTTCTATACTGAAGCTGGTGGATACAATCGTGAACAGTGATGCACCAAGCGATACAAGCATATGAGTGCGTAACCCTGCGGGCTTATGCGTGATTTCTCGTTCGACACCTACGATAGCGCCTAATGCTATGGCTAGGAGCAAGCTAAGGAAAGTCTCAAGAGTCAATATGGTCTGCATACCAAAGAACTACTTAAGCAAATTTAAAAAAGCATTGGTTTCACTTGTCAAGCCATGCTTCGGCGCTGGAACAGAAAACGATTTACCTGTGCATTAACATCACATGTACGATATCATATGATTGCAAGAAGTATCTTGGATTTAATTGGCAAAACTCCAATGGTTAGGATAAACCGTCTTAACAAGAACCATAACCTCGAATTGTACGTTAAGCTTGAGAAATTCAACGTTGGAGGCTCGGTTAAAGATCGTATAGCAAAATATATGATTGAGCAAGCCGAAAAGTCGGGGAAGCTAAACAAAGATAAAACTGTTATAGAAGCCACTAGCGGCAACACAGGTATAGGCTTAGCTATGGTATGCCGAGTGAAAGACTATAACCTCCTTCTCGTAATGCCCGAAAACATGACCATGGAAAGACGGCAAATCCTCAACGCATTAGGCGCAAAAATCATCCTGAGTGAAGCAGCAAAAGGAATGGACGGTGCAGAAGACCTTGCACGCAGAATAATAAGTCAAAGCCCGGACAAATACTTCATGCCCAATCAATTTGCAAACGAAGCCAATGTGCTTGCCCACTACGAAACCACAGCAAAAGAAATCCTTCGAGACACAAAAGGACAAGTAACCCATTTCGTAGCAGGTATCGGCACCACAGGCACACTCATGGGCGTCTCAAAAAGGTTAAAAGAACACAACCCCAGCATCAAAATCATTGCCGTAGAACCAGAAAATGGCACTACCATTCAAGGCTTGAAAAACCTTGAAACCCAATACGTGCCCTCCATCTGGAAAAAGTCACGAGTTGACGAAATTCACAAGGTACACCCCAAAAAAGCAGAAGAAATATCAAGACTCCTGGCGCTGCAAGAAGGCATCTTCGCAGGGCCAAGCTCAGGTGCAATAATCTACATAGCCCTAAAAAAAGCCGTTGAAATAAGAAAAGGTGTCATTGTCGCTATTGCCCCAGATGGCGGCGAGAAATACTTGTCTACCAAACTCTGCGACCCCAAACTATGCTTAAAATGTGCACGAAAATACGGCATAAGATGTTCGTATATCGACGGAAGCCCCATATCAATCCCATCCAAAATAATTACAAAACCCTAAGCCGACTTTCCATGAACCATTGAAGATAACAAGTTTTCCAAAATACCTAGTCTCTTTAAAACATAAGTTAAGATAAAAAATGGAAACCTTTTTTCCGAGCTCCTTCAAGCTTTCCTAGTCAGAGAGTTCACTCTCTTCGTTTTTGCTAATAGTGAACCACAACCTTTCAAAGTAATCAGAAATCAAAGAGACAAAACTTTGATTGGTACTCCATAAGGCAGGCGAATCTCCCAGATCTGCTTTCGGATTAACAGTAACAAAAGCCTTTTTTTTATCGTAAATACCGAATTCGTATCCGGGCGAGTGAGAGATAAATTTGAAGTGACAGTTAGACGTTTCCTTGCAAAGATGTGCCATCCTATCAGCATCAATAGTTTCCTCCAAAGCTTCAACAATCAACCGAAACTTTACATTTCTACTCAAAGCCTCATCAAAACTTTCGGTAACGGCATCATCAGCTCCAACGGAGAAGCGCTTCCAAGAAAGCAAAAGATCAATTTGCCGGTTAGACTGGGCAATTGCAGCCCTTATTCTCTCCAAGAAATAATCCCCTTTTGGAATCAAAACAAACTTAAAATTTTGTTCTTCAGAAGACATAATCTTGCTTCCTTTTTTGAACACGCGGATCAACTGCAGCGTTTTTGACCTTAGTAACATGTGCTTTTTAGTTTTGTTTTTTAAAAGTAAACGAAGCCCGTTATCTAGAGGGATTGCTCTGAATTCAAGGGGTGACTCAATTATTTTCTCTACCAAACCCAACTCTTGAAGGGCAGATAGAGTTCGATACAGATCCGATCTAGCTACATTGGAAAACTTGGATATTGTTTTAACATTGGCAGAGCTAAAATGAGTGAGAGCTAAGTATGCCTTTGCCTGCAAAACACTAAGACCCAATTCGTTAAGGGTTTGGATTTCATAGCTACGAATTTTCCACATCCCTTCCTTAAACCCCTGGAAACCCTTTCTATCAATAAAGAAGAGATTATTTTTTAGTTTTTTGTTTGTGGGTAGAACAACTACCTGCAATATTATATTAACATTTTTTTCCATAGACTTTTTCACAAAATAAAGGAGAAAGAAGATTATGCAGCTTCTGAAACAAAAAACAAAGAAAACTGCAATGACCTTAACATTTATACTGACTTTAACTATGACAATAGCAACCATTTTTCCATCCGTTCAAGGACAAGTCCTTCCCACGTTCCTATTACTCAACGCTGCACCCAACCCTATAGGCGTTGGACAAGAAGTTCAAGTTAACGCCTTTTTAAGTAAACCGCCTATTACAGCCGGGCTCGGTGGTTCCGGAGACATGTATCAAGACATAAGAGTAGAAGTTACAACGCCAGATGGGCATACATCAACTCTTGGAGAACGCGATTCCGATCCTACAGGCGGGGTATGGTTCATATACACCCCTGACTCAGTAGGGGAATACACTTTTAAAGCGTATTACCCTGGACAAGAAATTGCTAGTCGTGGAGTAACCTATGAACCTTCTGAAAGCGAAGAAGTGACACTTGTAGTGCAAGAGGAAGAAATCCCCCGGTATTCTAGCCCGCCACTTCCAACCGAATACTGGACTCGCCCAATTTACGCAACAAACTACGCGTGGTCGCAGCTAGGCGGAAGTTGGTTTGGACTAGCACCAGCAGTTTTTGCTACTACTGGTCAGTACGATGGTATGGGAAACTTCCAACCATACAGCACAGCACCAAATACAGGTCACATAATGTGGACAAAACCCACACATTTCGGAGGCCAAGTAGGAGGACCTATCAGTGCTGATCAAATGAGCCAGTACATGTCCACAACAATAGCCACAAACTTTTTCGAGCCTATAATCCTAAACGGAATACTCTACTACACTGAGTTTGCAGGTCCAAATGCTGCAAAAGCAAGCTGGAAAGCTGTAGACATACATTCAGGAGAAATACTGTGGACAAGATCTGCGGGAGAAACAGGCAACGAAGTACTTAGAATGGGTCAAATCCTACGTTACCATTCGATCCAAGAATATGGTTCATGGGCATTCCTATATGCTTGCGAATCCGCGGGATTTTTCCAGATGCCAACATTCTTCAACGTATATGACCCAATGACAGGAGTTTTTATGTTCAACATAACTGGCATTCAAAACCCACAATTTTTGATGGACGTGGACTTAGAGCAGGAGGGGACATTGGTAACTTATTATACATCTGGTGGCAATCTTGTTAAGTGGAACTCAACCAAACTAATGATGAGTAAAAGCTTTGATCAAATCACTATCCGTCCGAGCGGCACCTATGACTGGTCTGACGGAATAGAATGGTCAGTTCCTCGCCCAACTACTATCGGAACCACACCCGTGGGTGGATCAATGGGCATCGCTGCAAGAACCGATAATGTAATACTTCTTCGATATTCACCCTCCGCTGGCATGTTTGTCTCACTCAGTTATGGCTACCAATTAACAGCAGGGTACGACGCAAAAACAGGGCAGAAACTCTGGGGACCAATAAACCAAACAATACCCAAATACGAAGACATTGGTATCATTGCTGCACGCGACGGGGTTTACGTGATGCATAATAAAGATTTGAATGAGGCTTATGGTTACTCCCTTGGCGATGGATCCTTGATGTGGGGACCAGTTAAACTTCCAGGAAACGCTTGGAGCCATATTTCGCGATCTGCACAGATTGCCTACGGAAACGTCTATATTTATGACTTCGGTGGCTACGTAAATGCACTTGACCTCGAAACAGGAGACATCGTTTGGACTTTTGAACCTAGAGCCGCTGGATACGACACGGGCTATGGAATATATCCCCTTTGGTACACGGCGAGCATATGTGATGGAAAACTTTTCGTGTCAGAGAGCCATATGTATAATCCACCCCTGTTTCCAGGGGCTCAACGGCTTGCCATAAACTGTACTGATGGATCATTAGTCTGGAGCATATTGAGTTTCAACGGTCGAATGCCTGCTGCTCACGCAGACGGCTACATGATCGAATGGAACAGCTATGACAGCCAAGTATACTGTTACGGCAAGGGTCCAAGCGCAACAACGATTACGGCTTCACCAAAAGTTTCAGTGGAAGGTGGCTCCATTTTGGTGGAGGGCATGGTCACGGATATTTCTCCGGGTACAGAGGAATATGTACAGACTGCTCGTTTTCCAGCTGGCCTTCCAGCTGTTTGCGACGATAACATGTCCGCGTGGATGGAATACGTGTACATGCAGCAGCCTAAACCGACAGATGCAATAGGCGTTGAAGTCATTGTAAGTGTGCTTGACCCGAATGGCAACGTCTACGATGTTGGCACAACTATCACCAGCGATGGCTTCTACAAACTTTCATTCACACCTCTCGTTCCAGGAGAATACACTGTTTACGCTACGTTCACTGGATCAAAATCCTACTGGCCATCATCAGCAGTAACCGCCCTAAACGTAGAAACCGCACCTCCACCGTCTCCGCCGCCTGAAGAGCCACCTGCGCAAATGACTGACATGTATGTGTTAGGTTTAGGTTCAGCTGCCATAGTTGTCATCGTAGCAATTGGATTAGTGCTAATTCTAATGCTTAGAAGACGGTAATAAACCCTTAAAAACATCAATTCCTTTTTCTTTTTTGCAGCATAAATTAAAGCAAGCTTCATTTTTGTTTTGCCTAGTAATTTCATAGACAAAAGTGACGTTCTTATTAAAACGGATGTAAAAACAATTAAAGGGCGGTTTTCAAAATAAGGGTTATATTTACTTATTAAATATTTCTTTTGATGCTCTTTAACATCAATTCCTCATTTTGTCTTCTATTTAGTTGCTAGTTTTGAGTTTCCATCTTAGTTGAATTTGCACCCTTCTAACCAGTCCACGTTTCTCTAAAGAGTTTAGACTTCGATTTATTGAGGAGTACTCTTTTGTTTTATATTCAACTGGCTTACTAAAAACCAATTCAGCAAGTTCTTTTGTTGTCATCTCGGACTTAACTTCCAGAAATTTTAAGATTAACCTTTGATTTTTCGACAAACCCGACGTCTCTAAAACCTCCTCTTTCTAGAGAAATTCTCAAATATACTTAAATTGTTTATTCTTTTCAGGTAAATTGGATACATCAAATTGTTTGTCAATGTCTCATTGAATGGAAACTTTGAGATAGGCGATGTCTTTTGCCACTTTCCTCTCTGAAGATTTCAATCTGAACGATTTTGAATATAGGGGACACTCAAGAACCAAGGTGTGGAACTCGCCATTCTCACCCAAAGGATTGATGCTCCCGATTTTCGATAGAAAGTCGTTGCTTGTCTCACTATTGATTATGAATCCTAAGACCTCTTCATCCAAATATTTCAAGTTTACCCCAGTCACTAATACCTTAAACTCTGAACTGAAGATTTCTTCAAAAAGCTCTGATGAGTTTCTTGAATAGAGCGGTTCAAGCAATTCTAAACCAACTTTGCTACAAACGTCTTCAAGACCCAACTTGTGAGCTTCAACAAAGACATCGCCTGCAACTAGTGCATCAATCTTGAGGGTTTTTAGAACCTCCAGAAAAGCGTCCGCTCTTTTAAAATCAACTATTTCCAAACTCTTTCTCATTGAGCCTGCCAAGATCTTAAGCGCAGCTAAATTTTCAGCATGAGGAGACGGCAAAGGCAGAGTTGGAAGCACAGTTATAAGATAATCAACGGCGACACCTTGCTTTTCGACTAAATATACAGCGTAGAGTGAATCTTTGCCTCCTGAAAAAAGAGCTGCAGCCTTCATGGATCAAACATACTCCATAACTCTTTCAAATCAATAAAGAATAGATTAAATGTTATGGAAAATTGTGGGTTTTTTTGCATGCTATAAGAAGCTGTTTGGAAAGCGGAAGTAAAAAATTAGTGAGTAGATTCCAAAATTAGTGGGTATATCTCCTTTCCATGTATTTCTGGAGACATCTCCCGCGACTATCTTCCCTTTTTTCTGATTGCATGAAAGTGGCCGAGGTGAGGTATTTTCGACTGCTGTGGATACATCGCCACTTCCAGCGCAACCTCTTTTTTCTTTCTAATACCCGTTTCCCAAAATTGATCCTTAACTTGAGATATACTGTCAAATCTTGAGAAATTGTCATTTGGATTAAATTTCAATCCCCAAACCCAAACGGGAAGAGAGACGATGTTTTTAAAGGTATAATTTTCATCATTTTTTTGGAGCACGCCACAAAAACCAA
>CAYFXZ010000010.1:0-53948 GCA_964347245.1 uncultured Candidatus Bathyarchaeia archaeon | reverse complement strand
GGATATGGTAAGGTCAGGGACAGGAAAACCATAACACTCGGAATCACCATCATTATTGCTTTTCCCACCAAGACTTCCTGAGTAGTTTTTATACCATCTACTTCTCCCGCTATCATTCCTTTCAAATGCCCTAGTTTATAATTTCCCAGAATAGCAGCAAATACAAGACAAAAATCTACAGCTGCCCATAACGCCAAAAGGATTAACCTCACATCCTCCATAATTCAATTGCCTTTGATACGTTATATCGAAAATCATTTTTATGTTTGTCCATCTTCTCTTTGCAACATATTCGCAGAAGCATGGGAATTCAAATACTTCTTTGGAAGTAAGAGTGAACTCTCGCACTCCTATTGCAAACGTTTACTTCTATTTCTTTTCGTTGTGTTTAGTTTTTGTTCCGCGAACTTGCCTTTTATCTAATAGTCTTTTAGGTCTTCCTTTTGATTTGTAAATTTGTAGTTCTTTTTTCCTCAGAAAATTTAGAGCAATCTTTAATCTGCCTTCTATGTTTTGTTTCCTGAGTTGTGGTTTGAATTTTAGAAATCCTTTGAGAAAATTCTCTTCTACAACTGGAATGTTACATTTTTTTTCGTTTAGGCATTCTAAGTTTACGATTAGGTTTACTTCTTCCTTTAAGATGCCGCCTTTCAAGAACGCCTCATATTCTCCTGTAAGGTATTCCATGTTTTCCCGTTGAAAAACTCCTCGTTCTACGTCTACGCGGTTGAAGGGTGAATCGTGTATCCAGAAGGTCTCTGCTTCTCGTTGAGGATTGAAGATTCTCATGTGTGTTCTTCCGCAGGCACATTTTTCTCTGGAAAGTACTGTAGTTGTGTCTTCTGTGTCGTAGTTAAGTAAAAGGGTGCCGCTTTTTTCGCCTACTGGCAGCAATGTACTGAGAATAATTCTCCCACATTCTCCATCTTTGATGAAATCTTTAAGTCTTGGATCGTAGACGTCTAGATGCACCAAATCTTCTGGAACATGGAGACCATTTATTTGGCTACATTCTCCACACATTGTGCCCTCTGTGCTTCCATACGTGTTAAAAACTTTGCACCCCCAAACTTCTGCAATGTAGGAACGTGATTCTTCAGCAAAGCTTTCACCGCCGATTACTAGACGTTTTACGCCTAATTCTGAAGGAAGCATTCCTTCCTTGAACATTTGTCTTGCCAGTCTTAAAAATTTGAAAACACTTCCTACTAGACCTGTAGGTTTATAATTTATTATGACCCGGAGGGGAAAAACACATTTTCCTTCTGGTATAATGGTCATTCCGATTTTGCTTGCAGCTAGCGTCATTGTGTTGGCGCTTACGTTCATGCCGTAGGACGCGCATACCACAACGCGATCTCCTCTGCCAAAATCTTGCGAAATAAAGGCTCTTGCATATTTTTCCGCATATCTTTCCCAGTCATTCCATGTTAGAAAGAAAGTTTTGGGTGATCCGCTTGTGCCACTGGTTTCATGAATTGTGAAGACTTGATTCCAATCAACGCTTCTAAACTGGAAATCTTCACTTAGAGGCGGCTGATTCTCGCGAATAGTCTTTCCAGAGATTATGGGGAGATTTAAGAGGTCGGTGTGTGTTCGGATTTCATTGGGATTTACCTTGTGTTTGCGAAACCACCTCCTGTAGAATAAGGAGTTTTCGTTGGCGTATTTGATTGTGTAGCGAATTCTATCTTCAACCAAACTATCGAGGTTTTCTCTTTTCATTGTCTCAATTTTTTCGTTGAAGAACATATAAGAGAACCACAATAGTTTTTGAATGGTTAATACTTAATTGTTTTTCCATTGAACTAGCATAGGTGCTAGGAGACTTGGTGAGAACAAAGTATATTTGTGAAGCCACGAGATTTCTGGTTAATTGAATCAAATTACCCAAATGAAGTTCTGAGAATGAGAATTGGCTATCCGTGTATTAATACCACAATAGGATGTATAAGCAGTCGAACATTTCGCTTGAAATCCTATTCTGAAAAGCGTTTTGAAGAAACGGTAAATAGCAATTTATCCTGTCTCGCCAAAATTCTAAGCTTCAATATCAAGCACAACCTACTTTTTTTCAGAATAACGTCAGATCTTATTCCTTTTGCATCTCATTCCATATGTAAATTCAATTGGCAAAGACACTTTGAAGAGCAGTTTCAAGAGATAGGAGATTTAATTAAGAATAATAGTATGAGAATCTCAATGCATCCTGATCAATTTACTCTGATTAATTCTTTGAATAACGAAATCTTTGAGAATAGTGTTAGAGAACTAGTTTATCATGCGCAAATTTTGGATTTGATGAAGCTTGACACTTCTGCGAAGATTCAGATTCACGTTGGAGGAGTCTACAAGGACAAAGAAACGAGTTTATTGCGCTTTGTGGAACGGTTTGGAAAGCTTGAAAAGATAATAAAAAGACGGCTTGCAGTTGAAAATGATGATGGTCGTTACAACTTGAGGGATTGTCTCCGAATTAACGCATTAACTGAAATTCCTGTATTATTCGATGTTTTCCATCACCAAGTCAATAGCTCTGGTGAAACAATTCAGGAGGCTTTTGAGCTTTTCACAAGGACTTGGAAAATTGGTGATGGTTTGCCAATGGTTGATTACAGTTCTCAGAACGCAGAGCAAAGAATGGGAAGTCATGTTGATAGCATTGACTTGAAGGAATTTAAAATATTCTTGAATGAATCAAAACCTTATGATTTTGATGTTATGCTGGAAATTAAAGATAAGGAGAAAAGTGCAATTAGCGCCCTAAGAGTCGCATCGCAAGATGAACGGTTCTCAATTCCAAAAGCATATGAATCTTAATCTGATAAGAATCTATATTGAAGAGATGTGCTCGGAATGATTCAATAAGATAAAACCTATTTGTTGCTCCTAGAGCTAGGAGGCTTAAATGTTTATGAAGCAACCGATTTTTCTTGAAATTGCTTTTTTGTAGACAAATCCAACTGTTGCAGCATCTTGAATGGCTAAGCCTGTCGAATCAAATACTGTGATTTCCTCTTTTGAGACTCTGCCTAGCTTAGTTCCTGCTATTATATCTCCAAGTTCTGCCCAGATATCCTTTTTAGACAAAATGCCTTTCGAAATGGGAACGTTTATTTCCCCACTGTGAGAAGCTTGTTCCCAATCATCAACAACTATTTTCGCTTTTTTCAGAATTGCTGGGTCTAACTCCTCCTTGAGGGGAGCGTCGGCTCCGACGCAATTAAAATGTGTTCCTTTGGAAACCATCGGCTCAAAGACTAAAGGTTTCTTTGAGGGTGTTGTAGTGATAACTATATCGGCTTCCTTAACGGCTTTCGCCTCATTCTCAACTACCACAATTCTTGATTGAGAAGCTTTATTTTCTGCATCTGAAACAAACGATTCTGCTGCTTCGGTTGATATATCGCAGGCTCTTATTTCTTCAAGATCAGGAAACACCGCCAAAAGAGCAAGTAATTGTGCCCTAGCTTGGACTCCGGTGCCGATGAAACTAGCAGTTTTAGCATTTCTTTTTGCGAGGTATTTGGCTGCTATGCCCCCAGCGGCAGCTGTTCGCATAGCGGTAATGTTGGTTCCACCCATAATTGATAGCAATGCTCCATTTCTCGGGTCCAATAGGCATACTGTAGCCGAGACTGTAGGCATACAAAAATTCTTTGGGTTTTCAGGATGAGAATTTACTATCTTAACAGATGCCACATCCAATCTTTCGAGGTAGGCGGGCATGGCTCTCACGTCGCCATTATATTTTGAAAAGTTTAAGTAGACTTTCGGAGGCATCTGAGCGTAGCCTAATGCTTTTTCTCTGAAGGCGTTTTCAACAACTCCCATGACTTCTTCTATTGACAACAACTCTGCGATTTCTCGTTCAGATAGTAGCAAAACTTTAATTTTCCCACTTCCAGGATTTGGTTTTTCTACATTTGAAAAACGCTTGAGAAAGTTGATAAGTTTTTCTTTTTGCAAACCCCGTTTCGTAAGGAAAATATGCCTAAAGCCTTTTTAGGTTCGGACTGAATTAGGATTCAAATTTTAGTTTCCAAAGCACTGCAGTTTTGTGCGAAAATAGTAAAAGGTTTGCATGCTTTGCTATGATTCCATTGAAGAATATTTTGTTACTTTGATGCAGCAACGATTACTGGAGACGGAATTTGAGATCCTATCCTTTTCCGAAAGTGTTTTTCTGGTTTAATTAACATTGTAGTTGTTCCACGAACAAAATCTATTCCATTAATTTCTTCAGCTGTCTTCTCTGTATTAACTATATTGTCAGTTTCCAATTTTGCCATTATATCATAAAGTCCGTATACTCTGAATGCTTCTTTTACACCTATAGTTTGTCTCACTTTTTTCAGAACCGGCACCTCATGAGCTGATACGGTGTGTATACCTACATAAGCACAACATTTTTTAATTTTAAACATTATCTTTCACAAGCAACATAAATACACTCATATCAATATATACATAATGCTTATATTATTCTTATGTATATTTATTATATTTACTAATTTCGGAATGGGTATAAGAAGTGGAAAATAGAAAAATTCAGAAAGTCGGACCTTCAACTTTGTCAATTTCGTTGCCTAGCAGCTGGGTAAAAGAGAATAACTTAAAAAAAGGAGATTCTCTATCGATTGAGGTCAACAGGGATAGTTCACTTAGGCTTTTCCCGAGTAAGCCTGTGGATTTGATAGACCATATACCAGAGTATATTTGCAATGCCGATTTGTGTGAAGAACCGAAAATGTTACAGCGTATAATTGTAGGTAGCTACATTCTGGGTCGTGATTTGTTTTCTATAACATCCTCGAAACGATTTAGATCTGAGCATGTTAATGAAATTAGAGAAGTGATGCCAAAATTGATAGGATTGGGGATTGTTGAAGAAACTTCAAAAAGCATCACTGTTCAATGTTCAGTTGATCCAAGAAAATTCCAGCTTGATATGTTGCTCCGTAGACTTTCGGTAATATCATTAACGGTGGTGAAAGAGGCAATCCAAGCATTATCAGATTCTGATCCTTCATTGGCAAAAGATGCAATAAAGAGAGAAAACGAAGCAGATAGAATGTATTTACTTACCTTGAGGCTATTAGTTTCTGCTCAAAGAAAAAGACAAGTTGCCGAAGAGATAGGACTAAAGGATCAACTGCACGTTTTATACTTTGGATTAATGTTGAGGTATCTTGAGATGATTTCTGATTATGGTGAAGAAATCTCTCACAGAGTTATTGAATTACTTAAGAAATATAAAGATGAATTGCCCGTTTGGGTAATTGATAAGATAAGAGATTTGGGAAATTTATCGCATGATTTAATTTTGAAATCTGTGACTTGTTTCTTCACTGGTGATATTCAGATTGCCAATCGTATGTTAGAATTGCTTTCAGTGATTGAATTGGAGAGAGATAATATGATGAAAAGGCTTCCTGAAATTCCGCATTTGAGGTTAATTCTCTGGAATATAAATAGGATAGCCGATAATGGTGCAAGTATCGCCCTGATAGCCATAAACAATGCGCTTGAAGGAAATAATAAGATTTGCTCGCAATCAAAGATGAAGAGGTAGTTATCATTGGATTCAAGACGAAGATCGTTAACCAAAGCTTTTACTTGGAGAATAGCGGCCTTATTTACGACAATTGTTGTTTCTTTCATTTTAACGGGAACTTGGGAGATTTCAATTGCGATAGGTATGTCGACTAATATCATAAAGACGCTGTTCTTTTATTTTCACGAAAGATTATGGGATAAAATTGGGTGGGAAAGAAATTGACTCACTGTTCACTAGATTTGCTCTTTTTAACTTATTCAAAAATAAAGTCCTATTTATACGTGCTAAAATTAGTAGTTTTTTCTAAATTCTAACACAAAAGAAGAAAGAAAAAAGTAATTTTTGAAGAATTTATCAATTTGGAAAATATTATTTAAGAAACTCAAGATATGAACTAAATTGTTGCCTTCATTTGATAGAGGCCTTGGAGATACGATTTTTTTAAAAATATTTGCTCAAAATTTTCTCCGCAGTTTGCAAGCAAGAATATTCGTTTGACAAAGTGTATTATAGGTATTGAACATTAGAAACTATTTTTCGCTATAGCAAGTTTTTTAACATTAAATATGCTACTCGCATACGAAGGTGTGTTGAGACGCTATTAAGAAAAACCAGACTCGAGTGTCCTCGATGTCATTGTATATTTAGGGTTCAACAGCCAGACAATATGCATTTTGCATGGTCTTTTCAAAAGCCTTTGCAGGCCAACATTCATGGCGATGTGATCGAAAAACAGTTTATTTGCCGAAATCCCAAGTGCAAGAAAACAATTTCGGTCTATTGGTATACTCCGAAAGAATACTTAACATTGATTTAGACTGCAAACCGAATAGTGCCGTCTTGAGCAAAGCTTCTCCAATGCATAAATAGTTGTAAATCCAAATCTCGAAATTTCTAATTTTTAGCCTTCATCTACCTAACCTTCGCCTTCTAGAACGATTGAGAAACGCGAAAAAGGGCGCATCTTAACTTTAGATCTACTGTCATTTTGACCAGAATTAAACTCTAAAGACTATATATGAAGGAAATATACGAGTGTTTTTTTAATAATGAAGCAAGATAAGGATTTGCCACTTGTGAAGCAATCTTTGACTACTATGTTTCAGGCTCTGTTCCCCCAAATTTCTTCTAGACGAATAGTTGCTAAAGGTTTTTCCAAGCAAAAGCCGCATTAAATCATCAATCCCCAACATTACTTTCTTATATAATGTAATTCCAATTCTATTCTTTAGCTCATCTTTGATACTGCAAATTTAGAAAAACTAAATGGTTTTTTTCTATGTTTGCTGTATTCTTTGTTCTCTTTTCTGAATTTCTTTGTATAAATATTCAAACCACTTGTACAGTTCTGGCATATTATACTGCGTTCTCATGCCTTCTACTATAGGCTCAACTTTTTCCCATACACCTATAATTGAATCACCTAAAAGGTACTCAATTGTATCGACATCAAGTCGTCTGTGCAAAAGAAATCCAAGTCCATTATAGTAGCCTGTAATTGCATAAAGTGCTTAATCAGACAACGTGTCACCGTAGTTTTCCAGATATTCTTTATAGTCCTTGAATTCCAGATTCCACATTTTAGATATAGCTTCAATAACTTCGCTAGCAGTAACCTTTAATGCGGGATTAAGTTGGATAATTAGTCCTGTATGTCTTGATTTGGCTGCATCTCGCATTTGAAAAATTGCAAAGATAACACCGGCTACCACGCTTATGGCTGCTACTACGGCTGAAAAAGATGTTACATCCATTCTATCATCCTCTAAACTAAGATTTCTGCAAGAAGTGAATATAAAAGGTTGACTCTGTGAGTTGAGAAGTTACTGTTTCTAGCCAGCACAGTCATCCACGCAAGTAAGCACATGCACATGAATTTTGGATTGGAATAAAGTTTGTCTCTACTCGTTTTGGGTTCGAGTGCTATCGGCGATGCCAATCTTTCCAATCCAAAGTTTATATTATGACTTTTTTAACTTGCGAGAACTTACTTTCATTTGCTCTAATACATTTAATATAGTAATAATGATAACAGCGCTTGCTATCCTCAAAACCCACTTAATGCTCTATTCGTCTGTTAACTCCATTGCGGTCTTAGTCTAGCTGTCTAATACTTCTCATTCTGAACAAGATTGCTTTGTCACAAATATACAAATATAGGAAACTTTATCTTTGAGTATTCATAGGGAGAGAAAATTATTGCCTTACATAAAAGTGGAGAATAGAAGCAAATACGAAAAGGTATTGGAGAACTTAGTAAAGATATTGAAAACATTGCCTCCAGAGGAAATTGATGGCGAACTCAACTATGTTGTTACAAAGATATTGAAAGAGATCTACCCTCTTCGATATTTTCATATTAACAAAGCTATAGGTCTTCTAGAGTGCATAAAACTCGAATATTATAGAAGAGTAGCAGCTCCCTACGAAAATCAAAAGATGAAAGAAGCTGGCGATGTGTGATAGCCAAACCAAATAGTAGCAAACACGCCCTTTCTCCTTTGGATTCCGACCAAAATTTTTGATTTTGATCAACCGACGAAAAGTTTGCAAGAGCAAACGACGTTATTTAAAATAACGTTGATAGGAAAGACAATATATTTAGTCGCTAGAAAGACAGAAACATCAAGCTACGTTGTCATAAGTCAATCCAAGTATGGAATAAGCCTGAAGATGACCCTTGTTATTTAATTGGATCATTATTGCCGATATAGTATAATCTTTCAAGATTGCTTTATACACCTTACCAAGTACCGAATTCATCAATTCTTGTTTGACACAGCTAAAATAACTTGTTAAGAGATGTTTTAGTCTCTTTTTTGAAATTATGAAAGGCTTTAATACTTATTGCAAATAATTTAACTTAATCCAAATTGGGGTGAGAAGATGAGTAAGAAGGCTATTTCAACTACAACAATCGCTATAATCGTTATCGCCATTGTGATAATTGGAGCATTTGCGGTGTATTTAGCCACAATGCCTCCTGGGGAAGCAGCCAAAAAGGTTGGTCTCATAATCGCTACCGGGGGTTTAGGAGACAAGTCTTTCAATGATATATCATATGCAGGCGTTGTGAGGGCTGAGGAAGAATTAGGAATAGAATTCGATTACGTTGAACCTGCCGCAATAGCTGAGTATGAGGGGTTTCAAAGGGATTTCGCAAAAACTGGTGAATACGAGATAATCATTTGCGTCGGTTTCGATCAGGCAGACGCGTTAACTATAGTCGCCGGCGAGTATCCTGATCAGAAATTCGCCATTGTCGATATGACTGTGGATCTGCCAAATGTGGCTTCTCTTTTGTTTAGTGCCAATGAAGGATCTTTTTTGGTAGGCGCTGCATCCGGAATGATGACTACGACGGGAAAAGTTGGCTTTGTTGGGGGAATGGATATACCATTGATTAGAGATTTCTGGTTGGGCTATGAAGCGGGTGTAAAATGGGCAAATTCAACAGTAACGGTAGTTGACCCTGTTTTCGTGGGTGATTGGGCTGATCCAACTAAGGGCAAGGAGTTAGCGCTGGGATTGGTTGATGTAGGGGTCGATGCAATTTTTGTTGCGGCTGGAAAAAGCGGATTAGGTGCTTTAGAGGCAGTTCATGAAGAAGAGATTTGGGGATATGGTGTAGATGCGTGTCAATGTTACTTGTATCCGGAGGAAATTAGGGTTAGCATGACCAAGAGAGTCGATAATGCTGTTTTTGATATGATTAAAGATGCTGTTGAGGGAACATTTGAAGCGGGATTCCATACAGGGGGATTAGAAGGACCGTGGGTTGGAAGCTGCAGACTGCCGGAGGAAGAAGAATTCTGGGAAGATACCTTCGAATTTGAACATGAACCAATAACATCCGCAGTGCTAGATAAAATCATAGAAGCAAGGGACAAAATTGTCTCTGACGAAATAGTTGTTCCAAGCGCCTTCTAGGCGCAAATATTAAATCTCTACCTCCTTTTTTTATCATTTATGTCTTCAGCAGTCGAAATGAGAGGCATCATCAAAACCTTTCCTAGTGTAGTCGCGAACGACGAGATAGACTTTATATTGAAAAAGGGAGAGGTTCATGGTCTATTAGGAGAGAATGGAGCCGGAAAAACCGTTTTGATGAGTATTCTTTACGGGATGTATAAGCCAGATAAAGGAAGAATTTTCGTAAATGGAATCGAGGTAGATGTTGAATCTCCGTCTACTGCTATTGAATTAGGAATAGGAATGGTTCATCAAAACTTTATGCTAGTTCCATCTTTGACAGTTGCTGAAAACATAGTCTTGGGAAGGGAACCAGAGAAATATCATTTCTGGTTTGACTCTAATAAAGCGATTGGCGAGGTTCAAGCTCTTTCTGAGCACTACGGATTAGATGTAGATCCAGAATCCGAGGTACACTCCCTCCCGGTTGGGTTACAGCAAAGAGTTGAGATTCTAAAAGCTCTATTTCGAGGTGCTGAAATACTAATACTGGATGAGCCTACAGCTGTTCTAACACCACAAGAAGTTGACGGTTTGTTCCGTGCAATAAGAGCGCTTAGACAGCGAGGGAAATCTGTGATATTTATATCCCACAAACTGAAAGAGGTCTGCGCAATATGTGATAGGATTACTGTTTTAAAAAAAGGGAAAGTTGTTGGAACTGTGAACAAAGACGATACCAAACTAGAAGAATTAGCTAAGATGATGGTTGGACGAGAAGTATTATACACTTTCGAAAAAAAACATAAGACATCAGGAAACGTTGTTCTACAGGCTACAGGATTAAGAGCGCTAAATGATCACAAATTGCTAGCGTTGAAAGATATAACTTTTAAAGTATACGAGTTTGAAATTCTTGGGGTAGCTGGCGTTGAAGGAAACGGACAAACTGAATTAGTTGAAGTTCTGGCAGGTATAAGAAAACTTGAGGCAGGACAAATATCTTTGAATGGCAAACCAATTGCTGCACTTTCTGCCCATGAACGAATAGAAAAAGGCTTGTCTAAAGTTCCGGATGACAGGCAAAGAAAAGGGTTGATATTGGATTTTTCAGTATCAGAAAATCTAATACTTGGCCGGCACGACAAGCCCCCATTTGCAAAAAGCTGGTTTAGATTAAACCCGGAGAGAATATCCAATTTTGCAGATACTTTGATTCAAGAATATTCAATAAAAACGCCAAACCAAGACACCCTTGCAAGGAATTTATCGGGTGGAACTCAGCAGAGAGTTGTTGTGGCCAGAGAATTCAGTGGGGAACCAGAGTTAATAATCGCATCTCAACCGACTAGGGGGCTTGATGTTGGTGCAACTGAATACGTTCGCAAGAAAATCTTGCAAATGCGCAACAAAGGAAGCGCCGTTCTCTTAATATCTGCAGATCTTGAGGAGATATTGGCTTTGAGCGACAGAATCGCAGTAATTTATGAAGGCAAAATCGTTGCAATTAGAGAATCAGGCAAAACAAACGATTTCGAACTAGGTCTTCTAATGACGGGCTGCAAAAATGAATAAAGAATCAACAACGAATCAGAAAGTTGAGCAGCTGCTCAGGAATACATGGTTCAAACTGCTAAGCCTAATTAAAGGTGCAAAGCACCAAATAATAGCTATTCTTGCAGCCTTTATAGTTGGTACTATAGTGCTTTTAGCATCGGGTTATTCGCCAATCGAAGCCTACGGTGCACTACTAGTGGGAGCTTTTGGGGATATCTATGGCATAGGTCAAACTCTAACACAGGCAACTCCAATAATATTCACTGCCGTGGCATTTCTCTTTGCTTTTAAAAGCGGACTCTTTAACATTGGAGCAGAGGGTCAGTTATTAATTGGAGGCTTCACTGCAGCACTAGTAGGCATATCTTTCAATGGGCTTCCAATATTAATTCATTTGCCATTAGCTCTGCTTGCGGGAGCTGCTGGAGGAGCACTTTGGGGCTTAATTCCTGCGATCTTAAAAGCAAAACTTGGGGCAAATGAAGTAATCACAACTATGATGCTAACTTATGTAGCGATTTATTTGACCAGCTACATGGTAACTTATCCTTTTAAGGCACCAGGCTGGGTGTCACAAACAGTACCTATTGCTCAGTCGGCTGAACTTCCTCGCATCCTGCCCCCGACGCAGCTCTCAGCCTCTTTTATTCTATCAATAATTGTCGCTGGAATTATTGTTTACGTTCTCCAGAAAACAACTATAGGGTACGAAGTGAGAGCCATCGGATTAAACCCGGTAGCTGCTGAAAATAGCGGCATTAACATAGAAAGAGGCTTAATAATTGCTCTTGTAATTAGTGGCGCCATAGCTGGACTTGGAGGCGCAGGGGAAGTGTTAGGAGTCCATCGGCGATACATAGATAGTTTCTCTCCAGGTTACGGTTGGGACGGATTGGCCATTGCTTTGATAGGTGGACTAAATCCTTGGGGCGCAGTGTTTGCCGCAATTCTTTTTGGGGCTTTAAGAAGCGGTGGCATGACAATGAATAGAACTACAGGCGTTCCTCTAGATATAATATTTGTGCTTCAAGCATTGCTGGTGCTTTTTGTTGCAGCTCCAAGGTTGATTAAATACATTGTCAAAAAAGGAGGCTTCAAATGGTAGAATTTGTTGAAATAATCAATGTTGGACTTTTTGCGGCTACTTTGAGGATGGCAACTCCTTTAGTATATGCTTCGCTTGGTGGTCTGTTTTCGGAAAGAGTCGGTATTATAAACATCGGATTGGAAGGCATGATGTTGACTGGAGCTTTTTCAGGTGTTTTAGCGACATACAGCACCGGCAATCCGTGGGTTGGAGTATTGGTGAGCATACTTGCAGGTGGATTACTTGGTCTCCTTCACGCGTTACTAACTGTTAAACTTGCAGGAAATCAGATTGTAAGTGGAACAGGAATAAACATATTCGCTTTAGGTTTTACAGCCTACATGTCCCAAATAATCTGGCAATCAAGAGGTGCTTCTCCAAATGTACAAGGACTAGGGTCTAGTCCAATTCCTTTGTTGAGAGACTTGCCAGTGGTAGGCGAGATTATAGGAAATCAAACTCCCCTTGTGTATATAGCGTTAGTTGTAGTTGTAATTTCATACATTGTTTTATCCAAGACCTCATTTGGGTTAAGGATAAAGGCCGTTGGCAAACATCCCGCAGCTGCCGACGCCGCTGGAATAAACGTTTATAGAACAAAATACATTGGCGTAATTGTTGGCGGAATGCTAGCCGGATTGGGAGGAGCATTTCTATCATTAGACCATCTGAGTTTTTATGCTTTGGGTATGAGTGGAGGTCGAGGTTTCATCGCTCTTGCTGCAATGATTCTTGGCGGATGGACACCTTTTGGTGTACTGGGAGCGAGTCTTCTATTCGGTTTTACAGATGCACTTCAAATGAGGCTGCAGTCAATAGGGATGCTTCCTTCACAGATACTCTTGACAGTTCCATACATCGTTACAATAATAGTTTTGGCGGCCTTCGTGAGAAAGCGTGTTCCTCCAAGCGATTACAAGCCATACCTTAAGGATTGAGATCCTGCAAACCTGGTTAATGAAATTTGTATAAAGTGAGTCTATTGGTCTCTTATCTTTACAATCTTGCTCTGATATTGGTATTCATCTTGTCTAGAATCTTGATTGCCTGAATTGCAATCATGCTCTCTTCGTTTATTGCTTCTTTGACCCGATTATCCAGCTCGCCAGTCTTCTCTCCAGGCTCAAATTCACCTTTTCCCAATCCAAGCAATGGGTTGCCGTCCACAGCAAGGATCGCCCCAGCTTTCAGTTTCTTTAGTGCTGCGATAGTATAAATCACAGAAGTCTCCATCTCAACAGATAAAACACCGAATCTGCTCCACTGTTTGAGATTTTCAAGATCTCCATAGAAGGCATCGGAACTCAAAACAGATCCAAAATGAATTTTTCGATTAGTACTTTTTGCTGCCTCCAATAGTGACGTGGTTACCGCAAAGTCGGCAACAGCAGGGAATTCAACAGGCACATAATTCTTCGATGTTCCGTCGGCTCTTACAGCAGCAAAGGGGATAACGAGATCGCCCATTTCTAAAGATTTTTGAAGCGCCCCAGTTGTGCCAACTCGGATTAAAACTTTGGCTCCGATTTGCGCCAGCTCTTCAACTGCTATGGCGGCTGATGGGCATCCTATGCCGCTCGAGCTAACAGAGATCTCAACGCCATCTTTGCTACCAGTGTATGTTACAAATCCTCGATAATCAGCCACTTTCCGGCTTTCATCTAGAAAGGACGCTATTATCTCGACTCTTCCTGGGTCGCCTGGAATCAAAACATATTTTGCCACATCACCAATACCGCACATTATATGAGGTTGTATACATTTTTTCATCGAGATCTCAGTCCCATATACTTGGAACTTTAAGTTAAATTTTCCCACCCGAGCTGAGCCAGTGTCAAATTGGTATCAGATCCTATTGTTCAATAATCTCTTTAAGGAAATGATCAATTAACTCTTTGCTAACACCAGACCTCACAAGCCTCGATGTTACTTCCATAAAAAGCTCTTTATCCCCTTTGCATTTTTCCCTAAGCTTTCTAAGAGTCTCCTTAATTTCCCAAGGAAAAACTATCCAGTCACTTGTCTCCTTACCATAGAAATCAGGTATAACAATGCTCCATGGCTTATAATAAAGGGTGAGAAGTTTAATTTCTTTAGCTCCTTTCCGTTCAAGATGGGATTTTATTAACATTGCGCTCTTGCCTGTATCCACCACGTCATCCACAAGCAAAATCTTATTTTCAAAAGCGCTTATTGAAAGCGGTTGAGTCAATATGGGCTCACTATTTGTTTCATAAACACCGACATAAAACGCGGCTCCCACACTAGCAATACAAGTATTTTCGAGCAAATCAGACAATACCCTAGTAGGTAACCATCCTCCACGCGAAATGCCCACCAGAATATCCGGTTTAAAGCTGTTTTTGCGAACTTGACCAGCTAATTCAATTAGCATGCTATAAATACTGGTCCAGGTTGGCACTTCAAATCCGAGCTCTGAAACCAATTGGGGTTCCTCTACTATCTATATATATTTAATATTTAATTAAAAGCCGCTTTTTAAAGATAACAAGTGTAATAAATTTTCTAATCCGTCAAAACAAGAATCAAGTTAATGACTTACTTTTTTGATCAGAATAGAGAATTTCCTTAGAAAGATATGCGCTTTTTCATTTGTATACCAAAAAACTATACTATTAGAATAGAAGAAGAATGTCATTGAGTGGAAATGGGATTCCAAAAAACACGAATGTTATCTTTGTTTGAAGCTTCATTGGTAACGTTTTTGTGGTCTTCTTCGTATGTACTGATTCGTATAGGACTGGAGGAAATAAATCCTTTAGCTTTTGCAGCCTATAGATACTTTTTAGCTTCATTGATTTTACTTTTCCCTTTTTATCTTCAATTTAGAAAGAATAAAAAAGGTAGACTCAATCTAATTCGGATAAGCTTGTTCTTAGTTTTGGGATTTACAGGTTTTTTTATTGCTCAGGGATTTCAGTTTATTGGATTATTTTTCTTGAATTCAGTAACTGTAACATTTATTCTTAATTTGACTCCGCTATTTGTATTGGCTTTAAGTATTGTTTTCCTTAATGAATGGCCATCATCTTTTCAATCCATTGGGATAATAATGACGTTGTTTGGAGTAGTAGTATTTTTTTATGATGCTCTTGCAGATTTTGGAACTGTAACTGGGGTTCTAATAACTTTAATTTCAGGCGTAGGATGGGCTTTTTACATCATTATTTCAAGACACGCTCTTGCAAAAGATAATGAAAGTGTAATTACTTTAACATCAATGTCCATGCTTTTTGGCGCATTTATGCTTCTTGGCGCTACAGGTCTGACAGGAAATTTGGTGAATGTTTCCTTTTATGGGTGGATGATAATTCTTTGGTTAAGTATAGTGAATACAGCAGTTGCTTTTTTCTTATGGAATCATGCATTGAAAACGCTTAAAGCCATTGAGCAATCGATATTGCAAAATAGCATGTTAATCCAGATATCATTATTGGCTTTCTTTTTTCTCCAAGAATCAATTAGTGAATTTAACATTCTGGGTATGATAATTGTCTTTTCAGGAGTATTAATAGTTCAACTAAGAACTAAAAAAGAAAGAAACTCGAGGGTTTCAAAGAATTTTGATAAAACTTGATTAACTAATATGATTAGGTATAAGGAATTATTATTCATTACTATCAGATTTAATATATAAAATAAGGCAAAATATCTCTTAAGTCATTACTTTCAATAGAAACATCTGCGATGTTGTTTACTCGCGTATCTTTTGAATTAAAAGCGATGCTAAAACCAGCGAAGTCAAAGAGCGGAATATCAAAGATTGAATCTCCAACAACTGCGCAATGATCTTTTTCTATTGCCAATTCTTTCAGCAGATTTTGTAAAACTTTCGCCTTTTCACAAAGGGGGACAACTGGTTTTCCTTCGCCAGTTAAAAACCCATTTCTATCTTTTAAAAGCTCATTTGCAAAAACATAATGTATACCTAGTTTTTTCTTGAGTTTATTAGCCAGAATACTTATACCAGAACTAATAATGGCAGTCACATAGCCATTCTTGTGAAGCGTACTAAACGTATCTTCAGCCCCAGTCATAATTGGAACTTGATTTAGAATTTTGCGGATTTTATCAACATGGACATGCCCCCAGAATCCAATGTCTTTTCGCATGAACTCAAGATAATCGAACTCTCCTCGTAAATATCGTCTAAAAGTCATTCTTTCGTCAATGTTGAAGGCTTTATGAACACTAGTCCAACTACTTTTAGTCCTAACCAAAACACCATCCATGTCAAAAATAATTATTTTTACTTTTTTATTCAAAATAGACCAGCCATAATAAGATGGACCGTTTTTGAGAGGGAAAATAGAAAAATTCCATATGGCAACATTCCTAAGTAAACATAGATTCTATTTTGCTATGTCCGTCAAGTATTTCACCATTCGTTTCTCATCAGAAAAGATTTTTGTTGTGTACCATTCAAAGAAAGGACTGGGTTCAAACGGGTAATAAGCATAAACAAATTTCGCTAAGCTCATTGAGTACACCATTTCGCACATCACTCCTGCTGATATTTGTTCTCGAGGATTGTATGCAATAATACTATTGCAGCTCTCAATAATCTTATAATCAATATCAATGATTTGGGCGCGCAAATTCTTGATAGCGGCTTCAATATCCCACGAGTTCAATTCGTAATCTTTTTTGCCTTCGGCATAATCTATAGAAACTCGAATTTTCTTAGGTGTTTCTTTTCCTTCTCTAATTGCTTTATTTCGGACGTTTCTCCAGGTTTCAACCATTACCCAGTCTTTTATCATAGATGGATCGAAAATTGTGTAGTAGGATTGAAGGACTGATGCAAATCGTCTGATCTTTGTAAAGAATTCTCCTGATTCTCCAGTTATTGGATGACTCAGGTATACTTTGCTTTTATGTCTCACGAAAATTAGCTCTTCTAAGAAATCGATTTCATTTTCTCGGGCAACTAAAAAGAACTCTTTGTACGGAGTGAAACTTCTGGAGAGATTGTATACTCCTGTGATCTCTTCTCTTCTCCATTGGGCGAGTTCAACTAAAGTGAATTTATGTTCACTCCATTGAGGATCTTTTTTTAATCTATCTTTGACTCGAACGACATCATCAATTATTATCAGAAAAAGATCAGGCTCTAAAACTTCGACCTCATCTTTTCTTAATCCAGTGTAGGATTTGCCTTTCCATTCAAAATGATACGGTGTGCTAATTACGTGAATCCCGTCTTTTTCCTTGATTTCGCGGGTTATTTTGGCGAGGGCTTTAGTGCGAAAAGATTCGAGTTTTTGGGGTTTGCTGTCATAAAAGTCTAGGACATTTTGTGTGCCTAAAACGTAACCTTCTTTTTCGGCTTCTTCTACAATATAATCAAAGAGATGATAATAGAAAAACTCTCTTTTCTTTCTTAGCTTTTGGAGATATAGGTCTCTTCCTGTCCCTGGTTGACTTGTGCATATGACTACAGCTTTTTTTTCCGCCAAATCTCTCACCATAAATGATGTTATTTGATTTCATTGATAAGGTTTCTCAGAGCAAAATTCTCTTTTTTAGAATAAAATGTTACCTACCGATTTTCGATAGAAATTACATGACATCAATCAAATGTACACGTTCTTCTCCAAAACTAATGGTAACAGTTTCTCCCATTTTGAAGGATTTTTCGACAGATGGGCTGTATTGGTCTGCATTGATAGTTTGATATTGCGTTTTAATATTGTATCGAGAAAGATCTCCGAGATACTCAATGCCCTCAACTGTTCCGCTTAGTATGTTCCCCTTTTTGGACAAAAAGTCTTGAGAGTGCACTTCGATGTGTTCTGGTCTAACAGCAACTAAAACTTCCATTCCTTCCTTGACATTCTTAATTGAACTAGATATTAGATCTAATCCAGTATTTGTTTTAATCCAAACATTGGTTTTCCTGACTTTTGAAATTTTTCCGTTAAATAAGTTTATTAATCCGATGAAACTTGCAACAAATTTGTTAGAGGGTTTTGCATATATTTCAAGCGGACTTCCTACTTGTACAATTTTACCTAGTCCCATAACGGCTAAACGATCGGAGACAGCAAGAGCTTCTTTTTGATCATGTGTGACATAGATTGTAGTTATGCCTAGATTTTTCTGCAATTTCTTGATCTCTGTTCTCATCTCAACTCTTAATTTTGCATCTAGGTTGCTTAGGGGTTCGTCCAGTAGTAATACATCCGGTTTTATCACTAAAGCCCGTGCCAAAGCTACTCTTTGCTGTTGACCTCCACTTAGTTGATCAGGTGTTCTATTTCCAAACCCTCCTAAATTCACCAAATCAAGAGCCGATTCTACTCGACTTCTAATCTCATTGTCGGGAATTTTGCGCATCTCCAATCCAAATGAGACATTCTTAAATACACTCATATGGGGCCAAAGAGCATAATTTTGGAAAACCATTCCAATGTTTCTCTTCTCAGGGGCAATGTGATTGATCAGTTTTTTATTGAAGTAGATGTTTCCCTTATCTGGTTTGTAGAAACCGGCTATCATTCTCAGAGTTGTTGTTTTTCCACATCCAGAAGGTCCTAATATTGTGAAGAATTCGCCTTCTTCAATTTTTAGACTGACATTATCTACTGCGATTATTGGGCCAAAAGATTTCTCTAGGTTTTCTAATTTAACATACACCATTTTCTTTTCTCAACCTCCAAATGCTAATCCGGCTTTTCCGCCTAGCAGCTTGTTTGTGATATACAAGCCAATACTCGTGACAATGATTTGAATGAAACCTAAACATGAAGCTACCTTTATTGCAGTTGGTCCTCCCTTGGCTAATAGCAAGATTTGCAGAGTTAGTGGTCTTGCGTATATTCCAAAGGGTCCAATTATTGGTTGAAGAAGCAACGAAGTTGATACTTCTGTGAAAGATGTGATGAATATTAGGACCGCGCCAGCTACTAAACCTGGCATGATCAAAGGAAGTGTTATGCTTAGGAAAGTTTTGATTCTCGATGCTCCTAGGTTAGTGGCAGCTTCTTCAAGAGAGACATGAACTTGTTTTAATACCGCATGTGAGGATCTTACAGTATATGGAAGCCTTCGCATAGAATAGGCAATAACTAAAATGTACCAAAATGATGTCAGTCTGAAATTTCCAATTATTGGTTGAGAAAACATATAGAGGAATCCTAGACCAATTACAATTCCTGGAATAGCAAAAGGCATCGTAGATATAATATCCAAAATATTCTTTCCGAGAAACTTTTTTCTGACTAGTAGATATGCAATAGATGCTCCAAGAAATATTCCTGCAAAGGATGCAAGTACGGAATAAACCAGACTATTTAGAATAGATAATGAAGTATTAGAATCTACAAGAGCTTCAGCCATATATTCCAAAGTGACTCCTTGTGGGATCCATTCACCGAATAAGGGCCTTTCTGTAAAAGCCATAACAACTGTACCTAGATGGGGTATTATAGAAAAAAGAATAAGAATAGACAGAAAAAGTACAACAATTATATTCAGTTTTCTACTGATTCGTTTTTGAATTGACTTTGGTGCAACTCCAACCCTTACGGTCGCATACTCTTTCAAACCAACATATTTATTCACAAAGATCAAAACCAAAGCGGAAATTCCTGTTAAGATTATAGATATTACTGATGCCATCTCTCTGTAGCCTCCTTGGATTGTGTATTCGTTAAATGCTTGAAAAACCGAGTACTCAGTGAAATTAAGCATTATTGGAGTTCCGAGATCGGATAAGCTCCAAAGAAAGACAAGAAGAGCTCCAGCAGCAAAACCCGGAAGCGCAAGCGGAAGTGTTATTCTTCTAAAAAGTGTAAATCCTGATGAGCCAAGATTCCTTGCATTTTCTTCTAAGGTTGGATCAATTTTGCTTAATGATGCTGAGGTATTAAGATATATCAACGGCCAGAGATGAAATGTTTGGATTAAAACAATTCCAGGAATATTTGGCAAGATTAATCCCTCTTCAAGTGAAATGTTAAGGCCAAGCCACATGAAGAGGTCTTGAAGGAAATTTGTTATGATGCCATTTCTGCCCATCATTCCTACTAAGGCAAGAGCTCCTACGAAAGGAGGTATCATCAGGGGTAAAATTGTTAGAAGTGTGAAGATTTTCTTTCCACGAAAAACATATCTAGTCATAATATAAGCAACTGGAAGACCAATTGCAGTGGTAGTAGCCAGTGTAAGAGACGCGGTAATAATACTATTAATCAAACCTCTTCGGTAAGAAGGAGTAGCTATTAGATTCAAAAAATTTTGGAGACCAATCTCACCATTAGGTTCAATGAAGGCATTGAGAACAACAGAAAGTACAGGAGATAGAACAAAAACAGAAAGCAGAATGATTGCGATTAAAAGGATAAAAAGAGAGAACTTGTCGATTGAGCGCAAATTCTTGAGCCTTATTATTAGCCAATCTTTAAAGTGTTCTAGTCTTTCCAACCCCTTTAATTCCCATTCCATATTAGTTAGGTATACACCCAAAATTATTTAAAATCACTCAAAGTAGTGTAATACTGGCATTCGTTGAGGAGTAAAATAAAAATGGCTTCAAAAGGAATGTACATTATTGCAGCAGTTGTCCTAATTGTCTTAGTAGGTTCAGTAGGAATTTGGTTGTTTTACAGTCAAGGCATTGAACATAAATTAGTTGTAATCCACCCTCACAGTGCAGCTTTAGCAGATAAAGTAATCGATGACTTCAAAGATTGGGTTCAAGAAACGCAAGGCTATTCAATAACTGTAAGTCAACTCACACCAGGTGGATCAGGAGCGGTCTTGGAAACTGTATGGGCTTGGGAAGGAAATCCAGAAGCGGATATTTATTGGGGTGGCGGAAGTTATAACTTCGAAGAGGCCGCTAATCTGCATTCTTGGGAACCAACTCCAACAGGAAGTAGTTTGCTCCATCCATACAAATCTGCAGATGATGATGGAATTGTTGAAACATTTAATGGTTGGGCTATGAAGGAATACAATGTTGACGAAGATCCTGATAACCCGGTGTTTTATGCAGCCGCATTGAGTGGGTTTGGCTTTATGTGGAATACCGAGTATTTGACAGCGAACGGTCTTGAAAATCCTGATGAGTGGGCAGACCTCCTAGACACCCAATATAGAGGTCATATAGTGATGTGTAATCCCAAAACTTCAGGTTCTACAACTTCATCAGTGCTTGGAGTTACACAGTTTCTGTCAAAAGAGTATTCCTGGGCGTCCGCTCTATCATTCTGGGCAGAACTTACGGGAAATATAGGTCTATACGTTACATCGAGTGAGGATGTCCCAGCAAAAGTAATCTCAGGCGAATATGGCATTGGAATATGTATTGACTATTATGCTTACGATCCTCTTAGAGAAGGAGAGCCTGTTGGTTTTCTGCATTGGCCTACAACAGTTAGTCCTGATCCTGCAGCTATATTAACTGGAGCTTCAAACATAGATGAAGCAAAACTTTTCATGGATTACATAACTAGCAATCGAGGACAAACCACCGTAAGCTACTATAGATTGCCAACACGAGAAGACGTGACCACAACTTCGCCAGTTCCAAACCCGTTTGACTCCGAACAATTTCCAACTTTGGTTCCAGACTATGATGTTGAACTTCACAATGACCTCTATAGCAGAATACGTCAAGTTTACAATGATTGGCTTGTCACAAATCATGACACAGCTAAAGAAGCCTACGCGTTAATCAAACAAGCTGAAAGCGAAGGCAAAACGGGAACAAACTACCAAAATGCAGTAACAGCCTATACATCAGTACCAGACAACGTGGACACAATCGAAGAATTAGATTCCGTGGAATACAATGAAAGCAGCATCCAGCAAGGATGGGAGAACTGGGGTGCAACCAAATTCCAAGAAGCAAAAAATGAAGCGGAGCTGGCATTAGCTGGCTAACGTCATCCCCTTTTTTGTTCAAAACTTGCATTTTCTTTGAAATTCTCATCAAATTTTTATTTAGTTGACTATGCTCTTGTAAATTCTTCAAAATTAAAAATTGGAGATGTAGCTATCTAACTCAAAAAATTTTGAAATGTTAGGAGGCAGATTTATGGTGAAAAACGGAAAATAGAAAAACCGCTTCAGCTGATTAGCTTTCTTTGCGAAATTGGAAAAGGTTTTTATTTGAAATTAGACAAGCAACCTTCACGGAACAAAACACAAATAGGATAAATGCGCGTTTCAATTAAGGGTTGAAAAAAATGACATGGCCTGCCAATATCGAGGAATTAATTCAAGAGTTCTTGAATCCTCCGAACGCATATCAAGCACTTACTGTGGAGCGAGTATTGTTAAGCCTTATTATTACCTTTGGGGTTACTTTATTCATATTTTATATGTATCGTAAAACCTTCAGAGGTGTTCTTTACACACGGAACTTCAATGTCGGGCTTGTATTAACTGGGCTTGTGGTGACCCTTGTTACTTTGCCAATTAGCTCTAATATAGCGCTTTCATTGGGGATGGTAGGTGCATTGAGTATTGTTCGTTTTCGTACCGCTATTAAAGATCCAGCAGATATTGTGTTTACCTTTTGGGCCATAGCAGTTGGTATAATAAGTGGTGCAGGTCTATACATGATAGCTATAGTAGGGTCCCCAGTAATTGGGCTCTTCGTATTTGTTTTGAGTCGAGCAAACTTTCGCAGCAATGATCCATACCTAATGGTAATTAACTATTCAAGTGAAGCTGAGGAGGCTGTTCAAAAGGCGGTTCCTAAACACAAGCTAAGATCGCGAACAGTAAATCCTGGTGGGGTAGAGTTAATTTTGGAAGTTCGGATGAGAGCTAAAGATGCTTCACAGGTGGATGAACTGTTGAAAATTAGAGGTGTAAGTAACGCAGCGCTCGTCAGTTACAACGCTGACGTTGCCTAACTGTTAGTCTAATACTGTTAAATAGAGAGGGGTTAACGGTAGATTAGAAGGGAAATGTAATGAAGGGAAATAGTTTGCACCTAGGAAAATCACGGTTAGCGTTAGTCGTTATGCTTTCAGCACTTTTATTGTCTAGTATACCCTTGAGTTTTGCGCAAACTAGTGGTGCAGAAGATTATTGGGTTGGCGCAGACAAAGTCATTGATGAAGCTGATGTTTTTTTTGATGACACCTATATTCACGATATTTATCTGTTTTTCGATGACCCAGACTGGTATGATACCCTATATGAAGCACATGATAAGGACCCAGAAGACCCATATTTTCCTGCGCGTTTTGTTTCTCACGATATTGAAATAGATTCTATTGGGGTGCGCTTCAAAGGTTTATCTACTTTTGGCTTTGGAAGCCGTTTTCCATGGGGAGGGGGAGAAGATGAGGACATCAAGAAGCCGTTCCGACTTGATTTTAACATGTATGATGAGGAAGGTGCAGAAGAGACTACCTTTTTTGGTCTTAAAAAGTTGAATCTAAATAATGGCGCACTTGACCCAACTATGATGCGAGAGAAACTGTTCATGGACTTTGCTAGCAAGTATGTGCCTACGCCCCGCTCGGTCTACACGCGGCTATATGTTAACGATGAATACTATGGTTTTTACTTGGCTATGGAACACATCGACAACACTTTTGTTAAAAGCCGTTTCGGGAATAATGAAGAAGGCAATATTTACAAGGTTGATAGACTTGGACCTCTCATGTATAATGGGTCAGACCCGGCGGGTTACACTAATTATGAGATAAAAAACAATGATGAAACACGGAACTATTCAGATCTCATCGAATTAACAGACATCTTGACAAACACGCCAACATCACAACTGCCAGAAAAACTCGAGGCAATCTTCGATGTTGAACAAGCCCTGTATTCACTAGCGATTCTAGACCTGTTTGTTAACCTCGACTCATACATTGGAAACGGACGCAATTATTACCTCTACGACCGAAGCGACACTGGAAGAATAACTCATTTACTGTGGGATGCCAACTTGGCTTTTGGCAAATTCGGTTTCGGTTTTAACATGAGTGAAGACCAATCTGAATATTACGTGTTTCCGCCATCCACTTTAAGGGGGTTTGGCTTTTTCCCTAGAGGAGATCCCCAAAATTTAACATTAATTAGCAGCCTTATGGCAGTTGAAGCCTACAACAGAACATATATTCGCATTCTTGCCCAATTGCTACGAGAAGGCTTTGATGCTGTAGCAATTAATGCAAGAGTTCAAGACCTAGCAAACCTCATCCGTTACGAGATTGACAACAGTCCTAATATGCAGACGCAACCCTCGGCGTTTGATCCTGCACTTCAGGAAACAGTAGATTTTGTGGAAAGACGCGCAACTTTCCTTAACGCTCAACTTAATTCTTATGCAAGGAAAACTGACTTAAAATTAAACGATTTAATGATCCAAAACCAAGGCACCATAATAGACAACAATGGCGATTATGATCCATGGATTGAAATCTACAATCTAGGACCCGGCTTGGTAAACACAAGCAACCTCTACTTGTCGGATAACCTACTTGTGCCAAACAAGTGGAAATTACCCGTACAGAACCTAGACGACGGTGAATTTCTCTTGCTATGGCTTGATGGTGAAGTCACTGAAGGAGAAAATCATGTGCCCTTCAGCTTCAATTTGGAAGGCGGCGACATGTACTTGTATATGAATAATATCACGAATTTTGTTCTTGTCGACAGTACCTCCTACCCCGCACTTGATGTTGATGTTTCTTACGGTCGTCTTCCTAATGGCGAAGGTTCATGGCAAGTAATGAGTTTAGTTATAACACCAGCTGAACCTAATCAATTCTTGACCGTTCCAGAAGGCTTAGTTATTAACGAATTTATGGCAAACAATGACGCGGCTATTCCTGGCCCGGATGGGGATTATCCTGACTGGATAGAATTATACAACGCCGGCACTGAACCAGTTGACCTCAGCGGCATGTATCTAACAGACGACCTGACTAATCCCAAGTGGCAGTTCCCAGAAGGAACAAACATAGGACCAAATGGCTATCTAGTTATTTGGGCAGACGCTGCTTCTCTTTCACTAGACTACGCAAAGTTCAGTCTAAGCGCTCAAGGTGAAGCTATATTTTTACTGGCGCAAGACGCCGAGACATTAATCGATTCAATCGCGTTTGCCCAACAATTTGATGACATTTCATATGGTAGACGACCTGATGGCGCTTCAAGCTGGACCTATCTAACACCAACTCCTGACTCATCGAATACTTTGGGTACACCTGTGACACCAGAAGCCCCTCCCGCTACGGACATACCCACCGATCTTTTTATTAACGAATTTATGGCAAACAATGACGCGGCTATTCCTGGCCCGGATGGGGATTATCCTGACTGGATAGAATTATACAACGCCGGCACTGAACCAGTTGACCTCAGCGGCATGTATCTAACAGACGACCTGACTAATCCCAAGTGGCAGTTCCCAGAAGGAACAAACATAGGACCAAATGGCTATCTAGTTATTTGGGCAGACAACACACTCTATCCGAGATCATTGCACGCCAGCTTTGGTCTCAATGCAACCGGTGAAGAGATAGGTTTATTTGCACATGATGAAGAAACGCTAATTGATTCAATTACTTTTGGAGTACAAGATGATGACGCATCGTTCGGTCGTTTCCCTGACGGCAGTCCAAGTTGGACCTTCCTAACACCAACTCCTGGCGAAGCAAACGAGTTATATGAACCTGAAACATCAGTAGTCATTAATAATTTGTTTATTAATGAGTTTATGGCAAATAATGATGCAGTAATTCCGGGACCTGATGGGACATATCCTGACTGGATAGAATTATTTAATGCAGGCAACGACACGATTAACATAAGCGGCATGTATCTGACAGACGACCTGACTAATCCTAAGTGGCAGTTTCCATCCGGCACTACAATAGAGCCTCAAGGGTTCCTAGTTATCTGGGCAGACAACGGTTCTGATAGAAGTTCGCTACATACGAGCTTTGGTCTTAACGCCAGTGGGGAAGATATTGGTCTTTTTGCCAGTGATGGCGAATCGCTAGTTGATTCGATTGTATTTGATCAACAGGTGAACGATGTTTCATATGGCCGTCTTCCTGATGGTGGTGCAAGCTGGAATTATTTGACGCCTACTCTTGGTTTGTCAAATAATCTGGGGGAGATTGTGAATACTGGAGCACCCACTCTCAATGGTGGCGTTCCTGATGGCTTGTTCATTAATGAACTTATGGCTGACAACCAAATTACCCATGCAGGTCCTGATGAGACATATCCTGATTGGATAGAACTGTTTAATGCAGGTAACGAGACGATCAACCTAGGTGGCATGTACTTAACTGATGACTTGACGGACCCTACAGCATGGCGCTTTCCTAATGATACTTTCATTGAACCAGGAGGTTACCTGCTAATATGGGCTGACAATTCTTCCGACAGAACTTCTTTGCATACGAATTTTGCTCTCAACGCAAACGGAGAAACAGTAGGATTATTTGCAAGTGACGGCGTGACACTAATTGATTCAGTGACTTTTTTGAAACAAATCGGAGATGTTTCCTATGGTCGCTTACCTGATGGTGGCGAAAGTTGGGACTACCTGCTTGTAGCCACACCTGGTTGGGGAAATAATAAGCGCCAAACTGGTTCTGAAACGCCGATCTGGCTAATTTTACTGCTAATCGGCATAATCATTGGATTGAGTGCCCTTACAGTAGTTGCTGGCAAGATACATTCAAGGCGAAAACGATGAATTATAAAAAGAAAGAACCGCGACTGAGACATGAACTGAAGTATCATATTGATTACTTCCAGTATCAGATTCTTCGAAAAAAGTTAGCTGCAGTTCTAAAACCAGACCCACACGCGGGACCTGACGGGCGCTATCATGTCAGGAGCCTGTATTTCGACGATTTCAAGAATTCTGCGCTCTTCGAGAAAATATCTGGAGTTGCCCGACGAAAGAAGTATCGAATGAGAATCTACAACTGCAACGATCAAACTATCAAGTTTGAAAGGAAAACTAAACGTGATCAATATGTCTTTAAGGAGAACGTAAGAATCACCCGCAACGAGGCTGAACGTATTATAGCAGGTGATGTCTCCTTCTTGGCGGACTCTGAGAATTGCCTTCTTAAAACCTTTTACTTGGAGAGCCAATATAATCTTCTGCGACCCGTGGTGCTGGTTGATTATCACCGAGAAGCATATGTTTATCCTATTGGCAACGTCCGAATTACATTTGACATCGACCTGCATACTAGTCTGGGTTCAGTATCGTTATTCGATCCTAACACTTTCACCATGAGCGTCAACGAGCAGCGCGGGGTGATTCTAGAAATCAAGTTCGATAATGCACTACCTTTGCACATTCGTGGCCTATTTCCAAACACCATTCGACCTCGATTGGCAATTGGGAAATTTGCTATCTGTAGAACAATAAAAAACACTCCACTGAATATTTCGGCGAGTCCTTGAAGAATAATAGAAGCCTAAAAAGCTGATGAAAAGGGACTAAAACTTTGCATTAGTGTTTTATCAATATTTTTCCGTAAAACATAAAAACCAATTATGGGATTAAATCAGGTGGTTCAGGATGGGGAAAAGAAAAAGATCTCGCTTAATTCCAATTCCAGTTATCGCGATAATTTTGGCAGTAGTTTTGGCTGTGATAGTCTTTGTAGGGTCACCATCCAGCCAAGGAGTTGCGGCAGGAGTTAACGTTGGAGATCAGTTTATCTATGAAATTAAAAGTTCCTGGAATTCAGATGATGCTAATGCAACTCTGGTCGATTATTATGTTCAGCTAAACATGACAGAATGGTATAAGATTACGGTGACCGATGTAAATGATTCAAAAGTTTCAATTAACACTGTCTGGCGGTTTAAAAACGAAACTGAAATTGAGAGTTCTAGTACTATGAATGTAAAAACAGGTATAGCGTTTCCCAGCAATGCGTTTTGGGCAATTTACGCTGCTAATCTTGAAGAAAATGATCGAATCCGCCCATTAGGAGCAAGTCAAGCTGTTGTTAACGAGACCGAAACTAGAGAATATGCGAGTGGACCACGAGAGATAAATATTGTATCGCTAACCGAGCAATATTACGACGCTGACGACCCCACTTACGCTACAACCTGGACCGAGTATATGAACACAAAATTTGATAGGCAGACAGGGATGCTTGTTGAATTTCACGATATATCAATATACACCAATCCAGCACAGACTATGACCATTACATGGATTCTTAGAGAAACAAACGTTTGGGACATTTAACAATCCAGGCTAAATCTCAATTCTACCTTTATCTACAAAAAAACAATTTTTTAAAGTAAGTTCTTGCAGAAGATATGAGAAAAATAGTAGTCCTTTTTTCTTTTTAAAGGCCTGCATCAATAAAATCTCCCCAAGATGAGATTATGTGTAATTTTACATTTCGGAGTTTCTTAAAAGTTCTCTTGCATTTTTAATTGCAACTCGATAAAAAACTAAAGTAAAAACGATGGCGATGGTCGCGCTGATTAAAAGTGCCAAAAAAGGATCTAAAACTCCTATTGCTACTAAACTTGGAAAAAATTCTGACGCCAAGGAGGATATTGCATATGGAAAAAAGGGAGTCAAAATCGCTATGCCCGCCAAAAGGCAAGAAACTAAGTTAATTAGACTCCATGATACGCGTATCATTCTAGGTCTAGGGATTTCGGTGAAATCGGCTCCTTTTATCCCATTTGATAACGAGATTGCTGTTATTGCGATTACTAGAAAAACTGCCTCACAGAAAGCCACGATTGTAGCTCGCAACGAAAGATTATACACTATTAACCCGAAAACACCGGTAATCGCTAAGACTATAGTAGAAAAGAAAATTACAAAAAAATACTTGCTCTTTACCAAAGATTCAGCAGAAATCGGAGAAGAATAAATTCGCCAAACCACTTGACCTTCTTGACCTATCATGAAACTACCTAAACTCATTGCCATTATGGCAGCTGGAAAAAGAAAAGGTGTTACTTGCATAAGAAGGGAAACTTGGGAAGGAACTGGTTGCGTTGATTGCATTAATTGCATTAGGGGCACTAAGATGACAACTATTGGAATTATGAAGATTGTCATCAGTTCTCTTCGGCGCGTAAACGCCTTCAAATCTTTTCTGATTAATGCAGCTTCAACAGTGGAAAAACCAAGTTTGCCAAATAAACCAGTTCTTGGAGCGTAGGTTCCACGCGAAATGGTTATTGTTGGAGGTTCGTAAAGTCCAAATCGACTGTTCAATAAAGTGGCGATCAAAAACAAGCCAGCTATAAACAAAACAGCCAGACCCATGAATACTATTCCCTGCAATAAGAGGCCAGATATTGTAAAAGAATAAAGTGCTATACCTAGCCACACGAAAGGAACAAACCAAGCTGCAGTTTGAGCAGCACCAATAGTTTCGATTATTGCTAAAGCACCTCCAGAAGTCACATAGAAATAAACGATATAAAATATAACAAAGAAAAGCAGCGAACCAATAAACCTAACCCACACTGCGGCTCGACCTGATGACTTGTAAACAGCCCCTATGAATCTAACTTGTAGTACTCTCAAGATTTCTGTAGTGGCACTTGCCATGAAGGCAGCAGCAACCATAGAAAGGGAGGTCACCAAAGCGATAAAAAATTGGCCAATAAACAACGAGAACACAGATATTATTGAAATAATGAGCACCACTGACGCCAATGGAAAACCAAGTAAGCTGGCCAATATTGAAGCCAGAGTGTGTTCTTGCCAAGTTATAGGCAACCAATACGGGACCTGAGTCGAGGTCTTAACTCCGCTAAGGCGTATTTGCTGCATCATAGTAAAGACCAAACTGTAAACCAAAACAAGAGTTGGAAGCGCAAAAAAAATGTTCAGAGTACCGCCCTGTAATATATCGACCAGTTCAGGTTCAGCTACAGTGACGAAATTGTAGATTACTCCTGCAAGCACACCACCGGCTAAGCCAATGCCTAAGGAAACCCAGTAAGGCCAATACGCTAGAAAACGGTTTTCTCGATATTTTGTAGTTTTTTTACCTCTGATAAGCCTGCCGGATTTTCTTTCAACCTGCATAAGACTTAGGACGTTCTTCCAATTCATTTCAAGAGCTCCTCAACCACGGCTTTTATGTCGTCCGTGCCAGTTAATTTCAAGAAAATATCCTCGAGACCAGAATCAGGTAGTCTCGCCATTTCCCTGAGCTCTCTCATGTTACCTAATGCTAATATCTTTCCTTGGTACATTATTCCTATTCTGTCGCACATGGCTTGAGCTATCTCTAGCACGTGGGTGGACATTAAGGTAGTTACACCTTGAGTTTTTAATTGATGCAAAAAATCTTTGACTATCCGTGCCGACCTAGGGTCCAAGGCGCTTAATGGTTCGTCCAGAACAAGCAGTTTAGGTTTGTGTAGGAACGCTGATATTAAAGCAATTTTCTGTTTCATCCCATCGGAGTAGCCGTTTATCATGTCGCCTTCTCGACCTTCAAGTTGCAGGGCTTTCAAGTACTCGGTAATTCTGCTTTTCTTCTCTTTTGCTTGAATACCGTAAATGTCGCCTATAAAGTCCAAATATTCAATTCCAGTTAGGAATTCATACAGACGGGGTGATTCAGGTACATATCCTACCTGCTGCTTAACGGATACAGGGTCTTTTTTCACGTTTACTCCGAGAACACTAACTAGGCCAGAGTCTTGTTGAACTAGACCTATTAGCATTTTGAGCGTTGTTGTTTTGCCTGAGCCGTTTGGTCCCAATAAACCGAAAATCTCGCCTTTTTTAATTTTCAAGTCAACTTTGTCTACGGCCAAAATCTCATTGTAGCGTTTTACTACTTTTTGCAGTTCAACAGCAAATATGTTAGTCATTGCAATTACCTTAAAGTTGTACTAGAAAATGAATGAGCCTTATTTAATCCTAACTTGAGTTCTGGCTTTCATCTGTTCTATACTCAGAATTTTATGTGAAATAGCTAGCTTCTTAAGAGAAGATGGAGTACAACACTTTCCTAAGAAGCGTTCTTATGTTTTTTATTTTTCATAAAAATAGGGCAATGCAATGCTTGCTAAGCGTTTTTCCAATATGTTTTTAGCTTCTTATGGTACGTCGGCTTCATTTGGATAACCTCTGCTTTCCCAGAAACCCAGGTAATTCTCATTATCCGATAGCTCGATTTTTGTTATCCACTTTATCCATTTATATCCGAATTTGCTTTCAGCGACGAGTTGGAATGGAAATCCTCTTTCAGGTGGAAGAGTTAAGCCGTTCATTTTGTAGGCTATTAGAACGTCTTTTTCTAAGATGTAATCAAGTGGAAGAGCTGTTGAGTAGCCATCATAAGCGTAGAAGATTACAGTTACAGCTTCAGAGTTTATTTCGGCTTCGTTCAGAAGATCTTCTAACAGGAAGCCTTCCCAAAGAATATCCACAGACCAGCCTTCTATACAGTGAAGCGTTGTGACTTTCTGATATTTTTGGAAACCGTTGACCACATCGTCGTAAGTGTATTCCATTGTTTGATTCACTAATCCCTCTATTGTAAGGACATAGTCTGAAGCGTTTACGTATTGCGGACCTCTTATGGCATTTTCTCTAAAGTCGCCTATCGACGAAAGGTTTTGTCCCTCATACTCTCGGATTTCTTCAGGGTACAGAATACGCGGCGTATTCTGTAAATAAATGGCAACGGCAACGAATCCAACGAGTAAAAAAACAAATGCCGCGAAAATCAAACCTTTAAAACGTTTTATTTTCTCCATTCTTTCATGCAAATATCAGCAAAATCGACTTTATATCTCTTCTTAAAAAGTAACCTGTGACAATTTCTCAAATTCCTTAAGAAAGTCACTGCATAATGCTTTGTAATTTTATGTAAGCCATAACAAAATAAGCTAGTGTTGGACCTAAATGCCTCCTTTTAGATTCTTTTCGTACTTTTCTCAAAACCATTTCTATTAGGGTGAATATTTTTGCGAGTCAAGTTTTTGATTTATCTTGAAAAGCTTTTATTGGCGATTATCAATCCTACGATTGATGTCTGGCAAGGGATTCTTTTTAGAACGTTACGAGCGATTAGGCTGGAAATTTAAAGACGCAAAACCCAGACAGGCGATCAGATTAAACGCAACCAACATCAAGGAAAAAGACCTTGAAGAAAGGCTTGAAAATATTGGAGTTCATTTTAAGAAAATTCCCTTTCTTGAAAAGGGTTATTGGATTCGGAGTTCAAGCGTTTCTGCAGGAGCAACTGCTGAGTACTTGTTGGGTTATTATTCGATTCAAGAGGCTGCATCCCAAATTCCAGCCACTTTGTTCACAGATTTGAACGGCAAAATTGTGCTTGACGCTTGTGCCGCACCAGGAGGAAAAACCGTCCAATTGGCAGATTTGATGAGGAACACGGGCATAGTGATTGCATTAGATGTTAAAAAGCGGCGCTTGGCTGCTTTGGCGAACCATTTGGAAAGATGTCACGTAAGCAACGTAATCGCTTATGAGCTTGATGCGAGGCAGGCTTCGCGGCTTAAAATGAAGTTCGACAAAGTTCTTGTCGATGCGCCTTGCTCTGGAAACTACACTTTGGACAGATCCTGGTTTAAACGGCGGAAACTGAAGGACATAAAACAGAACGCAAGCGTGCAGAGAGAAATCTTGACTGAAGCTGTAACACTGCTCGATAATCAAGGAGAGCTTGTTTATTCAACATGTTCTTTGGAGCCTGAAGAAAACGAGCTTAACATGGACTGGGCTGTGAAGCATTTGAACCTCAATATTGAAGAGATTGACTGCTATGGCGAGAAAGGCCTGACTGAGGTTTTTGGGAGACAGTTAAATCCATCAGTGAAGCGTTGCAAGCGAATCTGGCCCGATAAAACTCAAGGTTTCTTCGTCTGCAAGCTAAAGAAGAGGGAGGGAAAACCATGAAGGCGATTGTGAAGTTTGCGTTACAGTTTGGTGCCAAGTTTTCGTTAACCGGTGATTTAACAATGAACAAGGCTGGTCGCTATTTCCTTCGAAACAAAGCTTTGCTAAAAGTCGCTCGAAACGACTTTTATTATTCAGGAATGTATCTGGGAAAGATTAAAAAAGGCAAGTTTTTCCCAAGTTTTAACCTACTAATGATGCTTGCGCAGAGGAAAGCTAACAAGATTGTTGTTGATAAGAAAGCAGCGTGGTTGTTTATCTGTGGTAGAGATATTTTTCAAAAAGCAATAGTTGATATGCATGGTTCGAGGAGGAAAGGTGATCATACGTTGGTACTGAACGAGTTTGGCGATTGTTTGGGTTTTGGTCGGATAGTCCGGAGTTTGAATGGATCGATGAAAAATGAAGTTGCAGTTAAGAATGTTTTAGATGTTGGTGATTTCTTACGTCGAGAAATTTGATTAAAGGTTCTTTTTTCGGGTCTTCTGTTTTTTTGCTATATTAACCTATGCCGCATTGTTTCACTAATTTTCGATTTTTTTGAACAATTATCCATTAAATATGGCGATAAACTTAAATATGTTTATCACAAATGTGATTTCCATAACATATGAAAACTGAAACATAGAAGCTAAAGTGAGGATGTGAAAAATGAAGAACTTCAAAGATACAGTTTGGAAAGAAAAAGTAGAAAAAGTAGTCAAACAAATTAAGAAATTCGAGATCAAATTTGTACGACTTCAATTCACCGATATAAACGGTATCGTAAAAAACTTGGCTGTGTCTTCCAAGAACATTGAAGCCATCTTTGAGAGTGGACAACCCTTCGACGGATCATCAATAACAGGGTACAGACCTATCGAAGAATCAGACATGGTTTTATTCCCAGACCCAACAACATTCGCAGTTCTACCGTGGCGAGCAAAAGAAAAATCATCATGCAGACTTATCTGCGACGTATACACTCCAGAAGGTACACGCTTCGAAGGCGACCCTCGATACATCCTCGAACGTGTCCTAAAAAAAGCCAAAGATGCTGGCTTCACGTATATATGCGCCCCAGAACAAGAATTCTTTATAGTAAAGGAAAACGATTCCGAATTACCAACACCAATAGATTTGGCTGGTTACTTCGATTTCCACCCCGGCGACTTAACCGAAGGAATCAGGCGAGAAATAGCCGACACAGCCGAGCAGTTTGGCATAGAGATTGAAATCTCCCACCATGAAGTAGCCCTAGGACAGAACGAAATTGACTTCAAGTACGATGAAGCCCTCACTACTGCTGATAGAGCCATAACCATGCGTATGATCACAAAAATCGTTGCTGCCCAGAACGGTTATTTGGCTACTTACATGCCTAAACCCTTTGCCGGCATTAACGGCTCCGGAATGCACACACACCAAAGCCTATGGAACACTGATTTAACCCAAAACAGGTTCTACGCAGATAACCCAGAGACGGATTATCTTTCCGAAACAGCCATGAACTACATAGGCGGACAACTAGCCCACGGACGCGAAATGTGTGCAGTTCTCGCTTCCTGGCCCAACTCGTACAAACGATTAGTACCAGGATTTGAAGCGCCGGTCTACCTTGCGTGGGCACATAAGAACAGGTCACCTCTTATCAGAGTCCCTAACTTCGGAGGAAGAAAAACTGCAGCCCGATGCGAAATTCGCTGTCCTGACCCGTCAGGAAACCCATACCTACAGTTCGCGGTTCTTCTCGCCACAGGATTAGATGGAGTTAAAAACAAGATAGAACCAGGCGAACCAGTCGAGCTAAACGTTTATGAAATGAGTTATGAAGAACGAAAGAAACGAGGCATAGTTTCATTGCCAGAAAATATGAAAGAAGCTCTAGACGAATTGGAAAGAAGCAAACTAATGCGCGAAACACTGGGCGAAACAGTATTCGAAAACTTCCTTCGCGAAAAACGCAAAGAATGGGATCTCTACCGAACGCAAGTAACCGAGTGGGAAGTCAACAGGTACATCAGACGACTCTAAAACATTAAACCCCTTTTTCCAAAGGGTTCCCAATTTTTCTATTTATTTTATTTAATACTCTCAGCCAATTTAGATATTTCCACCGTAATTTGCGTTCTTTTAGTTAAATCCCGAACAACGACCGAATCTTCTTTCAACTCTTGCTCGCCCACTATAACCGCGTAGTCCATTTGTCGCCTGTCCGCATCTTCCAAAGCCTTACCTATCTTTCGTCCCATAACCTCAAACTCCACCGACACCCCTGCTTCCCTGAGTAACTGTGAAATCTTTAGCGCTTCAGTTTTCACCTTCTGATTCACAGGAATAACCACAGCGGTTTTTGCTAGCCCAGTTGGCAACACTATTTTTTGCGTTTGAATCGCAACAGCTACCCGATCCAAACCATGAGCAACACCCACAGCTGGGGTTGATTCACCTCCGAAAACTTCAACTAGCTTGTCGTAGCGTCCACCGCCGCCCAAAGCTATGTCAAGCTCAGGCACGTTCACTTCAAAAATCATACCCGTGTAATATTCAAGCCCTCTAGCGAATGCAGGCTCTACGGATTCAACAGGGATTCCGCTCGCAGTAACCAATCGCAGAATTTCAAGAAGATTATCTACAGCTGCTTCTGCTTCTTTATAACCCTCAACGTACTTTCGAATTTTCTCGGCAGTTTCAAACGGCGTGTTTCCTTTTAATTCCAATAATCCCTGAAGTATAGCTCGGCATTCTTCCTGTTCCAGAAGCTTGAAGGCTTCATCATACTCTTTTTTATCCATTCGTTGCAGCACAGCGTTTTGAACTTTGTCACCAACATTTTCTTGCCTTAGAAGACTTCTTATCACGCCAATATGCCCGATTTTAAAAGCGTAACCCTGTAGACCCGTTGCTTTCATTATATTGTCCGTGATAAGTATCGCTTCAGCGTCGGCTTCAGCATTGTTTGAACCGACCAATTCAAAGTTGGACTGCCAAAATTCCCGGTAGCGCCCACGTTGAGGCTCGTCATATCGGTAAACGCTTCCCACACTAAAAAGCCTTAGTGGCTTCGGCTCAGATTTCAAGGCGGTTATGGCCAGACGCGCTATTGAAGCAGTGAATTCTGGCCTCAAAGCTACAGCACGATCACCTAAGTCCTTGAAAATGAACATGCGTTGGCGCATTTCTTCACCTGATTTTGCACTTAATAACTCATATGGTTCGACTACGGGCGTTATCACTTCTTTGTAGTTATAAAGCTGTGCGGTTTCTTTTGCTTTGCAGATTATAAAGTTCAGGATGGCTGCTTCTTTTTCTAGCAAGTCGCGCATTCCACGTATAGTTTGGAATTTTGGCATGGTCTTTCACTTGGTTACTTGAATGTTAATTGTGAGATTGTATAGTAAACTGTTTCTCCTCTACGGTTCATCACTGCTATAACGAGTTCTTTCTTTTCGCTACGGCATTGTCGCAAAGCTTTTGCTAAATCTTCTATAGGCGTAGGTTTACCTTCTTGAGTGCCTAAGATCATATAGGAAGCAGGCCCTTTACCATAAGCGCCTCGAGAGTATACTCGGAAATCAATTCCGGTTCCAAAGCCATCTCTGACCACATAGCCTCTGTTTCGTAGATCCCTATAAACCAAATAGTTAAACCATGCGTTTGTGCAATTTTTCTTATAGGCTTGGAGCAGAGTTTGAAAGTCAAATTGCACACCCTTCTGGTTTTTAACCTCAAGTAATTCTTTATCTAAAAGGTAAAGAGCCTCGTAAAAAGTCAACGTTAAAGAGTTATTATCTGGTGTGCCGTATCCGCGCTGAGAAAGCGAATCAATGCTTCGTTTTTCAGAGATTTTAACGCCATTTTTAGCAACAACTCCAGTGACTTTAAGTTGCGAGTCAGTTGGAGGTTCAGTTTCCTTTTCGCTCATTAATTGGCAACCACTTATTTTAAAGTAGTTAATTCTTCAACGATAAGTGTTTTTTTGTAACAATATACATGTTTCCATTGCATCTGTAAACTTATAAAATTCTTTGGCTTCGAAAAGTAGATACCACAAACATAGTATCCAGCGAATGGCTAATAGTGTAATGACTACTCAGCATCGCGCTCCATAATGCATGCGATTATTACTGAAAAGTGTAAAAAAGAGGGAAAAGTCGTAGTAGAATTAATCAACTCTGGGTAATTTGGTTAAATAAAAAGCAAGTGGAGATGTCTCCCGCATTAACATTTTCCCTTTTTTATTGCTAATCTCCAACAAAGTGGCCGAGGTGAGGTAGCTTGGTTCGTTTTGTTGTCAACCGTAACCTTTTCTCCCTTTTTTATTTCAAATATGGTTTTGGCTAAAGTTCTATCGTCTTTTCATAAAGAAGTAAACGGTTTAACGTTGTTTAATGACGACTTTGCCAACCTTGACAACTGGATTGTTGCTGAAGGGGATTGGACTGTTTCTAACGGAATATTGAAGGGGGTGGAAGTGGATTCCGCATTTAGGACACTTAAACTCTGTCATGACCTCACTCTCTTTCACTGAGTTGGATAAACGCGAGATGCTACAAGAAATGCCGCTAATATAACAAAGTTATATATATATTATAAATCAAGTTTTTGTGCAGTTAAGCAAAATAAAAAAAGGTAGTGAAAAAATGGCAAACAACTTTATGTTACGGGGTTTTCTTATTCTGCTGGTTTCAATAATATTAGTATCAGCCACTGCTGTTTTTGCTAATAATGGAGAAACTGAGTCGTGGCCCACCTTCCAGTATGATTATCAACGCACTGGAGCACCCGATAACACTGGTCCGAAGACAAACGATCTGGTTTGGAAATGGTTTTCTGGAAAGGTAACGGAGTATCCGGAAGGCACATTCCCTGAATCTACAGCTCTTGTGCCAGCTGTCGTAAATGGAAAAGTCTACGTTGGAACGGAAGAAAATCGTTTTGTGGCCCTGGATGAGTTTACTGGTGAGCTTATTTGGGAATATCAGACTGAAGGTATTGTTAGAACGCCTCCAACTGTTGCTGATGGCAAGGTCTTCTTTGGATCACACGACTCCTACTTCTACGCTTTAGATGCCGACACTGGGGAACTAGTCTGGAAGCACGGTCCAGTTGATGAGGCGGAGTTTGATGTTGGCATTTGGACTATTGGAACAGTCTTCGCGAACGGGCTCGCGGTTTTTGGAGCCGAAGATGTCTATGCTCTAAACGCGGACACTGGAGCACTGGTCTGGAGAAAAGATTTTGCAGGAGGATACGATTGGGCGTTGGGAGTTGCTTCAATTGGCAATACACTTCTAGTGCCCTCGCTTGACACACATCTCTACGCTTTAAAGATTGACACGGGTGAACAGTTATGGAAATACAAAACTGATAGCTATATTGAATCCCTTCCCGCCACAGCTTACGGTAACGTTTACGTTGGATCCACTGACAATCATACCTATTGTGTAGATTTGAACACTGGAGAACACCTTTGGAAGATCGAGCATGGCTGGAGTGATAAATATGGATTTGGAGGCGGCGGTTGGAGTCATCCTGCTATCCACAATAATAGGGTATTCACGGCTGGCACAAACGGTGATTTGCTTGCTCTCGACGCTGAAGAAGGAAATATAATCTGGTCGTATTCGACTGGAGAACTAACGTTTGGCGGGGTCGCTGTTGTCGACGGCGTAGTCTACGGTGGAAGTTACACCAACAAATTCTATGCAGTAAATGAGGATACTGGAACGTTGATTTGGGAGTTCGAGACAAATGGGCCAATAAATGGAGCACCAGCTATCGTTGATGGCATGCTAATTTGGGGTTCATCAGATGGATATGTCTATGCAATCGGTGAGCCAATTCTGCCCCATGAGGAAATACCAATCGAGTATATTTACGCAGCTGCGGCAATCGTGATCTTGGCAGTCGTCGTAATAGTTGGATATGTCTATGTGAAAAGGCGCTGAGCAGTCAGTTGACTTACCGTGCAAAAACCCACCATTTTTTATTTTATCCATAGCCAATCGTTAATTATGGGGGCTGGAGGCGAGGCTGAGAAGGCTCTAGACGACAAACTATGTCAAAACAAGTTATCAGCTAGCAAACCTCATTACTCAGCTCTCCCAATATGGACCTAGAGCCTCAGCAAACCCTTTCTTTCTAATTGAAAAACATTAGATAAGGTTTAGCGTGCTACATGATAGCAAAGGTCTTGGGAATGGCTTTTTCATTTCTTTTATATCCTTCATTTTTTCAGCATTTTTTCTATAGCTTCGCCAATTATGAATAGGCCTATCAGAATAATAACGGTCAGAAACAGGTCTAGTGCGTATCCTAGGACTCCTGTGACTCCTATAGCTAAAGCCACTATACCCACGAAAAGGCTGAACTTGCTTATTTTGATGCCTATCTGCTTCCTAGAGAGGTTTAGACCTACTAGTATTAATCCAACTCCTAATGCTATGTATGCTCCAGTATCTATTTCGTAGGCTGCTCCGACATACCAGCCAACGCCGACCAGTATTATAAAGAGCCCCCAAGATAGACTGTCTAAAGTTCTATTTTTAACCATCAAATTCCACTCTAAGATTCACTTTTTGACCAGTATGTTCCATTCAATTCTTAAGATTTATGTAAAGAGCCCCGTTATTAACAATTTTTTGAAACCAAAATGGTTTTCAAGTTTGGCCTGTTAGCTAAAACAAATATCGGGTGAGGTAGCTTGCTTCGTTTTGTTGTCAACCGTAACCTTTTCCATTTTTTCTTTAGTTAAAATCGGGTCGAAATTTTAACATTAGATGGTTTTTGATTAATTGAAAGGTGTTAAAAACAATTTAATCTGATAATATGTTTTTGAGTGCTCAGGGTATGAAGAAAAAATTTGTATACATACACATTAGCAATCTGGAAGATGATGTTAGAATTATGTCAGTTAGTAGCTCACTGGCAAACGCGATGAGTAAAGCTGCAAAGTTTATGAAACGACATGAATTAGACAGAGATTACAAGTTTAATGCTATTGAAAAGTGGGAACTCAACTCAGTATTAGAGATTCCTGAAGAAGTTTGGGAGTATGAAAGAAGGCGGATTGACAAGCCTAAACGCTGGGTTAGTTCGAAGGAAAAAAGGGTAAGTTATGAGTATTAAAAAGCAGTGTGATAAAGTTCAGACGTAAAGCATATATTTCTATTGTTATGAAGTGGCGATTTCTCCCGCAACAACATTTTCTTTTTTTTATTCCTAATCTACAGAAAGCGGTCGAGGTGAGGTAGCCTCGTTCGTTTTGCAGCAAGTTTGTACTCTTTTGCTCTATCCGAAGACTATGGCTTCTAGCAGTCGGATTATTAGGAATTATTTGCCGAAGCATAACGTGCTTTCTAAACCACAATACTACACATTTTTCTATAAATCATAAAGCAGATATCGGCGTGTTAATTCAACCAAATTTTAGATTGAAATCTTGCTTATAAGTTGATTATTTGTTTAGAAAAAACTGGAGAAGGGTTTGCTGGGGCAGCACAGACCAACTTAAAGGAGAAGAGAAAGATGACAACAAGCTAACGACTACCGCTGTTAGCATGTTCTGTGCAAAGCCCTCTCAGCCCTCTCCTACGCCTATGATTTTGTAACCCCGAAAAAAAGAGGGGGAAAGATTACTTGTGCGCTTTTGTTGCGAGCTTACCGTTTTCTGTACATCAAGACCAGCAAAACCAAGACTATGACTATTACTATGATCATGCCAATTGACATTGGCAGGAAGTAAAGGTCAGCGGCTGATGCTGGAGCAGGAGTGGGTTCTGCAACGGCAGCTGCTTCTTCAACGTTGATGGCAGTTACTGTTGATGAGCTATAATATGATTCTGATCCTGAGAAGGTGGCGTAAACAGTGTATTTGCCTGAGACTGGCGGCGTAAATGTGGCGCTGTAGAAGCCGTCAATATTGCTCGTGGTTGTGGCTACGTCGTAAACGTTGTTGTTCGGGTCAAGCACCGTTATGGTGATTTCAACACCCTTTGCGTCTGAAGGTTTAGGTTGTTGCTGATACAGGTATTCCATCCAGGCGCTCATGTCCTCATCGGATATTGCTGGAGTGCCAGCCGCAGGAACTCCCAAACTGGTTTGACCAGGAGACTGGTCAGTGACAAAACCTTCTACCAATACGCTATTTCCAAGCACCGAAAGTTTCGGTGAAGCTGTAATTGTTGTAGCAGTTCGACCCTTGCCATAGGCATATATCTGGTTGTCATAGCCGTTAAACCATAGCATTATACCATCGGCAACAGCTGGGCAGCTAATGATGTTAAAGCTTAATGAATTCCAAATTTCCTCTCCGGTAGTAGCATTTATAGCATAAAGTTTGGCGCCTTTAAACACGGGTGGAGTATAGTCGTGACCTGAGCTTACGTAGAGTTTTCCATCTGCGAGAATATGTTGCATAGACCAAGTACCTAGAGGCCATGTACCGTAAGGAGTGTCAACGCCAGCGTTTCCAGAATCCCAACTCCACTTCAGATCACCGGTCTTTATGTCAAAAGCATAAACCTCTCCGCTCATACCCCATGCGTAGAGGTTCCCGTAGCCGATAACCCCTTTAGCGTTATTATCGAAGTAGCCCCAAGATCTATTGTAAGCTTGAGTTGGACCCCAAAGCAGATTACCCGTTTGGAGGTCGTATCCCTTCCACGTCATTGATTGGGTTGTGTATTCAGTGTAAACACCTTCCCCAGCAGGGCCTATTGGAACGTTGGTCCACGGTGTTGTGGTTCGGTTTATAGGACCCCATACTTTGCTTCCGTCAACTGCACTGTAACCTGCGTCTACTCTCCAACCATGCTGTGATCCTCCGGGAACTGCGCCGGTGTAGAGATTCGGCATTGCCGTCATGAGCACTATGCCATCACTGATCCTTGAGACTGCCAGACCGCCGGCGCCAATAGGCTTTCCTGAAATTTCAGTTGCTATCGGAACGCTCCATTGGTAGCCATCATTCCAGTCTAGCGTGGCTCCTTGGGGTGGTCTCCAAATTTCGTTAGGGCTGTAGTTACCGAAGTAGTAGATTTTTCCTGAGCCTTCAGAGATACATTTGGTAACATTCCAAAGGTTTAATCTACCCTCTGCAACAGTATAAGATAAGATTTCTCCGTTTTCACCTGTTATAAGCGTACCTGCAGTCGCGTTGGCGATATCTAGTATCCACTGTCCTGTCATAGCATCATACATTGACCAGACATTAGGGGTATTGCCATATATGAAACCTTGACCAAATATTGTAGGTCCGGTAAACAGGTATGCATGGGCTCCGTATTGGTCGCCAGTCTTGAAATTTAGTATCATTCCCACTCGCAAAGAGTTAGAAGCGTTCACACTCCACAGCGTTTCTCCTGTTCGCAAGTCCACTGCGAGCAACGGTCCCATGTTGGTAACCGCTCCTGGATATTGCGTGTAGTAAAGCACTCCATTGATGATAACCGCGCCAAACTTGGTTTCGTAGGCTGTTCCTGTTGCATAGAGGCTTGTCTCGTCGGGGCCGAATTCTCCTCCGATTTGCCCGCCGAAAGCTTCAGGTTTCGTCCACAAAACGTGAGCGCTACCCGGGGCTTCGGTGTATGGGTTGAAGTTGCCGTTATTGTCGTACTGTCCAGTGTTGCCAAAAATTATTGATCCAAGTCCAAGCCAGTTTCCAGTGATTGGGGACCATTCTCTATTCATCGAACTTACCGGGCGCGTCCAGTATTCGGTTGGAAGCGGATTAATTGTAACCGTTGATTCTATTGGCTCTTCCTGCACTATGAGCGTAGTTGATGCACTGCTTCCTGTGAAAGTATCGTTAATGTATGAATACGTGAGTGCTGTTATCAATGGTAAGTTGTATGGGTATGGATTTTCGAGTTGCGCTGTTTGACCTGGGAAGGAAAAATCGAACGTATACTCGCCAACTGCGTCGGGTACATATTGTGTCCAAGCCCCTCCTGTGGCATCAGAATCAAAAGTTCCCAAGGATTCAGTATTTCCGCTGGGAGTTGTAACAGTTACTTCCATGTTGTGCCATACCATACCCCAATAACCTATTGCGGTTGGAGGCACTTTGTCGATCCAGAAGTTGACGTAAGCAGTTTGTCCGACACCCACAGGGTTAGGTGAAACCACAACATAAGCGTAAGTAGAAATAGTCCATGGTGGATCATGAGCGTTGACAAGTGGAATTGCGATAAGTGTAAAAGTAATAGTCAGTACCGCAAACACAGAAATCAAAGTAGCAATAATTCTATTCTTCAAAATCATTTTCATTCTCCTTTCGTTTTTTTTAACATTATAACAACGTTAAATCTAGTGGTTGAGTTAATGCTTGTATATAAGCTTTTGTGGGTAGTCTTAGATACTAATCACGCGCGTAAGCAACACCTGTAGAATGATTGCTGGAGTATGCACGTGTTAGGACATAAAAAAATAAAGAACACCCAGATTTACATGCACCTATGGGACCTCAGCCGCGAAGAATACCATTCAGCCGAAGCAAAAACAAATGACGAAGCCCGAAAGCTCATTGAATCAGAGTTCCATTTCGTATGTGACATGAACGGTGTTAAATAATTCAGCAAACGAAAATGAAAACTATATTATTTGTCCCAAAACTGTGCAATTTGGTTAAATAATAGAATTTTCACCTATTAACGCACGCTAAATTAGAGGCAAAATATCTGCAATGTTAATACAGGAAGTAATCTTGGAGAATTTCATGAGCTATGAGTATGCTAGGGTACCCTTCAAGCCTGGCGTCAACTTCATCGGAGGACCTAACGGTTCAGGAAAATCCTCGCTTCTCTTAGCGGTTTCGGTTGGTCTTGGTCAATCATATACAGAACGCTCAAGAAAGCTAAGTGACCTAATACGTTGGGGTAAGGACAAAGCGCGTGTTACGCTCATTTTGGATAACACCAAACGAGGTGGAAAACGTCCAGTTCGAAAATACAATAAAGATCAGCTTTTTCTAACCCGAGTTTTGAGGAGGGACGGAAAGTATTGGTTTGAACTTGAGAACCGCGCTGCTACGAAACAAGATGTTGAACGCCTTTTAGCCAAGTTTGGTGTTGATCCCAACAACATGCTCATAATAATGCACCAGAACATGGTAGAACAATTCTCAGTGCTTTCCAAAATAGAAAAATTGCGCATGGTAGAAGCGGCTGTGGGTTTGGAACCATTTCGCGAAAATGTACTGCAAGCACAGCGTAAGTTAACGCGCACTCTCAGCCAAGAAGAGACCGTGAGCAAAATGTTGGAATCCGCGGAGCAGACTCTTAACTATTGGCGTGAACAATATGCAAAGTACCAAGAGAAAAAGCAATTGCAGACTAAACGGCGATTTCTGAACCGTGAGCTTGCATGGGCGGAAGTGGAACGCCGTGAAGGCACATTCAAAGGCTTACTATCAGACCTTGAAAAGGAAAAGGAAAACTTGAACCGAATTGAAAAGGAAACAAAAACCGCGAAAGGACAACTTGCAGATCAGCAGAGCCAACATGAAGCTTTGAAGGAGACAATGAGAGTTGTTTTAGATGAGCGATTTAACCTAGAACGCGGAATTGCCGAAAATGAGACCACAGTCTCCATGGTTCAGAAATTACTCGAAGAGGTTGAAGAGGTTGAGCCTGAAATCAGAAAAAATGGACTCATCGGGTTTAAACTATTCAAAAAAGGAAACCTTCAAGAGATGCTTCAGAACTCGTGGCAGAACCTATCTAAAATTAGTGATAAAGTAGCAGAAAACAAAACTAGAATGGAAGTTGTTGAAGACGCAACTGAGAAAGTCACTGAAAAGGTTCTAGACAACCGAGTTAGACTAGCGTTGCTCCATTACCGCAGAGAAAACGTGACGAACAATCTGAAGAAAATAGATCGTACACTAAAAGATGCTGAAGCCAATCTTAATGACGCTATGGTCAAGGCCAAACAGAAAGGACCCCGAATCGCTGTGATCAAAAACGTTGTAGACCTTCTCGACGAAATCCGCGTTACGGAAGGCCATTTAGCTGCACTCGCGGATGTTTCAGAAAATATAGAGCGCATGTACGAGTCTTATTCCAACCTTTATCTGGAGCTAAAGCAGAAGGCACAAGTGGTTGCGGAAAACCGCGAGAAAACCCTTGAAGAAGTCAAAACTAGGCTACAAACATGGAGAACTGTGATACAGCGCCTTTTGGAACGTGTAAACTTTGAGTATCAGAAGATTATGAGTCAAACTTCGGCAACAGGTAAAGTACATCTTGAGAATAGTCATGATATAGAAAACGCAGGATTAGAAATTCTTGTTGGTTTCAAGGGTGGAAAACCTGTCGCTCTGAACGCTTACACTCAAAGTGGCGGTGAAAGAACCACGGCGACAATGAGTTTCTTATTAGCGTTGCAGAATCATGTGCGTTCACCATTCAGAGCTGTGGACGAATATGACATTCACATGGACCCAAAAAACAGAGAAATGATTGCACGCATGCTCTTATCTATAATAAAGGATTCAACAGCGCAGTACATCGCTATAACGCCGAGTCAGATTACCTTCGCTCAAAATGATGTTAATATAGTTACAGTTCAAAACGTTGAAGGAAAATCGATAGTTCGAGAGGTTGGATAGTGAATTCTAACAAAGAACAGAAAAGAATAGGCAGAGAAAAACTGCAGCATATTATAGAAATATGCACGGCTATCGAAAATCGGACAATCGATCCATTTCAACTTGAAGTTGACAACATAATTGAAGTGGTCAAAGAGTATTTTCCTCAGTGGACGGAAGCTGACGAGCTTAACTTGGATTCGGAGGCTATTCATCATTTGGCTTCAGCTATCAAGCTTCAAAGCGAATGGGTTAAGTATTGCTCAACATCGCTTTATACTGATCCGTTTCTGCTTGATGAAACAATTACGAAAGCAAAAAAAGAAGAAATTCTGAGCCTATTCCTCAAAGCTTGGCACCCACTTATTGAATTGGAGCAGCTTAGCATCAACAGTCTATCCGCTGCTATGCGCTACTGGAAAAGCTTGGAACCGATTATGGAACGCTGGCAAGATCTCGGCGTCCACAAAGTTGCAGTTGGAGAGATCAGCCGAGACGAGTTGCTAAAACAAGGTGTTCTCGGAAACCAATTCTTTTCTGATGAATTGGATGATTATTGGAGAGAGTTGAAAGAAAAGGTGGAGAAAAATGGGTGCGATGGCAAAATCCCCTACTGGGATTTCATCGGCGCATATACCTATGATGAGACAGTGGAAAGGGCTTTCCTGACAAGCTTCTTGATAACGTACGGCTACGCAACGCTGGAGATTCACCCGTTGGAAGAGGAGATTTTAATCAAACCCTTCGAACAACGCAACACGGATATTCTTACGAAACAGTCAATTTCAATCCCCATTTCTGTTACTTATGAAAATTGGCAGAAATGGAAGAGAGGTGAGTTAGACTGAGAAAGAAAACTAGGGGAATTTACGCGAGCAAAATGAAGCGCGCAACTCACATGCTGTTTTATAGGCGACACCAAAAACCAGGGGTTAAAGGTTGGGAGCTACATAAAGCGTTAGGTGTAGATTACCCCAAAGTCCTCGAAATACTCGATGACTATTTGAAATCATTGGATATGCAGGTTAAAACCGTTTTTGAAGAAGAAAAAAAACCAAATAAGAAACCATCTATCGAGCAACTTGATAAAGCACGTTTCTATATCACATTGCGAGGCGATCTGACACCGAAAGAAACAAAAATGATTGGTTGGCGAATTGACGACTTAGCTGGTTTGGCCGTATCCATTGCATATATAATCAGCAAGAAAGGGCAAACGCCGCGCAAAGATCTGGAACAATTGCTAAAAGAAAAGCTTCCAAGCTGGAAAGTCGGCTTAAACCTTGATAGGTACATGCGCTACGGATATTTACAACAAGACGAAAACGATCTTGTATATTTAGACTGGAGAACGCGCGCAGAAGTAGATGAGAAAACCCTAGTTGATTTGCTTCTTAGAAGCGACTCTCAAACAACTCTACCCTCTGAAAATACCGGCAACCAAGAAGAGTTATAATAATAGCAATCAAAGCTTTTTTGGCTAAGACAACCAAGATTAAACTTGAATTAATTAAATATGAAACAAGAGTGATCAAATACGTATAATATTTCTATCTAATATTCGTGAATGGTCGGCATAAAGTTAATAGGAGACAGTTTTTATTTCCATGTAGCTTATCTATTTCAGAGAGAACTTAAAAAAATGTTCAGATTGGCACATTTCACACTAAAAATAGTTTAAAACTAGTTTGGCAAGAGTGGAGAATGTTTAGTTATGGCGCGGTACAAGCAAGTTGAAGAAATAATTAGACTAATGAATAATCCAGAAATCATTAGAAACACAAGTATAATCGCCCACGTTGATCACGGAAAAACAACCCTTTCAGACAGCCTCTTAGCTGCCGCCGGGATAATTAGCACACAGACAGCCGGACAGAAACTGTTTCTCGATTCTTGGGAACTAGAACAGAAACGGCAGATGACCGTTTTTGCCTCAAACATCAGCTTAGCTCACACATTCCAGAACAAGGACTTCCTGATAAACCTCATTGATACTCCAGGTCACATAGACTTCAGCGGAGCAGTAACCCGAAGCCTCAGAGCAGTAGATGGCGCACTTGTGGTTGTCGATGCAGTTGAAGGACCCATGACTCAGACAGAAACTGTGTTGATGCAAGCCCTGCGTGAACGCGTAAAACCTATTTTGTTCATCAACAAGGTAGACCGACTAATAAAAGAAATAAAGCTTACTCCTGAAGAAGTGCAACGAAAATTCGCCAAAATCATCGTAAGAATAAACACACTCATAGAAAAGTACGCACCGGATGAACACAAGAAAGACTGGCAAGTTAAAGTTGAAGACGGGCGAGTAGCTTTTGGCTCAGCACTTCACAAATGGGGATTGAACCTACCGCACATGAAAGCTAGAGAAATCTCATTTGGTGACATCATTGACGCATACACTGGTGCACCAGAAGATGTAGGTAAAAAAGTTGACGCACTAAGCAAGAAAGCCCCCTTACCTGAGCCAATCTTGGACATGTTCTGTGAACATCTTTCTAGCCCTTTAATAGCGCAACCCTATAGGCAGAGTCAAATCTGGCCGGGCGATGTGGAAAGTGAAACCGGAAAGGGCATGTCTAAAGTAGACCCTAATAGCCCACTTTTAATGTGTATTTCAACGATTGAAGTGGACCCTCACAGCGGTACCGTAGCTATCGGTCGCGTCTTCAGTGGTTCAGTTAGAAAAGGGAAAACGGTGCAACTTGTAAATAGCCATCAGAAAGGCACTATTCAGCAGGTTTATATGAGCATGGCAACCGATAGAGTAATAGTGGATCAGGTTCCCGCAGGAAATATCGCTGCAATTTCAGGATTGCCATCGCTTCACGTTGGAGAAACCGTTGCCGAACAAGATGTGGAAACTCAACCTTTTGAAGGTTTGAAGTATGTTTCTGATCCAGTGGTAACGGTGGCAGTTGAGCCTGAAGACGTCAAAGATCTTCCCCTTTTCGACAAGGTTATGCATAAGTTAACAACTGAAGATCCAAACTTGCATTTCAACATGAACAAAGAAAGCGGAGAATTCTTGTTAAGCGGTATGGGTGAACTCCACCTTGAGATTACCGCGTACCGAATGCAAGAGGCAGGTTTGAAAGCAAAGCTTAGTAAGCCCATTGTTATTTATCGTGAAACCATCAACCACGAGTATAATGGCCGTCCCATAATGGGCAAAAGCCCTAACAAACACAGCAAACTGTGGATCACTTTGGAAAAATTGCCTAGCGAAGTAATTGAGGCAATTAAAGAGGAAAAGATAACTGAGATGCAGACTAGGCAAGAACGTCAGAAGACCCTTAAAGCTTTAGGCTGGTCGACTGACGACGCACGAAATGTCATTGCTATCGAAGAGAATAACCTACTGGTCAATAGAATAAAGGGAAGACAATATGTTGATGAAGTGTTAGACCATATTAAGTCTGGTTTTCGCGAAGCGGTCCATACTTCAATTTTAGCGAAGGAACCTGCTTACGGTTTGAAAGTTAACTTGGAAGACATTACAGTTCACGAAGATCCAGTTCATAGAGGGCCAGCCCAGATTTTGCCAATGACTTGGCGTCCAATTTGGTGCGCATTCTTGTTGAGCGATCCGAAGCTTTTGGAGCCCTTGATAAGCTTCGAATGTAAAGTTCCGAGCAATTTTGTAAGCCCCGTAATAGCTTTAGTGCAAAAACGGCGTGGTAAAATTTTAGATATGACAAACGAAGATGAAATGGTAATTGTCAAGGCTGAGATGCCAGTTTCTGAATCCTTCGGAATTGCAGATGAGCTACGCTCCTCGACTCAGGGCAGAGCTTTCTGGGCAACTCAATTTAGCCGTTGGGCACCGGTTCCAGAGCAAATGCAAGCTGAAATAATTAAGCAGATACGTGAACGCAGAGGATTGGCAGCGACGCCACCAAAACCCCAAGAATTTTACGAAGCCGAATAAAATTCTTTCTTTTTTCATTTTCGATTTTTCGTTTTTGTCATCCATAGCTGAAGAGCAAAAAAGCGGAGATTTGTTGAATAAACTATTGAATGAGCAGTTGTTTGTTTGAGAAAGTTTAATGTGCACAAATGAGTATTGAGTTTTGATGAGTCATGAAAATTGTCGGTATATGCGGCAGCCCACGGCATCAAGCCACCGAATATGTCTTACGGGAAGCTTTGCATATGCTTGAAGAGCAGGGTTTTGAAACGCGTTTTTGGACTGTTCGGGATAAATGGGTGGATTATTGTTCTCATTGTGATTATTGCCTCAAGGATAAGGAGTGCGTTATTCAGGATGATGTGCAAGAGCTTTACGCGTTGTTTGCTGAGGCACAGGGAATTATCTTTGCTACACCCGTATACAATGGTGGTGTGAGTGCTCAAACAAAGGCGGTTATGGATAGGATGCGAGCAATGGTTGCTACGGATAAGAACTTTTTCAGGAGCAAAGTTGGCATGGGTATAGTGGTTGGTGGAGATAGGGCTGGTGGTCAAGAGTTTGCGCTTATGCAGATTCACATATTCTATATCATACAGGGGATGATTCCTGTGGGGGGCGGGTTTTTTGGTGCGAATTTGGGTGCGACTTTTTGGTCGAGAGATACATTGGAGGGTGTGAAGCTGGATGAGGAGGGTTTCAGGAGTTTAAGGAAAACAGTGAAGAAGTTTGGTTTATTCTTGAAGCGGTATGGGCAGGAGGATAAGAAATGACTGCGGAGAAAGTTAGGAAGCGGAAGGTGGCGTGGGGCATTACAGGTGCCGGCGACAAAATCGGTGACTTCATAGAAGAAATGAAGAAACTCCAGCAAGAATATGCGGAAAAAGTAGAGATACAGGTTTTTCTTTCCAAAGCTGCAGACCAAGTTTTAAAATATTACCGACTTGAAGAAGAAGTGAAACGAAACTTCGATAAGGTTCGAGTTGAAGTTAACTCTAATGCACCCTTCCTTGCAGCATGGATGCAAATGGGCAAATACGAGTTTCTGCTCATTGCCCCCAGCACTTCAAACACTGTCGCCAAAATCGCGAATAGCATAGGCGACACTATGCTCACCAACGCAGCCATAATGAGTCTAAAAGCGTTCGTGCCTGTCTATATTGCCCCTACAGACTACAAAGAAGGACCTGCTTACACTAGACTTCCAAATGGAAAAGAGATGAAACTGCGAGTTAGAAAGGAAGAAGCGGAGCAAGTTAAAAAACTAGAACTCATGGAAGACATATATGTGCTTAAAAGCCCACAGAAAATCCGGCAAATTTTTCAAAAGCATTTCAAATAGAACTTGTTTCTGAAGACACTAACTTTCCCTTATTTCAAATTAGCTATTGCAAGTTCTGATTCTAAACCGATGAACCAATCTTACATCTGAGAGTAGAAAGGTAAGAAGTAAGGCTTTCTATACATTGGATTTCTTTGCCCACCAAAGCTGAGAGGATACGCCAAAACTTTGTGTTAGGTTTTATTTTTGCTCTTTCTAGGCTTTGCTTGAGTCGTTTTGTTCCTTCTTTTCCTCGCCTGTCAAAATCCAGAAAGAGAATTGCTTCTTTTGCCCCCAGTTTTTCTATTTCAGAAACTGCGTCCAAAAAGGATTTTCCGCCGGTCTTAACCATTAGAAATGTACCAACTACGCCTAAAGCGAAAAGGGCGTCAACGTCCTTCTTTCCTTCTACTATGACTGGCTTGCCTTTTGCACACTCCTCCGCCAACTTTTCAAGAATCTTGAGAATTTTTTCTTCTTTCTTTTTCAGCCGCGTTGACAATGGGGTTTACCTTGTTATTTTGGCTTTCCGAACGGCTTCTAAGCATTCCTGTGCCTCACGCTTGTTCGTAAAGTAACGTCGTACAGGCTCAAGAATCGCAACGAGCTCTGCAACTACACCATTTTTGAGGTCTTGCGGGTGAAGATTGCCCTGTGCGTACGATCTTTTTAGTTCGCCGAAGCTTTGAAATTCGATGGTGCCACCGAACTTGGCTGGTCGCTCTATAGTGAACACTTGTTTTTCTCGGAAGATTATATGCTTGCAGATGTCTATGACAGGATTGAAATCTACAATCCTTTCAGGACAGAAGGCTTTCGTCATCTTCTGTTTTATTTCCGAGGGTTTATCATAAATGAATATGCAGGTTTCTGGTTTGCTCTTAGACATTTTTGCTGAAGCCACCGCTTCTTTCTCTTGCCCTTTGGGAATTGGCCACACATCGGGCTTCTCTAATCCCTGTAGCAAGTGGTGGTGAATGCAGACGGGTTTCCAGTATCCAATTTTTTCGCCAATTTCTCTCGCGACGACATTGGCTTTCCGTTGGTCAAGACCTAATTGGCAGATTTTAACTTTCATGTGAAATATGTCGGCGACTTGCATTGGAGTATACAGGAAATCCGAGACGTAGCGGGCATCAGTTTCTTTTCTGCCAGCAATCTCCAAAGTACGCCTTGTCCTAGCTATGGTCAAGTTTTTGGCTATCGTTACGGTTTTCGCCCAATAATCTATATCTTCGTAGAGCTTGTCCGAGTAGATGAATTCAACCTTTTCATGGGGCACGCCAAGCGATATCCATGAGTGACGAAAAAGGTCAGCTGCTTTTCTGATAAGCAAAAGGTCGCCGCCAAGCTTGTTATTTAGCCATCCGTGCCACGTAGCTAAGAACGCTTTGAAACGCAAACCTGCTTCAGCAAAATCCTTCATCTTGTATGCGCAGATCACTCCCGTCCCCAAATGCACTAAACCCGAAGGCTCCCAACCGTTATAGGCTATAGGATGCTCTTCCGTTTCTAAAAGTTGCTTCAAATCTTCTGGCGTCAGTATCTCCTCTGTAGGCGGTCTACATATTAACTCAATCTTCTTTTCTAAATCCAAGACCCAATTCCCAACTTGATCATGATTTTCCTTGCTCTTAATGTAAACGCTGAACTTAAAAACCTAATCTGAAAAACTCTTCTATTGGTTTTTAACGGGCTTGATGTTTCCCAAGTAACCTAACACTTAACGTCACAGCAGAGCGTTGCGCTCCCCTAGGTTAAGCTCTCTCAGCATGGGATTTTAAGCCCGTATCTCACTTGTTCCATGTTTGGGTAAACTCGTTGTCATTGGTGCAAGGTTTGTTTTACTAGCTCCTCTATTGAGTCCGTCGTCATGGTTTTTTCAGTGAGACACATTAGTAAAAGAACAATGTGGCTTATTTGCCTTTCCTGAGCTTTGTTTCAGCTTTTTCCGTGATATCCGCTCTTAACTTGAGTATGTACTGTTAAATCTTGAGAAAAAACCAAAATACGAGCGTTAGAAAAAAAGGGGTTATTTGCGTTTTCTGAATAGTCTTGCTCCATCTATCTGAGTGACGTATTCGAATCCAGCTTCTATTAATTTCATGGCTTTTTCCTCAGTTTCTGCGCCTTTTACTATGTATTCATCTTCTTCAAAAATCCGAGGAAATGGTTGAGGTAGATATGTACGCCGCCTGCAATTAATAAACGCTAAGCTTTTGACGATAACAAGTAAAGACTTAATAACAGCTGATAGTAATACGAAACTGTAAAAAAGTAATACTGTGGTTGGATTTAAAACGGGAAACGTTGCCAGAATCGATAACAAGAAAGTGAACGAAGATGCAATAATAAAGCTTAAAGATGTCTGCACAGTTTACAAAGGCGAAAAAAGAAAATGTGTAACCTAAAATGAAGGCGAAAGACTATTTTGACAACGCAGCAGAAACTTGGGATGACAGATTCCAAACTCCTAAGGTACTCTCTTTTTTAGAGAAACTTGTCACGCAATTCGACCTGAGAAAGGGACAACACGTTTTGGATGTGGGCACCGGAACTGGCTTGATGATTCCTTACCTAACCAAAGCAGTGGGGCAATTCGGCTCAGTTACTGCTATCGACTTCTCAGAAAAAATGGCACAGAAATGTAAGACAAAGTATTCATACTTCAAGAATGTTACCATAGAAGTTGGCAACATTGAAGACGCTAAACTCCCACAACAATCTTTTGACGCCGCTATATGTTTTGGCGTTTTCCCTCATTTTGAAAACAAAGAAAAAGCTCTACAGAACATCAATAGAATTTTGAAATCCGATGGTAAACTGGTTATAGCTCACGCCTTAAGCAGCGAAGAACTGAAAGCCCACCACAAAAAAGTTTCAGAACACGTAGCTCATTCATCACTGCCTAAAAAAACTGAGATGAGACAATTGCTCAAGAAAATAGGATTTATAGGAATTAACATCAAGGATGAAACTGGAAGCTATCTTTGCGTTGCTCACAAATAAAAGAAAATTTAACATAATAGATAACGGGGACAATGAGGGCCGAAGCTGGGATTTGAACCCAGGCAAAAGGCTCCACAGGCCTCTAGGCTACCAGGCTACCTCACCTCGGCCAC
>CAYFXZ010000009.1:32477-58839 GCA_964347245.1 uncultured Candidatus Bathyarchaeia archaeon | reverse complement strand
GACAACTGGAAAGAATTGGCAATCGGCGCGGCAATATCAGGAACCATGCAAGTCATAGGGGAAAATGTATGTGGCATGGATGTTAACTCAAAATTCAAGAATGGAAAAATAATTCATTCTCCAGAATTGGAAGGAAGAGTTAAAATCTACAATGAATGGAAAACAGAAGGTTATGGCACCATTGCTGTACAAGCCAACATAGAAGATACAAGGCTCGGGGTTCTTGAGTACGCAATTTCAGATTTAGGAGTAGATGCAGTTGAACTAAAATGGGGTCAAGGAGCCAAGGATATTGGCGGCGAAGTTAAAATTAAGAACCTAACTAAAGCTCAGCTTCTGAAAAAAAGAGGATACATAGTTCTTCCGGATCCCGAGGATCCAGACGTTATTGAAGCATTTGAGAAAAGACAATTCACAGAGTTTGAAAGGCATTCCCGAGTTGGTATGGTTAACAGGGAGGACTTTGTAAATAGAGTAAAAGATTTGAGAAGCTTGGGTGCGAAGTATATTTTTCTAAAAACGGGGGCTTATCGACCTGCAGACTTGGCACGTGCTGTAAAATTCTCTTCCGTGGCTAAGATTGACCTGCTTACCATTGACGGTGCTGGTGGAGGAACAGGAATGAGTCCTTGGCGAATGATGAACGAGTGGGGAATACCCAGTGTAGACATATGGTCACTAACCTATCAATATGCAGATACACTAGCAAAGAAAGGAGAATATCTACCAAGCATAGCCTTCGCGGGAGGCATCACATTGGAAGATCACATCTTTAAAGCCATTGCTCTTGGTTCACCATACGTAAAAGCTGTGGGTATGGCTAGAGCGCCCCTTACTGCAGCAATGGTAGGTAAAAATGTAGGTCAGAGAGTTGAGGAAGAAAATCTGCCCATCTACTACGGAAGATATGGGAACACTCTTGAGGCAATATTTGTCGAAGCAAGCAGGTTGAAGAAGAAGCTCGGGAAAAATTTTGAAGGGCTTCCTACAGGGGCAATGGGTCTTTATACATACAATCAGAGATTGATACAAGGGTTAAAACAGTTAATGTGTGGTGCCCGAAAATTCGGGCTTCAGCACATAACGCGAGATGACATCGTTGCTCTAACTCCTGAAGCTGCAAAATCAACGGGAATTAAGTATGTAATGGACGCAGATAAGGAAGAAGTGAAAAGAATCTTAAGCTAAGTGATTTCGAGAGAAAAAATTACCGTGAGGGCTTGTAATAGAATAGAACTAGCCAAAATATGGTCTAATAGTGCAGAGAAAATTATCAGTAATTTAGTGTTCAGATTTCAATTTCCACCAAAAAGCTCGACTTTAAATAGAGTAAAATATTGATGAAACGCAACTAGCCAACGTTGCCAAGTTCATAAGTGTCCGAGGTCTTATCCCCAACGAGCGGGGTGGGATTCGAACCCACCACCAAGTGGAGATGTCACCCGCAAAAATCCCGTTTTTTGTTAATTTACAATTGATGAAAAGACACTATCACACGCGGAAGGGCTTCAGTGTAAGCCTACGTTTCAGTCTCCCTTGACCCTGTCGGAGTGCGTTTTTTTCTTAGCTCTCTAACTGAGGCAAAGACTCCAATTAAGGTAAGAATGCCTATTCCGAAAACATAAAATCCAATTAAATTTAGACCGCTGATAGGTGGAACACTTGGTGTTGGAGTAGGTAGCTGCCACGCGGATTCGTTTCCAGCTGGACTCTGGGATGGAATATTCTGCGCATAAGGAATTAACCTTGTGTCATTCCAATACAAAACGTTTTCATAGCCTATTGACTCAACGGTTTGATCTGCTCTTGGGTAGACAATGTCTAGCTTAGGTCCAAACATCTGCAAAAGGGTAGCGATACTCATTCTTATGTTGGTGGTAAAATTCTGTGACCCTTCAGCGACGTTGAAATCTGCTCTCCATAACCCCCAGATCGTATCATCTGGACTGCGGAATCCTTCGCCATAATTCTCTGGGAGAACATACCCTGATCTGGTACTAAGAGGCATTGTGGTTCTTGGATTTGTCTGTACGTACTGCCAAAACTGCTTCATGGCGTCAAAGTGGTCTTGCTGTAGAACATTCTCAGTCCAATCTTTGTTGCTGTCGAATACTATGATATATTTTGCGCCATTCAAATATGCTGACATCATATCTTCGTAGAGGTCAGGGCCTGGCTCCATATACGGAGGTTGCTGATAAGCCCATGTAATCATTATACCCCAATCTTTTTTCATAGCTGTAGCTGCTCCTCTAACAAGGGCAGCATTGAGTTGGCGACTATAGTCTTCCCAGCCACTGTTCCAGCCATACTCTGCAAATACCGTATCGTAGCCAGCTTGATAATCAAACCAGTAAAGACCGTAATCTGAAGTAAACAATTGGATTTCTGTTTGGTCGCCGAGATTTCTGCCGATTGAGTAGGGGCCACTGCGTAACCACCAATTTACGGTGTAAACATACTTGTTGGCTGCGTCACTGAAGTTTTTTGCGTAGTAAAAAGCAGGATAGTTTGCTTGATCCAGCTGTTTTCCTCCAGGTTCATCATAGTAATAGATTCCCAAGAATTTATCACCAAAATTAGCTGTTGCATTATCAAGCCATTCTGTCGAGGGAAAACCAGGATAATCAGAGTAAACTATGAAACTTAAACCCTTTTCATAAACATACTCGCTTATGTAACTAAGTCTTGTTTCATTGTAAATTGGGCGACTATTATTACTTTGAATTACTGGTCCATAGCAGCCAATCACAAACAAATTAGTGTAAGAACTTACTTCATCAATAATCCTTAATGTCTCACCTAAGTTTTCAAACGCGACATCAACACCAAAGTACAAACTTGTAGCTGTCTCAGCACTCTGAGCAGTATTTGGTGATGTATAATTTATTATGGGAGTTGAAATCAGTATAAAAATTAGAAAAATTCCTAATTCCTTTGATTTCATTTAGGATAAATTGATTGCTTTTGCTAATAAGACTTCTTAAAAATCAGGAGGCTTCGGTTTAACCGGGCGCTATCGTATTTATGAAGCATTGAGTACGAAGCCTATGCCTTTTCTTAGATAACGGGCGGGGTGGGATTCGAACCCCCGACCAAGTGGAGATATCACCCGCAATCCGAAATCTAACTTCTGATTTCTAAAGCATTAAGTACCAAACCTATCCTTTTTTTTCCAGAACGGGCGGGGTGGGATTCGAACCCACGACCAAGTGGAGATATCACCCGCATATCCCCCTTTTTTGGTTTCAATTAACATACCAAGGTGAAGCAACTCCTATCAAGAGATTTTCATCTCCTGGTATTCAGCTTCGATTATATTGCCCTTTGTTTTAATCCGAGTCAGCTTATCAAAAACAATTTCTTTTTCTTGACTCGTCATGACGGGAAATCCATAATGCGAACTCTTATATCGCAATCTTACTTTTGCATTGGTTTGCTCTTGGACAAACTTTAGATGATTATCAATTCGATTTTGCAGCAGCTGATTAGAGAAATCCCCAATATTTTCGAGTCTTGAAATTATGTGCTCCTTGAAGTTTGAGTCTATCTCAAAGCCTATGCTGTTTCTTCCAGTTGAGATTGAAGCGATTGTTGTAGTTCCAGTTCCAAGGAATGGGTCTAAGACGGTATCTCCTCTCAGTGAGAACATATTTATCAAACGATAAGCAAGTTCGAAAGGATACGCCCCGCTTCTGTCTCGGCTATTCTTGTTTATGTTATTTTGTCTGGTTCCTTTCAGGCCTTCCCATACATCGGAAAACCAAAGGTTTCTTTCTTCCCAAAAGAAGGAACTTTCTCTCCTGCGGTTCTTTTCTTCCTCAGTGGTGAATTTACGTTTGTTACCTTTGCGTAGGATTAGGATAAACTCGTGTTCCAAAGTTACATATGCTCCTGCGGGTAGCATTCCTGAACCCATAAACTTGTTTGGAGCGTTTGTCTGCTTTCTCCATAATATTTCAGGGAGAGCGCTGAAACCTAATTTGAGACAATATTGGAGTATTCTTGAATGACTGGAATAGAGTTTAAACTCGTCTCCAATCTTTCTTGTTGCATCTCCAATATTGATGCAGGCAATTCCACCATCTTTTAGAACTCTGTAAACTTCCTTCCAGACTTTGTCCAATTCCTTATTCATCAGTTCAAAAGCTGTAATTCCATCCTTATTTTCCAAAGCTTCTCCAATTACTGTGTTCTGTTTCGAGAAAATCTTGTCCCACATTTCAATCATGGGATAAGGGGGAGAAGTAATCATCAAGTCTACAGATTTGTCTGGTATATCCTTCATATCACTGGAGTTTTTGAACAATATTTTGTGTACCGTTTTCATTGCACTTATCTTCTTAGGGTTGATTTATAAAACTCTTCTTTTTGGTCAACATCTACTTCCTTTTCCTGAATAATTTCACGCCATCCATTTCAGTAACATACTCGAACCCGTTTTCAATCAACAGAGTGCATTCATCAACAGTATGGGCAACTTTGCAAATGTAATCATCAGAGCCAAAGTTCACCAAATGCGTATAGACCAAAGTATTCTCTATTCGCTTGTGACCCAACAGCCATTTGACGTGTAGAATGTCCTTAGTTTTCTGATATTCCATAGTAGCCTTCCAATGCCTAAAAGACCTAAACGCTATTTCGTAAATTCTCGGATTGTCAAGTTTCTTACTAAGCACATTCCTCATTCTTTCATACCTATATCTGAATTTATCCAAATTCCGACAAGCAAAAACTCTATCATTTTCATGTGGAAGTCTAAGCAATCTTGAAAGTAAATGACCGCTTATTGGCAATGTGCGAGCATTGTGATTTTTTGTTGGTCTAACATCAACTGTCTTATTCTCAGCGTTGATGTCAATCCAGCGCAACTTCCAAGCCTCACCTGAATCCATACCGCATTCTTTCAGCAATTCTAAAAACACACTCATCTTTTCATAGGCATTAGCAATCAATTGTTCTAATTCTTTCTCTAAAGGAACAAAAATCGGCTTGTCTTCCCTGACGAATTTAGGCTTAATCCAAGTTAAACCCTTCCATTTCACGTAGTAATCGTAAGCATCAGCCAAAAGCCCTTTTCTGCCTTCACTAACAGGATAGGTGCAAATCAACGTCTTCATTCTATTTGGTTCATTTAAATTCCCAAGTTTACCTAACACCTTCAAACGTTTAAGATAACTTGGAACAGTTGTTTCACGGAGATTTTGTTTAAGGTATTCTTCCAGAGGGAGTGGGTGCAAGTCCAAACGGGCGGGGTGGGATTTGAACCCACGACCCCCACCTTAGGAGGGTGATGCTCTATCCGTACTGAGCTACCCGCCCACCTGTTTTTTGATTTTAGGCTTGAAATGCTGAGTTGTTGGTCAATATGGTGGTCATTGTTGTTTTGACCTTTTTGACCTTTGTTTGTTTTGTTGGTGTGGATTGAAATGTTTTTGTTGGATAATAAAGTTTTCAGGTTTTCTATGTTTTGTATTTTGCAGTATGTGTATTTTGCTTTTCCACTGTAATGTCTTACTCTGGAGTATGTGATTCTATTGGTATTGTTTATGAATAGTTGGAGTGAACCAAAGTTTCCGCATTCTGGGCATTCTGTTTTGAAGCATTTGTATTTCACCATCTTATTCACCTGACTGGTCTTGACCAACAGAAGATGTATTTAAGGACCATTAAAACAAATTCAGGGAGCCTCTTGCACTTTTAGTCAAGAAACTTTGATAAAACAACGCATTCCAGTTAGTCAAGAAACTTTGATAAAAACTGCTTTTAGCAGGGAATAAGATAACATGAAAGGGTATGCTATGAGCAAGAGTATAATGGTCAAAGTTCTTGTTATCTTAGCTGTCTTTTTAGCAAGCATAATACTTCCCTCAATCCCAATTGCAAGAGCACAAAAAGACGATTTTTGGATCTCAAGAGCTCCATTAAATGAAAATGTATACTTTCCCAAAGTAGCAGTAGTTAACAACAGAATCTATGCAATAAGCAAATCAGCAACAGAAGAATATAATCCAGAAACCAACATGTGGACCTCAAAAACGCCAATGCCAACCCATAGAGAAGACTTTGCTATTGCAGCATACAAAAACAAAATATACGTAATAGGAGGTCACATAAACCTTTACTCAATTGGCCACTCAATGAGTGGAATAAACGAAGTCTATGATCCCCAAACAGACACATGGGAAACTAAAAAATCAATGCCAACACCAAGATGCTACTTACGAGCCAATACAGTAGAAAACAAGATCTATCTTGTAGCAGGCTATAATAATATTGAACTTGGTCCACCTTCTTATATTCCTGACATTAATGAAGTCTATTACCCAGAAACAGATACATGGACAATAAAGGCTCCAATGCCAAATCCAGTATATGCCTATGCTTCAGCTATTATTGACAAGAAAATATACTTCTTTGCAGGAGGACCAGAAGAGAGTGATCTTAATCAAATCTACAACACAGAAACAGATAGTTGGAGTTTAGGCAAGAATCTTCCATCTTTGTCTCGGACCGTATCTGCTATAGCTACCACAGGTACCCTAGCTCCAAAAAGAATCTATGTTATTGGTGGAAGTGAAGGGTTTGCATTTGCATTGAATTTGAATCGAATTTATGACCCAGTAGCAGATGAATGGAGTGATGGTGCTCCCATGATCACAAGTCGTTATGCTGTTGCTTTAGCTGTAATAGATGATTTTATTTATGCAATAGGTGGAGGAGAAGCTCTAAACTCAGTGAAGACAAATGAACAATATATTCCTAAAGATCACATTTTAGCTGATACTATAGTGAAGGTGTTCCCGACACCAACTCCTTATGAACAACCTGAACAGACAGATCAAGATATGATTGCAGGTGCAATCTTGGCAGTGACATCAATTGCAGTCTTCTTAGGGTTGCTAGTCTTTTTCATCAAGAGAAGATAGTCAATGTTTTTTGTGTCAATAAATCTTTACAAAAACTGCTTTTAACATGAAATAGGCTAGTGTTGTTGGGTGCTGTAATGAAGAAAACAGCATTAGCACTCACTTTCATATTAGCACTTCTTTTTTCAGTAGTTGGAACTGAGTTTATTAGTTTGGCAGAAGCAAATCCTGAACCTGCAGAAAGATATGGTTGGGGCGTCTACATATTATCTCCAAAAAATAGGACTTACTCAAACCCTGTTAATCTTAAAATTGAATTTGTTCATCATTTTGCTCATTCTGGGTATAGGTATAGTGTAGATGGTGGTCCTTTTTACTACATGTATGACGAAATAGAGGAATCTTTCCAATATCACTATGATTATGGAAAGACTATCTCCAATACGATACCCTTGAACTTGTCAGATGGTTACCACACAATAGTAGCAAAGTTTTTTGTACATAGTTTTACTCTATGTACAAATGTTACCTTTAGAGTGGATACAGTTTCTCCTCATGGGGCAATTACTTCTCCCGAGAACAAGACATATAGCACATCCAATGTCACATTGACATTCAATGTTAATGAACCAGTTTCAGAAATCACATACTGTTTAGATGGACAAGATAATATCACTATTGGAGGTAACACTACCTTGACTGTTCTGTCATATGGTTACCATAATGTTACTATCTACGCAACTGATGAAGCTGGGAATACTGGAGTATCAGAAACAGTCTACTTTACAATAGCAGAGCCTTTCCCAAAATCACTAGTCATTGCTACTTCAGTTTCAGTAGCTGTTGTTTTAGTTGGTGTAGGCTTGCTTCTTTATGGCATCAAAAGAAAGCAATCCCAACCTTGACCAGCATAGGTGGTATAAAAAGACCATTAAAACAAGATTCTGGAAGGTCTATAAAAATTATTTATTTCAATAGCATTTTGGAATCATTAATATTATTTTTCAAATCCACAATCTGAACATCTGTAATGATAGAATTTTATTGTTCCACCACAATTAGGACATTGCCATCTTGTTTTTTGTTCTTTTAGCCATTTTTCTATTCCAATCTTTTGTATTCTTCTTAAGTTGCTTGGTAGTTCATGTCTATATTGATATCTCTTATCTCCTTTATGGGATTCACTTAATTTTCTTGAATACACTTTACAAGGAAATTCTTCACATTCATAACAAAAACTCAAATTCTTTTTTTCAAAACAACATACTCTTATTTTGCAGCTCCATTTGCTTTTTCTTTTTTGATTTTTGTTTTCTGAACCACAACCTAAACAGCTTTTTTGAAAAGAGGGGCATGCTTCACAATAGACTCCACAGGGAGCTAATGAATCTGGAATTTTTTGCCTCATGCTATTAGTTGTCATATTAGATAAATTAAATAATTTTCCTACATTTTTTTGTTTGTTCTCCCCAAGAAAACTTCAAGGTTTTGGATTAGTTTTGGAGCATAGAGAAAACTTTTATTTTAACAAAAAAAGGAGGGAAGGTTGTTATTTCCTAGTATATCATTTTAGTTGCTACATATCATGAGCCATTGTGAAGATGGATGTGGGGTCTAAGTAGATGCTCCAAGACTTCATAAAATTCTTGCCTGCCTCTGTTCCTAGAAAAGCTACCATTGCCTCTAAATCAGATACTTCCATCTTGGCAACATACATATAAGGAGGCTCTGAAGGCAATTCTCCTTCTGGCTCAGATACTGCTGGGGCAAGAACCTTGTCTACTTTCCAAGTGTTGAAGGCAGTACACCAGGGGGCTCCTCTGATTCCCGGAATCTTTGTTTCATTGAGGTACTTGTCGAATTCCTCAACCATTTGTTTGTCTTTGAGGTTGTATACTGCAAAAAGAGTTGGTATGTACTCACTCTCCTCTTTTAGAATAGTGTGTTTTTTCTTTTTAGTTTTGGGATAGAAATACATTTTGATGACAGTTTTGGAGCTTTGGAGACCTTTGCTAAGAGACTTTGAATTATACAAAATATTTTGAGTCAAGAAATCTTTACAAATACACCTTTTAGAGTAAAATTAGCTAGTATTGTATGGTGCTGTTAATGAAGAAAACAGCATTAGTCTTAGCTCTAATATCTGCTCTATTGTTTTCAGTAGTTGGAGCTCATTTTATTGGTTTGGCAGAAACTAATCCATACTGGTGGTGGGAGCCTATTCCATCTGAAACACTTCCAGCTAAAATATCAATTTTGAGTCCTCAAAACCATGCTACATATTCAAGTGGTGACGTAAACATCACTGTAAACTTAACTAGGCCAGAAACTCCTTCTACACCTGTATCTGGCAGTCTCAGTGCCAGTTTGTTTCTGGATGGTATTCGGATAGACTCAATACCTGAGTACACCCATTTGTACACCAAGATTATCTTTAACACTGTTCTGCATAGTCTGGTTGATGGAAATCATAAGTTAGAGGTTAAAGCAAGATATTTTCTTGGAGCATTCTCAGTAGATAGCACTTCTACAGTCTTTTTCACTATAGAGAATACGTCTTCTTCTCCTAGTCCCTCTCCTTCACCAGAACCCACATCTTCTACTTATGGAGAAGTTAATGTGCAGAATACAAGTCAATACCTAGCAGTAGGGGGAATGGTTGCATTCACAATAACTGTTGTTTTAGTTGGATTGGGCTTACTACTCTACCGAATCAAAAGAAAATAATCCTAGAATATGCTTTATTTATGCTTTATTTTTTTCATAGATAATAGAAAGCATGCTTTTTAATCACTACGCAGTTGCTCACGTTTGTGGGTGTTTTTTGGGGGTTCGGCTTTTTGTATAACAGCGTTATGTTTATAAATAGAATATTTCCCATAATTTTATAGGAATTAACGACGAAAAGAAAAATTATCAATATTTTGCTCCTACCCATAATTGTAATTATATGGACTCTAGGATGGCTACTTTATTCGACAGGATCCAAAAAAGAACGCACAAAACAAAAAAAGCCAACCAAAAACTCACCTGTTTAACTTATTTGAGCATTACATCCAGCTTCAAAAACAGATAGATTCTTCATTTTGATTTTATTTATCATCTCTTACCAGTGGGTTGGTTTCAATCTCCAGTATTTACCTTTATTATTTTGCTGGAATCCTAAGCATTCTTTTTGAATTGTAAACCCGATGCTACAATCGGAATTATATTTTTGGCGGCGATTTAATACCGATGTTTCTAGTAATTGCACAGATGCTTCTATGTTATGTCATAGTTCTGAGAGGATCTGCCTTGAAAAATGTCAAACTAAGGAAAATGAAGCACAGATAGATTTAGCAGAAAGCTTTATTTCAAGTTCAAATAAATCTGGTTGCAGGAGAAATAAAATGAGTCTGGAATCCAACAAAACATTAGGCGGTATTGGTGCAATTCTGCTTGCAATCCCATTTCTCAACCTAATCGGAATTATAATAGTGCTAATTGCCTTGAAAGGAATGGCAGACTACTACAATGACGAAGAAATATTCAAGAACGCCCTTTATGGATTCATCTTTGGTATCATCGGCTCCGTAGCTTTGGCAGCTTTCATCCTAATGTTCGTGTTCGGCTTTGCAACAATTTCACCTTTAATAGCACCTATTAGTGGTTTGGGAATAGTAATAATCACTATCATTGTACTATACGTCTTCTCTCTGATTGCTGCAATATTCTATAAAAAATCGCTCGATAGCCTTTCAGAAAAGTCTGGCGAGCACATGTTCAACACAGCAGGTTTAATCCTTCTCATAGGAGCTGCAATACCTTTAATCGGCGAAATTCTAAGGTTAATCGCTTGGATACTAGCAGCCGTAGGATTCTTCAGCATCAAAATGCCAACTCAACCGCCTGCACCCGCACCCCCATCCGCACCTGCAATCTCTACCACTGAAGAAAAGCGGTTTTGTCAATATTGCGGGGCACCAATTCAATCTGACGCTGCCTTTTGTCCAAAATGTGGTAAGAAAATAGACTAAAAACTAAAATCTGCTTCCCTTTTTTTTCTGATGGTCCTATTTATGTTTTCGTCGCTTCAATAGGAAGTACTTTCTACAGCCTAAGTTTTCTTCCAATAATTGGTGCAGGCATAATTACTAGTAGGGTTAACCATTTTTATGTAGCACAGGTTTAAAGCTTTGAATATATTGACCTTGGTCAACAACTGAAGGTACCTGTAAACCTTGACTTCTTAAATTTTCTAACTGTTGCTTTCCAGTTTGCTGTAGCTGAATTTAGAATTGCCTTTTGTTGTGGAATGAATCTGGATATATTGCTTAAATGGAAGGTTAATTGATAAAGGTTAGGCCATTGCTCTTTTTGCTCGTGGCGTTACCTTGAAGTGTCCAACCTGCAAAAACGAAGTTTTTGTCAACTTGAAGAATGGTTCTTCGCAATGCACCAGATGTGGTTGGATAACACAAATAGGCAAACTGCCTGTTCAGGATGGAAAGAATGAATAAATGCCAACAAGAAGTCAAGAAAACTCTTTCTTCTGAACTCTGAAAAACATAAAGCAATATGTGACTTATAATTCTCAATTCTAGCAATAAACCATTTCATGCCACCATGAATAGAAATATGAATGTAAATAGAAATGCGGTAAACTCATATTTTAGTTTGATTTAAAAGTAAATAACCATCCAAACTAACCTATATATCAAAAGCTAACACTTTGGCTAGACCTGTCAAAATCTTGCCCTTATTTCTGCCTCGAGTGTTTTCAAAACCTCTCAATTTGATCATTGTTGACTTGAGGAAAAAGCTTTGCCATATTTTCAATCTGTTCATGAGAATGTTTAAAATCGAATTTTGGAAAGGGGAGGGTTATGCTTGCAGTACCAACTATAGGAGAAAAAAGTTAGAAAATCTGCAAGCACTTCTCTCCTTGGGCCGAACATACTCATTTTCACTTATTTAAACTCTTTTCAGAACTATTTCAAAATCTGATGTTAATTTTTTTGCATTTTGATCCTTTTTTGAATGTTTACGGAGTGAAAAAAAGAGTGTGCTCTATGAGGGGTTTTAATCCACTCCTGAACTTTGGATTCATAAGATTTAAATTAATGAGAAAAGTTCTGAGTGGTCATGGGGTTGGGTGGTGGCGTAGCTACCATTTATTATGGAGCTAGTGGTCCTATCATGCCAACCCTAGTACATTAAGTATTTTGAGAGAGTTCATCTAAGATCTGGATTACTTTTTTTCTGATTTGGGTATGCGAATCCATCTTGGAGTTCTACTCAAATAAACGCAATAAGCATTCAAATTTCTTCTGAAGAAAGGGTTCTCCAACAGCCGCTATTTCAAAATTTATTAGGGCAGTCATTCACATTGCATTTTGGTGAAAATCCAAATGGTTGATCACACTTTTCTGCATTTTGAAATTCCTGCAGATAATGTGGAAAAACTAAGCAATTTCTACAGCAAACTTTTCGGGTGGAGAATAATCAAGATGCCGGGTTCCATTGAATATTGGGGGATTCAAACTGTTCCTGTTGATGAAAAAGGAATGTTTCTGCGAAATGGCGTTAATGGTGGTTCAACGAAAAGACAGGATTCTGAGCATAAACCAGTGAATTATATAGCTGTTGAATCAGTAGATGAATACTGCAAGAAGATTGAAGAACTGGGCGGTAGAATTGTTATCCCAAAAATGGAGGTTCCTAGTGTAGGCTGGTGGGCTTCGGCTTTAGACCCAGACGGAAATCAGTTTGTAATAATGGAAGAAATGCAAAAATAACAAACTGAAAACAAACTGAACATTTTCTTTTTTTCTTTTTGTGAAGTTACTCCGAGTTTGAAACACGGCTTTTCTTTTTAAGGTATTTACTTAATTGAACAGGGAGAATGGAGGAGACTCCTTGAAGCTAGGGATTAGGAAACTTCATCCTTTATCCCTGGGATATCTTGTAGTCAATACAACATTCTTTGTTTATGTTTTGTTAGATATCTACCAATCAATTTTCACGCGCTAGTAACTCAACATTTCCGCTTTTCTATCTCTATTCTGAAGTTAGGCAGGTCGCATGATAGTTAAATGGTGTATATTGACCTTTAAACTATCTTTTTTGGTTTCCAGAGTAACTTTTTCAAGTTTATTGCAATTGCGTTAAATGTCTGATATGTTGCGATACTGGAATATCCCTTTTAAATTATAGTCAATATCTTCAAATTGGAGAAAGGGGAGGCTTAAACAACGGGGCTGGGACTTCTCAACCCCTATCCCTCCTTGAAGCTTTCTAAATCTTAAAAAATATTTTTTTCATATTCAAAACTCTGCAGTTTAAAATTTATGTTTTTATCTCACATCTGAATCAGCTGCTGAAGGGAAAATAGAGTTGAATCATTTTGGCTCACCTCCTCTTGGCTCTTCTCCATTTTCCCACTGACTTGCCTTATTTGCTGATTCACACTTTTAGTGTAAAGATGCTTAAATAGAAATAATTCGTATAGCTGGTATCTTCAGCTATAATTAACCTAGGTTGCTTCTGTATAATGCAAAAACCTTAAACTACACTATGTGTGAAGTGTAAAAGGTTGGTGCGGGGGTACCCGAGCCAGGTCTAAATAGGCGGCCAGATCCGAAGCCTAAGATAAGGGGGAGGACTTAAGATCCTCTGGCGAAGGCCTTCGTGGGTTCAAGTCCCACCCTCCGCACCACTGGTAAACCTAGAAGTTGTGGGTAATTTTATTAAATTCAAAAATTCTAAAAGTATATAGGAACATCAATGAGAAGCTACATTAAAATTTATGGTCCGCCCGTTTTAGAGGCAATAAAAGAACTTGAAAAGCTCGCAGTCAATATGCCTGAAGTATGCATAATGGATTATGTAATAGCACACGATATTTCACCACGCGTAGCTAAAGAGCTAGATGTTAGCAAGCCGTCATCGAAAGGAGGTTTTGTTTCCGGGTTCTTTATGGAGCGAACTGGCATTGTGCTCCCAGTGAAACGTTGTCACAGCATAATTAGCAAACATGGACAAAAACTGGGGGAATATGATTTCTTTTTCGAATGGCATGAAGAACCTAACGCGTCTCAAATAAATGAATTAATAGAGAAAATTGATGATGCCTTAAAACCGCTTGGATGTCTATATACAATAACAACAAAATAGAAAGAAGTACATTTCACTGTTAAACCTATTAGCACACTACCCATTGAGCTGTAACTTAACGCCAAAAAAGAGGTTACATTACAACTGGCGATATATCCACAGAAGCCGAAAAACCTCACATCGACCACTGCAGGCTTCTTGTAGTAAATAGAAAGGAAAAAACTGTCAAAAACATATCGGACTTATTTTTTTTATTTTGTAGCTTTGAGTTGAGTTATTTGTATAAATCTTCAAGCATTTCAAGAATTGAACCAAAAAACTCCTGTCGTTCCAGTGTACGGTGGGAAAGAGATTGGTTGCGGTGTAGACTTGCTCAGTCACCATTCTCCAATGGTAGTTTAATATTTTTCTCAAAATGCGCTTGTCATCTAGTTTTTATAAGAAAATTTTATAAGCTTGTGTAAAAAACTACAAGCCAATGAAAAAAAACCCAAAGGTGTTTAAAACGAGCAACCCAATTAACATAAGCAAAAGAACAAAAACCATTGCGACAATCGCCATATTTTCTGCGCTATATTCTGTGCTAAGAATATTGCCAACTGTGCCCATGGTTGGTGTTCCAGGAGCAAGCTTTTCTGTATCCGATGTTCTTGCCCCCCTTTATGGAATTCTATTAGGTCCCTACATTGGAGGCGTAACCGTAATCTTAGGTACTTTTCTGGGAATGGCTCTAGGAAAACCAGTAGTCTTTCTGGGGTTAGATTTTCTTCCTGCATTTGTAAACGTTGCCGCGTTGGGATTGCTTATTAAACGCAAATTTTTACCCGCTCTAATACTTAACATAGCTTTGCTGGTGGGGTTCCTTGTGAACCCACTAACTAGCATATTCATTAACGTAGTCGGCATACCGATTCCTTTTATTTGGGTGCATATAGTGGCGTTTATAGTGCTTCTTTCACCTTTGAGTCGCAAAGCAGTTCAATGGGTAGAATCGTTAAAATCAACTACGCTGGTTGCTGGAGTAGCCATTTTGGCGTTCATCGGAACTATGATGCAGCATCTCATGGGGAACATACTTTATGAAATTATCCTCAACCAGCTCTACGTCTTTATTGGTCAAAACCCAATTGTAGCCACCGCTGCATATCCAGATGCTTGGGCGTTCCTTTTATTCATATACCCATGGGAACGACTAATGTTAATTATTCTAGCTGTCATCGTAGGTGTGCCAATAATCCGTGTTCTGAAGAAAACCCTTTTACGTGAAGAAAAACAACCCCTTTCAAGTGACTGAACAATCCGCTCAAGCGCGCTATCGTTTGAATAAAACTCTATCTTGTATGTATTCTTTACCTGTTCGCAACGCAACCTCAGCCTTTGCCAGTTCGCTTCCCAGATAAGCCGCATGGTCAAGTTTCGTTACCAAGCACATCTCCACGATTTTAGAGTATACTGCCTCAGCTGTTTTTCCTTTCACAATATTGCTTGGCGTATCTGAGTCTGCAGTGGTATAATGAAGTGCAACAATAGTTTCCGCACTACGGTCAACAATTATCTTAAATACGTTTTGCGAGTACGAAGTCGCCGGCTCAATGACTTCATTAGCTATAATCACTTGAGCATCTGTCTCAAGCGACTTGTCGTATGCCTCTTCAAGCTTCCGCTTATCTTTTAAAATTAGCAGGTCGATGCCTAAATCCTTAGGAACTGAACTTCGCCTTTTAGATAGAAACATCATTTTAGCTGCTACTGCTTGTTCCATGACGGTTCCTTTTGCTTTGTTGCTTTTCTCCGTAGCTAGCAACATGCTTGCATTCATTTCAGACGACAAAAGTGCGAGTAAAGCATTAACTCCAATCGAGTCAGCATCAAACAATTCGGTAATGTTTGAGGCACCAACAAAAAGCGGAATATCAGGGTTTCTAGATGCAAAATCGCGGAAGGCAACCATTGACTCCAGCACATTGAAGGGTTCAAGAATTAAGTCTGCCATTAGCCTTTTCATGCCCAACTGCGTAGCTTTCTGCATAATTTCCTCTAGAAAACATATGCGTTCTTCAGCTTTTCTGGGGAAGTATCCTTCATGCTGGTTGGTTGGAATAACCACCGCAGCAACGTCAGAGGCAAAAGCCGCTACCTTCTCAACATTTCCCGCGTCAACACTTAATATTAAGTCTGCGCCAGCAGCTACTGCTTCTCGCATCTCCTCCGGGTCAAGCGTGTCAATGCTTACGGGCACATCAACCACTTTTTTCACCACTTCCACACCACGCTTCGCATCTGAAGGTCTCGATTCACCCGCAACCATGCCAACGTCAATTAAGTCAGCGCCCATATTCACGAAATGCTTTGCCAACTTCTGTATCTCCTTATCCGTCATCAGCGCAGCATCAACAATCTCCGCCAACACCCGCATAGGAAAATCCTTGCCTACCGCTAATCTGCCGATTGACATGTTGCCGGGTTTTTTCAGCAAGGCTACTCTGTTTTTTTCAACAGCATTAAACTCCTGCAAAGCTTTCTGTTGAAGTTCGTCTGTGAGTAGATCGCAGGCAGGCGTCACTGTTGAAAGCTTAATACGCTCTAAAGCCTCTAAAACTATTGGCAAGTCAGCCGCGTATCTTGGACCCTTAAAAGTTGGTTTCCCTATGGAATCCGCGATGATAGCTGCGTCGCCTCGAATAAGCCCTGGAATTAAAATTAAGTCGAATCCTTTGACACCAGTTTTTTTGAGAGCTTTGGCTATTTGCTCAGGAGACAACAACGCAGCGACAGGAACATTTAATGCGAAAACGTCTGTTTCAACGTTACTTTCTTTGACGTAGCGTTGAACTGTTTTTTCTGCAAGCAAACCTGTTATTAAAAGCGCTTTCAAATTTAAATCACCTGCTATCTAATGACTTTGATGTAGGCTCCTCTGTTGTTTGCTGTTGCTATGAAAACTTGTCCGCCTCCGTTTTTCCTGAGGAATGTTTTAACCTTCAATTCGATTTTTTTAGCTTTTTCTTTCTTGGTTAACCCGTAGAATGTTGGTCCCCACGAGCTTTGTCCAACGCCGTACACGCCGAGTTTCTGCATTAGAACTATGCCTTCAGTAGCTGTCTGACTTGCGTAGGTTCCGCCCTGAACCTCCCCGAAGTAATCGCCAATGATGATTTGAATCTGAGTTAGGGCTTCGCCAAAACTTTCGATGTCATGTTCAACAAGCGCTGGAAGAAGCTTCATCATTGTTAAACGGCATATTTTTCCAGAGTCTTCCGCTTTCATGGGAGACAATGTTTCAAAAGCTGCGTTTTCTTCGGTTTTAGCCAATCCTTTGTTAACATTGGGAACGGCTACAACAAACCTCCAATTTTGAGGGAAGGGTTGACGGAAAATTGTGGCGGGAAATCTTTTTTTGATAGAGCTTTTTCCGCCGTCGACTACAAATCCACCTTGCTCGAAGATTGTGGTTCCGACACTGGTTCTTTTTCCTCTTCCCATGGCTTCGGCAAGTTCTTGAACTGAAGCCTTGATGTTAAAAAGTTTTGCAAGTGCTGTAGCTACGGCTAAAGTCAGTTGCGTTCCAGAACCTAAGCCTATATGTTCAGAAATTACTTTTTTGACGTTGATGCAAGCATTTAGTTTTATGTTATAAGTTTCGAAAAATCGTTTAGCAAGTGTTTTCACGTGCTCTTTTTTTTCGCCTTTAACATTCAAGTTTTCTGCATGTTCCGCTTCAAGAACTACGTTTGGACGGTTTATTCCTATGCCTAATCCACCATAAAGCCTTCCTAAATCACCGTTCAAATCTATTAGTCCCAGATGGAGCCTTGCGGGAGTTTTAACGTAAACTCTCACCTTTTGCCCTCCACGATTCAATTCTCTGATTTAAATCTTTCATTATTTCGGAGTAAGTCGAATTTGGAGCTACACGATTCACAACATTACGGCATTCTTTAATCGTTTCCAACAACTTCAAGGCCTGTTCTCGCTTGTACCTATCACTATGCGTGATGAAAGCTTGGACGCGTGTTGCATGTATAATGGCTTCAATCGTAGCAAACAACGCACGGCAGTAAGCTTTAGGCAAAATGCTTGCCGCTCGGACAAGTTTAACATCGAGTAGGACTTCAGCTCTTTCAGCGTCAAATTGCCTTATGTCAGAGACTGCAACTTCGATATGCGCTTCTGCTGCCCGCAACCTTGGCGCGTCAACGATTTCTGCAGTTTCAAACCAATCCTGAGGCAGTCTACCATTAGGGTTGGTTTCTTTAAAGGCTGTCTTGTAAAATACCTCTGGGTCATAGGTCATGTTTATCACAGCGCATTTCTTCGATTGAAGATTTTTGTAAGTCAATGATGAAGTGTAAATCCTAAGAACTATGCGTTGGCCACTATCGACTGTTACGCCCATAGGTGCAGCACTAACCTCTCCATCCACGTTGTAGGTAGAAAACACTGTTTCGACGATTACACCATCGGAGAAGCCTAACTCAGCTATTTTCGTCATAAAATCCCTTCGTGCTTTCGAGTAACAATCTGTAAACGAGAGAATCAATAATTGTGCTTTTTGACGACATGTGCTTCATTCGAATGTAACTTTTTACAGTAGGCTAATAAACTTTGCCGCCGAGATTTTTAAGACATATCGGAAAAATTGAAGACGGCTGCTTTCGACCCTATCGTTTCTTTCCTTTGATTGACATTAGAAATCGCTTCACACTAACTTGATTTGAGGGGGTTAAGTGTCTTCATCTTTGTTTAAGCTGACTGTTTCTTTACGTATTACTAAGTAAGGTTCCTGTTTTTTCCTTTTGAGGTAAATGATGAACGCGACTAAGACTGCAACTGCTACAGTGAAAATAAACATCACAATTCGGTCAACGTCCAAGTTATTACTCTGATCGCCAACTGTTTCTTCCAAGAACTTGAGGTTTTCAAGCAAATCGGTATAAGTCTGGTTCAGTATGCCGTAAACATTTTGAAGCTTGTAGTATGTTTCGTTTAGGTCGTAATAGGTGGAGTCAAGAACCTCGTAATCAAATTGTAATTCGCTATAGTCTTCAATAAGCGAATCGTGGGCGGAGTTTACACCGTCATACATAGAGTCAAGTTCTTTGTAGTTTCTGTCCAGAGTTTTGAATCGAATGTCAAGATCATTGAAAGTATTGTTAAGAATAATATAGTCGCTTATAAGCTCGTTGTAGGATGCATTTAGAACTCCAAAGTCTAACAGCAAAATGTTATAAGTGTCGTTAAGGGTTTTGTAGTCTTCACCTAGTTGGTAATAGTCATTGTAAAGAACATTATATTTTGCTGATAGCTCACTATAGGTCATTTCCCGAACCTCAGTAGTGTAGATGTTATAGGATGAATAATCTGCGCTCTGGCCTGTGTTAACGTACACGAAACATGATAGTTTCCCATTTGTCTTCTGAGGCAAGATGTCTGTCATAATTGGCCATTCAAAAGGAGTGTTTGCTGCTAAAGGCCAATTGCCTGGAAGCTTATCTGAAAAAACAACTTGCCAACTTGAGCTTACAGGAGCTTTAATAACAACTGTGAAGTTTTGCAGGGTAATTGCTTTGCTGGCTCGTATCGTTACGTTGTGCCAGATATTTTCTGCTGGATACGCTTCCTCAGGGTATACTAAATCAATTGTGACGCCATCACTGTAAAAAGATATAGTTGCATCAGACGAAGCATCCACACTACCAAATAACATAGAGAATATGAGTAGTACACTGAATAGGCAAACTATTTTCCTAACTTGCATTGAACTTCCATTCAAAACTAGTCAAGAATAGTATTTATCGTTAACTAATCACCAGTCAATATCAAATCTAAATGAAGCACCGGTGTTCATCAAGTCGTGATGGAACATGGGCCACTGGTCTTTCAAAGGCTCTTTATCCATTGACTCGGTTCCTCCTGAAAGGCTTGTCGGCGAAAAAACCGATGATACGAACAAAAACGCCAGTAAAGCGAAAAGAAGCGCTTTGATCCGCGCTCTCCAAATTCTTTTCTGGCGAACTTGCGCTAAAGGTAAGCCATATCGCAAAACAAAATGCAGATTAAGCCACAACCATTTTACTCATCATGTAGTAACTTAGCAAATCACAAAAGCGTTGTTTTTCTCGCCGCGAATGCTCTTTTTGGTTTGAGATATGCTTTTAAGTATTATACTACCATCTTCATGGTCGAAGATTATGTTCTTTAGACAAGTTCAGCAGCATGGTGATAACTTTTCTTACATCATAGCAGACGACATTACTAGGGAAGCCGCCGTGGTTGATTCAAGCTTCAACGCAGGAGAAATAATCCGCATTCTGAAAGCTGAAAATCTTAAACTAGAATACGTAATTAACACTCACGGACATTCTGATCATACAGCGGGCAACACGGAGCTGCGTTCAACTTTCGACGCGAAAATCGTTGCCCACAAACTTTCAACATTTGCCGCAGACGTCAAAGTGGACGACAATGATATTATCCTCATAGGCAGAATACCAGCAAAAGTAATTTACACGCCAGGGCACACTCCCGATGGAATATGCCTTCTAGTGGACAACAAGAGATTGCTAACAGGCGACACACTTTTTGTAGGTGAATGTGGGAGAACAGACATGCCCGGCGGGAACTCTAAGAAAATGTATCACAGCCTCTTTGACAAAATCTTGATGCTCAACGATGGTGTAGAAGTTTATCCTGGACATGACTACGGACCAAAGCCTTCCTCCACGATAGGCGATGAAAAGCGGTCAAATTACACTTTAGAACCTCGAAGCCTAGCAGAATTCATACAATTTATGAAAGAACCCTAAGAATTCTAACGTGTTTGCTCTCCTTCCCTTTTAAGTATTAGGAGTTAACGGAATAAAAAATGAGTTCCAAAAAATAATGATTTAAGTTTCTTAAATCAAGCCTCTATTTCCAATACTCGGCCTTATAAAACTAATGAAAGTTAGGGACTAGCTTTTGGGAGAAATTTCTTTAACAGGAAAATCGCACAAGTATTAATATTAACTGGCTATTAAATGACTCAAGGAATGAATATGAAAGCAATTGTACTTAGCGGAGGTAAAGGTACTAGACTTCGACCTTTGACTTTCACGTGCGCCAAGCAGCTCATTCCAGTGGCTAATAAGCCTATCTTGGGCTACGTGCTCGATCAAGTAGCGGCAACTGGTTTAAAGCAGGTCGGGGTTATTATTGCTCCTGAAACTGGTCATTATGTTAAAGAATATGTAGGCGACGGTTCAAAGTGGAATCTATTTGTCGATTATATCACTCAGGAACCTCTTGGTTTAGCGCATGCAGTTAAAACCGCGCAGTCTTTTCTTGGTGAAGATTCTTTTGTTATGTGTTTGGGCGATAACGTTACTGGTCAAGGCTTGAACGATTTCGTTGAAAAGTTTCAAAAGGAACGTCTTGACGCCCTAATTATTTTGAAAGAGGTTAATACTCCATCAAGTTTTGGTATAGCCCAATTAGATGATCGGGGTAACATTGTTCGGTTGGTTGAAAAGCCTAAGAAGCCTATGGGAAATCTTGCAATAATTGGGACTTATCTTTTTTCTAGCAAAGTGCACGAGGCTATAGCACATATCAAGCCTTCATGGCGGGGTGAACTTGAAATAACAGATGCTGTCCAAGAAATGATAGATATGGACTTCAAGGTCAAAGCTGAAATTCTTAATTCGTGGTGGCTGGATACAGGTAAGAAAGATGATATCCTTTCAGCTAACGCTAAAATTCTAGATGCATATGTTAAACGAGATGTCAAAGGTGAAGTAGCAGGCAGTACTGTTGACGGCCGGGTTAAAATGGAGGCTGACGCAAAGGTAGTTAACAGCACAATTAGAGGACCTTGCATAATAGGAAAAAAAGTTCTAATTGAAAACTCATTTATAGGACCCTATACGAGCGTTGGAGATAACTCGAAGATTTTTAACTCAAATCTCGAATACTGTGTTACGCTGGAGAATGTTATCATAACTGATGTTGAACGGTTGGAAGATAGTTTGATAGGCAAAAACGCGAAAGTGACTAAGAACCAAAAGAACATGACAATCAAACTTCACATTGGTGACTACTCAGAAGTAGAGGTATAGCCATTCTCCTAAATGGAGCTTTAGATAGCAACCATTATAAAATATACACTAGCAATATGATTCCAGATAAAAACAAACCTCGGAGATATCCATGTTAAAAGGAATAGCAGTCAAACCAATTAAGCGCTTTTCAGATGAGAGAGGCTTCTTTACGGAAGTAATGCGTAAAGACTGGAAAGATATTTTTGGAGAAGATGAAATTGCGCAAGCGAATCTTTCAGTAACTTATCCCGGTGTTATTCGAGCTTGGCATAAGCATCTGAGAGGACAAACAGATTACTTAATAGCCCTGAAAAGTGCCATAAAAATATGTGGCTACGACGAAAAAACCGGGGAATTGAACGAGATAGTCTCCACAGGTCAAGATATGCAAGTAGTGCGTATACCCGGTCACTATTGGCATGGTTTTAAGGTAGTTGGGGCCGAACCGGCAATGCTACTATACTTCACTACCAATTTGTACGAACCTGACAACCCTGATGAGAAACGCAGAGCTTGGAACGATTTAACTCTCATACCCAAGTCTATAAACGGCAAACAAGATGACCCTCGTGTCGGCAAACCTTGGAATTGGAATCACCCACCTCACAAGTGACAGGCATGAAACTTCTTGTAACCGGCGGCTTGGGCTTCATCGGAAGCAACTTCTGCAGATTCATTCTGAAGAGACATTCTGATTATGAACTAATAAATATAGATAAGATGGGTATAGGTTCCAACCCTGCAAACTTACGTGATATTGAGAATGACAAGCGGTACACCTTCCTAAAAGGCGACATCTGTAACCCTCAATTTCTAAATAAAGTAGTTCGTGATGTTGATGCCGTTGTGAACATCGCTGCGGAAACTCATGTAGACCGAAGTATAGCTGATCCTTACCTGTTCCTTAAAAACAATACAGTAGGCACTTTCACAATCTTAGATTCTCTGAGGAAACATAATAAGAAAGCTAGATTAGTTCAGGTTTCAACTGATGAAGTCTATGGTCAAGCTCTAGAAAGTTCGTTCACAGAACGAACTCCTGCTAGTCCGTCAAACCCATATTCAGCCTCAAAAGCCGCTGCAGACATGTTTATATTGTCATACCATAAAACTTACGGTTTGAATGTGTCAATAACAAGATGTACCAACAACTTTGGTCCTTATCAACTTCCTGAAAAGCTTATTCCTAAAACTATTATTCGATCCCTGAGAGACCTTTCTATACCGATTTACGGTTCGGGGACCAATATACGAGACTGGATATTTGTTGAAGATCACTGTGAGGCTCTGGAAGCTGTTCTTCAGCGAGGAAAGGCTGGTGAAGTGTATAACATTTCGGCAGGAAACGAAGTTACTAATATTGATATAGTTAAGAAAATTTTGGATATACTAAACAAGCCCGAAAGTTTGATAACTTTTGTTGAAGATCGTCCGGGTCATGATTTTAGGTACAGTTTGGATTCAACAAAGACTAGGTCCACGTTGGGGTGGCAGCCTAAGTTTTCTTTTGAATATTCCTTGGAATCAACCGTTCGATGGTACGTTGAAAACGAACAATGGTGGGGCATGCTTGCTACCAATGCTATTCTTCACCCAACACCTTGGAAACTGAGTGGTCTCCGTTGAAACTTCTCATCACAGGTGCAAGCGGTCTTTTTGGTTCAAAACTAGCTGAGATAGCCGCCGTAAGAGCCTATCAGGTTTATTCTGGATATAGTCGGACCCGAGTTGCATCTGGTATTCCTATCAAGTTTGATGTTTCAGATAAAAATCGTGTTAAAGACGTATTTAAAAAAGTAAATCCGGAAGTCGTGGTTCATGCTGCTGCGCTGACGAATGTTGACAAATGCGAATTGAACAGAGAGCTTGCTTGGAGAGTAAACGTTGAAGGAGCCAGAAACATCGCTGAAGGGGCAAAATCTAGGAACGCTTTCCTGATTTACATATCAACGGACTATGTATTCAACGGAGAAACAGGACTATACTCGGAGAATGACAAGACCGACCCAATTAATCATTATGGAGTCACTAAGCTAAAAGCTGAAGGTCTCGTTAAAGAATTGATTGATGACTACTGCATAGTGAGAACTAGTGTTCTATATGGCGCAATTGCTACTACAGGCAAAATCAACTTCGCCTTGTGGTTGCTTCACCAACTTAAAAATAAAGAGCAAGTAAAAATCGTAACTAATCAATGGAACTCTCCCACCCTGAACAAAAGTCTGGCTGAAATGACATTGGAAATCATAGAACGCAAATTAACTGGAACTTTTCATCTTTCGGGGGCTACGCGCATTAGCAGATACGACTTCGCAAAATTAATTGCTCAAGCTTTTAACTTAGATTTAAAACTGATAAACCCAGGTTCGGCTGAGGACTTTCCATGGGTTGCAAAAAGACCCAAAGACTCGTCGCTTGACACTGCTAAAGCTCAACAAACATTGAAAAACAAACCCTTACAAATACAGCAAGCATTAGAAATACTGAAACAGGAAATAGCTGAAAGTATTTGAAACTGTGAATAAGGAGTCTGCAACTTTTCCAATTCTAATGATTTTATAATTGGTTTTGATTGGGAAGCCGCTTTACATCGCCAACATATTTTTTCAGCGTGAAAATTTCTTCGAAGGAGACGCCTAACCAAACAACGCTTATGCATCCGAGGATTATGATTGGCAATAGTCCTACCAAGTGGCTTATTACAGCAGTGGCTAGTAGCAGGCTCTCAGGAACTCCAAGAGTCAGGAAGATTAATGTCCAGAATGCTTCGTATGATCCTACATAACCTGGCGTGGCGGGAAGGATGTGTGAGAGTGACATGAGTGTTCCTCCAAGAATTGCAGCCACAAAGGAGAGGGAATAATTAAATGCTATGAAAGTGAAGTAGGTTGCAGAAGTGTAGATTAACCATAGAATCCATGTCGTAGACATGTTTACGATGAACATTTTAGGATTTTGGCTTAGTCCTTGTAATCCCTCAATTAGTGAACTTGCGAAGTCTGCTATTCTGGTTGCATATTTTTTTACAAGAGGAATTTTTGATGTGGTTTTTGTCAATAGCCTCACGATTAAGTCTTCTTTCTTGATGCCTATAATTATCACTGAGAGTACCACAGCTATGAAAACGGCTACTAATGCGAAAATGTTTACGACTAGACTGGAAAGTTCTGTCGTTGCTGACACTAGCAACATAGTGACTATGCCTATGCTAAGAAGTCCTATCATATCCAACGTGCGTTCCACCACTATGGATGAAAAGCCCGGAGCGAACCCTGTTTCTTCCTTTTCTCCTAAAATATAGGCTCTCACGAATTCTCCGAGTCTTATTGGAATTACAGTATTGACCATAGAACCGACAGCTGTTGACCAAAATGTGTTGCTGAGGCTAACATTCTCTTTTACCGGGGCAAGTAGGAGTTTCCATCGAATGGCCCTTAGAAAGTATGCGGGGGGAATTACCGCGGCGCTTGCAGCAAGCAATAATGGTGAGGCTGACCCTATCGCTGCTCCGATTTTATCAATGCCCGTCCACAAAACAAGGGCAATTAGCAGAAGGATACCAACAACGAGGGACCCGCCAATTCGGATTATGTTCTTTTTATTGGAAACCAAGAGCATCCCACCTTGAATCTTGAATAAGATGATGGATAATTATTAAAAGTATCCGATTAGGAACTTTTTGGCGGTTTTTTACGACCTTTTCATAGTTGAATTATAGCTCATGTTGTGACATAAAATTTTTTGAATAATAGATTTGTAATTTTGGAAAGTAGATTTTCTAAAAACTAGTTTTTGTGGTATTCTGTTTTCGCGCTTTTCAAAGTAGAGAAACAATTGTTTTTTAATTAGGATTTTCAGTTCATAAGACTTTTTTTATGCTGGGCGTCTCTTTCTATAGGTGGAAAATTTGGGCTTAAAGAGCATACTTACCAGCAAATGGCTTATTCGGATAGTTCTTGTATGCTGGATGGTATGCGGGGCATCTATTATAGTCGTTTTTAAGAATATGGAATTCATAGTTCACGGGCAACTGTATGATTTCGGTTTAATCTTTAATGCTGAGTGGGCTGACCCCTATAGAATTTTCACATGGCTAATTTTTGTGTTTGTAGGTGTTCCGGCGGCGTTAAGTGGTATTGCTCTTCTTTCAAGTTTTCTCAAGGTCGAGCAAAGCCAACTAAGAAAGGATATAGTTCCACAAACCGCAGGGCCACCAAGGGGCATCACCAAAACAGGGTCACAAGAAATTCGTCAGTCGCCTCCGGTTCGTCAGTCGCCTCCGGTTCGTCAGTCGCCTCCGGTTCGTCAGTCGCCTCCGGT
>CAYFXZ010000009.1:0-32377 GCA_964347245.1 uncultured Candidatus Bathyarchaeia archaeon | reverse complement strand
TTCGTCAGTCGCCTCCGGTTCGTCAGTCGCCTCCGGTTCGTCAGTCGCCTCCGGTTCGTCAGTCGCCTCAAGCCTCTCAAGTTGAAGAACCCGTTAAGGAAGTTAGACGAATTGATAATGGTAATTGTGTGGGGATTTCTTGCCCTGAGTGCAAAAAAGTCTTCGGTAGGGCTCTAGTTATGCTAGATTTTCGAAGTGGGACAAATCGAATGGTCAGTGTTTGTCCATACTGTAATCACGTTTTAGGATATACGACCGACGAAAAAGCCAAAAATGACGAATTTAGTGTTGGTTTTTCTGAGAAAAAAATCCAACAATAACTCCGGTCATTCTTCTTCTTGAGCAGCAAGTCGTTCAATCAAGATATGATAAGATTACTTGGATAATCAAGACTAAGAATAATGCAATGCGATCTTTTTTCTCTCAGCTAGTTAGGGATTTTTGATTAAATTGTTTTTCTTACGGTATGTGGATAAAATATATTAACCCATTATGATGAATGTAACTTTCATAAATTAATAGGAGAGAAGAAGATGACTGATAGAAAAATTACTATTGCTATTGCTTGCTTTTTAATGTTTGTTTTGACTATTTCACCTGCAATTTTGCCAATCGTTGTCGCTCAACCCGACGGTACGAAAAAGACGTATGCTTATGTTGGTGCAACCCCCAATCCTGTAGGCGTCGGCGAGCAGACTTTGCTTCACACTGGAATCACAGACAGCGCAGGGATAGTATACGATGGATGGGAAGGTCTTACAATAACGGTTACAAAGCCAGACGGCACTACTGAAACACTAGGGCCGTTTAGGACTGACGCCACAGGAGGGACTGGTACTACTTACGTGCCTGAAATGGAAGGCACCTACACGCTGCAGACCCACTTCCCAGCTCAAGAATACACTTGGCCTACTCCCCCAATTTTTGATCCATATCTCTTCAATAAAACCATACTGTACCAAGCTAGCGACAGTTTCATAATGGAGCTTACGGTAACTTCCGAGGAGCAACAGTATTGGCCGGGTGTTCCTCTTCCCACTGAATATTGGACGCGACCGATAGATTCACAGTTTAGGGAATGGTCATCGATTTCGGCAAATTGGCTAGCGATACCACTTAATAAAGTTGCGCTTTACAATGATGATGCACCAGAAACCGCACATATACTTTGGACAAAACCAATTGCGACTGGAGGGCTTGTAGGTGGGGCACTTGGCGATCATTCGTTCGAAAGTGGCGATGCATATGAAGGGAAATTCGGAGATTGGGATTCATCAGCATGGGGCGGGGGGTCTTCAGTTATTATAAATGGGATTCTATATTACAACCGATTAACCACGGGGTCATTTATGATGGAGCCTTTTGTTCCGTCCATGTGGAAACAGCAGGGAATTGTTGCTGTCGATTTGCGCACAGGCGAAGAATTGTGGTTCAGAAACAACACTAGGCTTACGTTTGGTCAAACATTCTATTGGGATTCCTATAACTACCACGGTACTTTTGCTTATCTTTGGGAGATCAAACAAAGCTTCAACTTCATGACAGGAGCTATGGACAACACTTGGAATGCATACGACGCATTTACTGGCGAATGGGCGTACAGTATGATTAATGTGCCTTCTTCAGGCGCACTCGGACTCACCGTTCCAAACAGCAGAATACACGGTCCCAAAGGCGAAATTTACATCTACGACATAAACTTAGATGCTGGATGGATTGCTCTATGGAACTCATCCAAAGTCATTGCTAATCATGGCAGTTGGGGTTCTTCAGCCAATTTACAGACAACCTTTGACGCGAGGAATGGCTATATGTGGAACAAGACTATACCAACTGATTTGCCTGGAAGTGTCAACGCAATCTTTTTTGAAGACATTGCTATAGGTTCGACCGCTGAGGGTTTCACGCACTTCGGAAGTGACCCAATTTCAATATGGGCTATAGACCTTAGACCTGGAAATGAAGGAACAATGCGCTACCAAAAAGAATGGCCACGTCCAGGGGCTGATTTAACCGTAGGATTTGAATCTGCGAGCTCAGAAGATCGTGTGTTTACTCTTTGGGTGAAAGAAACTAGGACACATTATGGCTTCGACCTTGATTCCGGATCGAAAATCTGGGGTCCAACTCCAGAACAGTTCTATCTCGACATTTTTGGTATGCACACAGCAATTGCCTACGGCAAATTCATCTCGTTGGGAATGAGTGGAAAATTATACTGCTACGACGTCAATACGGGTGACCTACTATGGGACTACAGTTATCGTGATCCTTTGAACGAGGTCTTGTGGACTAATGACTGGTCTCTTCAACCGTTAATCTTCGCTGATGGCAAACTCTATTTAGGACAGAGTGAGCACTCACCTGTTAATCCATTGCCTCGTGGTGCACCCTTCGTGTGCCTTGACGTGGAGACTGGCGAAGAAGTGTTCTCTATTGTTGGAGCGTTTCGTTCAACCGATTGGGGTGGACAGGCAATTATTGCAGACAGCATCATTGCGACGATGGATACTTACGATCAGAGGATATACGCCATAGGCAAAGGACCAACTCAGACGACTGTTAGTGCACCCGACAGTGGTGTGGCTTTCGGTTCATCAGTAATGATAAGGGGCACAGTAGCTGACATTTCTTCTGGCACAGACGATACTGTAATAAAGAAGCGCTTCCCGAACGGAGTTGCCGCTGTCTCTGACGACAACATGAGCGCGTGGATGATGTATGTCTACAAACAATTAGAGCCTGATCCTCACGAGACATGGATCGGCGTTGACGTTGAACTGTACGTTGTCGACGCTAACATGAACGCTAGGCCGATTGGAACTGCAACGACGAGTGCCGAGAACGGTGCTTTCGCTTTCGCATGGACTCCTGATATTCCAGGCACGTATTATCTGTATGCTGAATTCGAAGGCTCAAAGGCTTACTATGGCTCACACGCTGAGACCGCTTTCGTAGTGGACGAAGCACCTGCACCTGCAACACCGATGCCAACATCAACAACAGGATCACTAGCGGACACTTATATTCTACCAGGAATCATCGGAATCATAGTCGCAATAGTGGTAGTCGGAATAGTGCTTGTCCTGATGTTCAGAAAACGGTAAACAACCAGCTAAAACAACACGAGAAACCTCCTCCTCTTTTTTTTGGGATTACAACATTATTGGCATGGAAGAAAAAGGACTGAGAGAGATCTGGATTAGGAAGACAAGAAGTTCTCTCTCTGACAGCAAATGACATTGATTTTGAAAAGATGATGATTACTCCAGATAATCATCTCTGAGAAACGAAGAAGTTATGGTGCAGTTTCTACAATGAAGAAGCTGAACAAGCATTGCACGAATATCTTACCACGAGAAGCTTAGTAGCAAGAGAATTTTTCCTATGCAGAGACATGAAGTAGTTGAGCTGAGGAAATTAGCTAGAGCGAAGACTGGAATGAATACTGCTCCTCAGAAGCTTAGGCAGAGGTTTTGTTGTGATATGTTGAGTTTAGGTGTTTCTGAGACTCATGTTGACGCGTTTTGTGAAAGAGTGCACAAGTCTGTTTTAACTTTGCATTATACTGATTTTTCACCTGAAAAACTTAGAGAAGCCTGCGTTAAGTCTGGAATTTCTGTTTTTGAACAAATCCAGCTCATATATGCGCTCGAGAATAAACTGAATTTTTAGATTCACTATCAATCCTTCTCCATCAAAGGCAATTATTGGTAATCATAGATTCGTTCGAATGACGCCACTTTGGGGCTAAAATGGGTTGCGTTACTTCTCTTGTTTGAAACTAAAACAGTTAATTCTGTTCTTAATTCTTCACTTAAGTTTTGTGAATTTTGAGATGAAATTTGTATTTTCAACTACTTTTTTGGAGCAATCCTTATCTTTTGTTTAGGCACTTTTGTTGATTAGCTCAAAACTTAATTGAAAAAACATTCACAAATAATAAAAAGAAAACATACTAAGGAACTGATGAGGAGACATCAATGAGAAACAAGTTACTTTCATTTGCTGTTTTAAGCTGTTTTGTCGTATTTTCTTGTACTTCAATCGTTTCTGCTCAGCTTCCAAATTTTCAACCCAACTTTGATAGAAAAATATACGAGTTGGATTCAATAGGAACAGTTTTTTTCTATGTTCAAACTTTTGATGTTGCGTTTGATATCAGTAGGGTTGGTGTCACACTTTATTTGCCTAAAACCGACGGAACAACTTTTGAAACCGAGTTTTTCGGTGAGGATTACGGAGAAAGCCCCTTGCAAATACCCGCAAACAACCAAACATCTTTAGCGTTTAACTTCAGAATTCCAGAGAGAACAGACCTAGAATCCGGGAGCTTCTTCTATTTATTCGAAATTTACATAAGACAACAAAACACAACCATATATTCGCACGAGACTTATGGACCAGACGGAATCCCAGTAGAGGCAACATCTTATGGAGAAAACTGCATCATCTTTAATCCTGCGTCGCTCCCGTCACCTGACCCGACAAATGAACCGACACCCTCTTCTGTGCCAACAACCCCGACTCCAACACCTACTTCATCACCCACACCTACGCCTACTGAGAATGATCAACCTGCAGATATAATAGCATTAACTCCTACTGAGATTGCCTTAATTGGGGCAATAGCTATCGCAGTCGTTTTTGGGATAATCGCTGTCTGGGCACTTAAAAGAAAATAGGTGTTCGAAAAACACCTCTGTCACTATGTGCTGGACATTTAGTTATGAATTAGATTTTGATGCCCGATTATGTGAGCACAGGCTGCTATTTCAGTTTGGACTCAAATCCATGCGCACCAAATAGTCAATGCGTTAAGCACAAGTCCGACAATTATCAAAAAAACAATAGCCATCCGCCGATGATTGCTTCAAATAGAATCGCTGATAAACCACCTATAGCTGTAAAATCTTTAGCGCCAGGTTTTATAAGTTTCATGCCAGTGTTAGATGCAACGAGAATGCTGGCAACAATTCCCAGCCATCCAATAATTACAGGTACAACTTCATAGGTAACTAGCATTATGGAATAAGCGAGGGTGCCAATAGACCAACATATCATCGCAAATTTGAATCTAGTGTCTTTTGTTTTGAATTGGCTGCGAGCTATGTCACTTAGTGAAGTTTTTTCAGCACCAGTAGTACTGGAGTATTTTCTTGCTATATCGATAAGCCCCCAGTAGTTCGGTTCATTTATGAATTGAATCAAACCTTCTCCTATTCGAAAGACAAGCCACACAATTCCAAGCATTAGGTTATATGGACTAAAAGCAATGAACAGCATAATAGTGAGTTCGATGACGCTACCATGTTCTATTAGCGCTAGAACGATGCTTGTTTGAAATTTTTTTGGATCTCTGTTAATCTTTTGCAGGTCAGCGTCTGGGTCATAATCATCTTTTTCCATTAAATAACCTAATGCTCCCATCGCTAGGTTTAGAACTAAGATAAACAGAAAAAGAAAACCCGATAGCATTTCGATGGTCAAAGAGAATTCCCTAATGTTTTGCTTTTTCAACATGGATTTCTGCACGATTTAAAGCCAAAATTCGCTTTTTTATGAAAGAAATAAATAGCTCTTGCTCGGTAAACCTGTATTACTGTAGTACACATCTACAAGAGGGAGAGAGACTCGTGCGACTAGTTGCAGATATAAAGTGGAACGGCTGTCCCTCAATTTCTATATTGAGGACGCAGCTAGTTAGCTTTTTGTGCGGTGATAAGTCAATCCTAAAGAGTATCTTTAAAGAGTCAGCTCTACCTGCTTCTTATCAAGTTGAGCTAAGCGTTAAATGTGGGAGAGTGACTGAACGCTCATATTTTGTATTCTTAAGAAGGTCTCGAAACAAATCGCATATCATAGGAGCATGTGCCACAAACCGGCTTGTTGACTTGATTGACGATTTTGATTTTTTAAAGGAACAGATAGCTAAATCAAATTTATCATATAGATTTACTGACCCTAAGGTTATCCTAGACGAGGACAAGTTTATCAAGCAAACTGATGGAAGATTTTTCAGAATGAAAAGTGTTCTAGCAGATTTTTTTGGGATAGTTGGTTTCGCTTCTGGCACAGCTTATCTTTTCTTTGGAGAGTTAAACCAGATAACAATTTCATTGTTCATTCTAGGCCTGTTTTTTTGGATAGGATCAGTTGTTGTTGGAGAACGGAGCCGACCAAAATACGTTCTCATAGAATCAGACTAAGTTATCCAATTAATGCTGATTTTCAGCAGGTAGATCTAGAGCCTTGATCTACTCAAAGGAAAAGAGATAGATAGTACGAGCTTTGAACAAATTTCAATTCCTTCCTTCAATTTCATAATTAACTCTCTCTCAATAAAAACTGCAAAGAAAACATACACGCACCCTTTCACTATTTTCAGTTTAGAGGTACTGATTTTAGTTGCTTTTCATGAATCTCACATAACTGCTCAACATGTCTACCCCTCCAACCATAAGTGGAGCATTGTACTTGACCAACTCTTCCTCAGCAGAACGTGATCTTGGGTGAGAAGTTATGTAATTATCAAACGTTTTTCTTCCATTGTAATCAACGAAGGCAATTCTTGCACCAAAATTGTCAGGATCCAATAAGCATGTATCTCCGCTTATTGTTGCTATGTGAAAAGGATGCGAGATTAAGGAGTACATCAAAGCGTTCGAATCCTTTACACCCTTTTTTATTAGGTAATCTGATAGCGCGTTGAAATCAGCGAAAAAGTTAAAGCCTCCTTTAGGTGCCAAAGCTCTAATTTCATCGATTTCATTAAAGGCAGCACTCATGTAAGATCCCATTATTCGATGTATTTGTCTTGCAATCTTTATGTATTCTTCAATTTCTTCATTGAGTTCATAAGCTTTAATTGCACCTAATTGTATTGGTGTTGAAACGTTTGTGTATATTGTTGCGGCCACTTTTTTAAGAGCCTCTGCCAGTTTTTCAGCGGAATTGTCGGGTACTATGCAAGATCCCAATCGGTAACCTCCTGCAGACCTGTCTTTTGATAATCCATTGGTAACAAAAGTTCCTTCTCGATAAACTAAACCCATACTTGTGAAATCTTCAAAATTATAGGTTGTTAAAGCATATATTTCATCAGAGACCACAAATATATTATGTTCTCGGCAAACCATTGCGAGTTTTTCTAACTCTTTTTTCTAATATAATGCTCCTGTGGGGTTGTGAGGGTTGTTAACTGCTAAGATATGTTGTTCTTTGTGAAGTTTGGACATGAAATTAGCCAAGTTTTCAGGTTGTATCTTAAAATTGACCTCAGGTTTCAAGTAATAGGTATGAAAATGCTTGTTCAACAATTTTACTTAAGGAAAATACCCAATCCATGATGGGGATGGGATAATCGCATCACCTTCAATTATTTCAAAGATCATGTGCAATAGTTGTTTCGTGCCAGGTCCTAATATTATTCTGTCAGGATCAACTTCTAAGTTGAAATGTCTCAAATTGAATCCTGAAATGGCTTGCCGCAACTCTGCTATTCCTTCAGCAGCGGAATAATTGCCAGAACTCGCATTATTGATTAATCCATCTTTTAGAGGGTCGGGAACATGAAACGGTGATTGACCAAAAGAAAAGCCATAATACTCCATTGGGCATGAAGTGTTCAAGCATTTTTTTCTAGACTCAGAGACCATCAAACCAATTTTGACATTCTCTGGCATTTTTATTGATTCTACATGTGTTTCTAATGATATTTCTTTCACAAGGTAACCTCAAGACAATCGGCTATTCATGGCTAATTTCTTTTCATTGCTGGAGAATCTATGCATCCAATTACTTGTATTGTATAAAGCTAATAACCATTTTCTAGTCAAAAAAATTTTTATCCGGCGACCCACCTAATCCCAAATCTCTTATAAAAACAAACTTCTAACTATTAGTCATGGTAATATTTGCTGAGAAGTTGGTTGCCAGCCTAGAAGAAAGTTATTATCAAGCACGAATCGTAAGTGTTTCACATTTAACCCATATGAAAAAAGAGATAGAAAGCCTCCGTAGTCAAAGCTTGTTTGATAGCCAATTTTACCAAGAGCGCCTATCTCGGTTCAATTTTCAAATTCCTCGTAATTTACCAGAAGCAAAATCCTTGATTGTTGTTGCTGTCCCCAGACCACAAACTCAAGCAATTTTCGACTGGAACGGAAAGCGACGTACACTGATGATTCCTCCTACATATACTGCGTATGAAGAAATTCAAAATCAAGTCAAAACCCTACTTGCAAAGATGCTCGGCGCAAAAGGTTACAAGGCAACAGGAACCGCGCTTCCCCTCAAACTACTGGCGGCTCATAGTGGTCTTACTAAATATGGAAGGAATAATATTAGTTACATCTCTGAACTGGGAAGTTACATTCAACTCGTGGCTGTTTATTCTGATATGCCTTGTGAAGTTGACTCTTGGCAAGAAGTAACAATGATGAAGAGCTGCGAGGAATGTGAATTATGCCGGCGAGCTTGTCCCACCAGTGCCATCGCATCAGATCGTTTTCTTTTGAGAGCAGAACGATGCATTGTTTACCATAATGAGAAAATGGGTGATATACCATTTCCGGAGTGGATGGATGTTTCTTGGCACAACTGCGTGGTAGGATGCATATACTGCCAAAGAGTATGCCCAGAGAATAGAGAGTTTATACACTGGATTGGAGAGAAAGAAGAATTTTCTGAGGAGGAAACTAGCCTACTTCTGGAAGGTGTATCACAGAAGAGGTTGCCAGCCCTAACACTCAGGAAACTTAAGCGGCTGAGTCTAGTTGACTATTACAGCTGTCTTCCTCGAAACTTGAGCGTTTTCTTCAACAAGGATGAATAAAAAATGCGATGAAGTGTTGGCTGTATCAAAACTTAATCGTGTGTGAATTGAGTTTTAATCCCAACTCAAACCCACTTAGTCCTCAATATTCTACACTATTATAAATAATGAAATAAAAAAGGGAGATTAGGTTTAGGTTACAATTTCAGTTCTTTGAAGCTTTCGCAGGCAGAAGAAGCTAACTATCAGTGCAGTGGATGATAATAGCACGATGGCTATTACGGTTAAAGGTTCAGGAATAACATCGCTTCCTTCTACGGTGAAATCGCCTGTTGCGATATTTCCCGCTTCATCTATTATTGTAACGGTTTCGGTTCCATTCCAAATTTGGGGCACGGTGATCTGCCCAGTTATCGTTCCAGAGCCGTCTGTGGGTAGGATGGGGAAAGCTGAATTAATTGAATTAAAGTGGTAGGTGGTGTAGCTGAATTTGCCAGCTGTAAGGGTTCGTGTAGTTGGTCGCATTGTACATTGGAAGTACCCTGACGTGTAATTGATGGTTCCGGTTTCCAGTCTGCTTACAGCAGGATCATAGAGTGTGCCGTCTCCGTTATCGGTAAGCTCTAGTTCCACGGCATCGTACAGGTATGTCCATTTGAAGGAACCTGGTTCGATAGGATGTTGAGAAGTGGTGCCATAAAATTCCAGATCGCCTACCTTGGTTACGGTCGCTGGGTCGTTGACTACTACAACTGGTGGTCCCCATCCTATACCCACAGTTTTTGACGTGGTGAAACCTGTGCCCTCAACGTCCACGGGGTCGCCTGGTGCTCCAGATGTGGGTGTCAACTCCACTGCAGAATCGGCTTTTATCTGCGATATTGAAACAACAAATAGTGTGAGAAAGAATAGAACAGTGACATAGCATGCTTTTTTATTCGTTTGGTATCACCTCCAACATTGACTTCATGTAAGGCTAGAAATGCAAGAATAACATTGTTATATTTAAGAATTATTAAAAGTGTGATTGTTATCTCACAGTCACACCCAAATCATGAATATTCTCCTGCAATCTGTTTATGCGGTTTGTGTACAACTATGCTACTCTCAACCACTTTTGCCTAACTCCAAAAAAGAAAAACATGTGAAGAAAGGAAATTAAATTTAAATTTAATTTTAATGTCGGGTTGATTTTGCGTTGGATAAACTTTTAATTTTTAATTTAATATTTGCTATTTAGAGTTACAGAATGAGTTGAAGGTGAAGATAAAAACGAGCATGGAAGTTGATAAATACATAGAAAAACAGGAATCCGCACAGAAGGAGATTGTTCAAAGACTAAGGGAAATAATCTTGAAGGCTCTTCCAGAGATCAAAGAAGAGTTTAAGATGGGCGTGCCATGGTATGAGGGCAAGTTTTACATAGTTGCTCTTAGAGACCATGTTAACTTGGGTTTTTCGGTTAAGGGTTTGTCTGAGAAAGAGATGTCTTTGTTTGAGGGTAAGGGAAAGACGATGCGCCATGTTAAGTTCTTTTCTCTAAAGGATGTTGATGAGTCGAGTACTATGAAGTTATTGAGGCTTGTGGCAGAAAAAAGTACATGTTGCTGAACAAGTTATAGCGTTTCGGATTCAAGATTTGAAACTACCTTGGCAGCTCTTATGATGTTCAGGAATTTCTACAATCTATTTTCTGATGCTCTATTCATTTCTTCTCATACAAGAGGTTAGACTAATTTGTTATTTTGAAAAAATCACTGTTCTAGATACTTAACTTTATTAGTAGAAGCTATAAGTTTCTTTGAGGAATTGTAAATGACCGAGATCTTCAATGTCCTGTTTTTGAGCATTTTAGCCGGACTAGCAACAGGTCTCGGAGGTTTGATTGTTTTAGTTAAGAAACCTTCTAAAAGACTGATGAGCTTTTTGATGGGTTTAGCTGCTGGGGTTATGATAATTCTATCTTTTTTGGAACTTATGGCGGAAGCCTTGAACCTTGCTGGGTTGACTTTGGCGGCTACAGGTTTTTTGGTTGGCTCACTTATCATTCTTGTTCTGGACGCGGTTTTGCCTCATCTGCATTTTGGCACAAAAGAGAAAGGCTTGGCAGATGTGAAGCTTTTTAGATACAGTAGCTTAATTGCCGTGGGTATTGCGCTCCACAATTTTCCTGAAGGTTTAGCCTTAGGTTCTAGTTATGCCTATTTGCCGGAGCTAGGTTTAACCGTAGCTGTAGCTATGGCTATTCATAACATACCTGAAGGAATGGCAATTGCGATTCCAGCTTGTCTAAGAGGTTACTCTAAGTCGTCTGCTTTTCGTCTTGCTTTGCTTTCTGGTTTAGCTGAGCCGGCGGGGGCTTTGGTTTCGGTTGTGTTATTAGATGTTTTCAGTGAATTTGTGCCCTTTGGGTTGGCTTTTGCCGCGGGTATTATGGTTTTTATTACGCTTGACGAGATAATTCCTGCTGCTAGTCAGAATGGTCATGAGCACTTGACTTCTTTTGGATTGATTGCAGGCAGTCTGCTCACTTTTGTTTTGCTCGGATTTTTAGCTTAAGTGGGTATTCTATTACCATCTGCTACTGGCAACGTCAAAGGTTAAAACCTAATGATTTGATGTGCGCAGTATATTTTTACTTCAATATTCCCATTTCAAGATTAATCGCATAAGTTTTTTACAGTCAGCACCCACTAATTGGTTACATGCGGCTTCCAAAAATCTGTCGCCTAATTGCTTTGTGGTTAATGCTATCAGGAGTTATGCTTGTTTCAGGAAAGTTAGAAACTACCGTTTTTGCAGCGGATCAGGAAAGTATTACAGTTAATTTCATTGATGTTGGGCAAGGAGACTCCATTTTCATCGACACTTCAGGACTTGATGTGTTAATTGACGGAGGAACAAGAACAGGAGGAGCCAAAGTCGTTGATTTTCTAGAAGATCTGAGTATTGCCGATATTCATTTGATGGTAGCAACTCATATGGATGCAGACCACATCGGCGGCTTAATAACAGTCTTAAACTCAGCTATTCAAGTTGACGAAGTTTTGATTAATAATCAAACAGGAACTACTGCAACCTATAATGATTTCATGGCTCTAGCAAACAAGCATTCAGTTAGTGCAGCTCAAAGAGGAGACACATATGTCCTTACGCAGAATGTGAATTTGACCATTCTCAATCCTGTTCAGCCTCTTGAATTTAATGAACAAAATCAAAATAGCATTGTAATGAGGTTGCTGGTTGGCGAATTAAGTTTTTTGTTTATGGGCGACGCTGAAGATATGGCGGAAGAAAGCGTTCTGCAATCTGGTTTAGAAGCTAGGAGTGATGTGCTTAAGGTCGGTCATCATGGAAGTAATACTGCAACAACAGGCTCGTTCTTGAGTGCTGTTTCTCCCTTAATTGCTATCATAAGCGCAGGAGAAGATAATCCGTATGGGCATCCACATCAAGAAACATTAGACAAACTATTTGCGAATGAAATTACGGTATATTGCACTTACCAATCGGGGATCATAGCTATATCGGCAAACGCGACGTCGCTACAAGTTCTTAATGATCCAACACCAATTCCAGAATTATCCTTACCATCTATTCTAGCATGTATGACAATTACCCTTTCAATTGCTGTTATCTTTAGAAAACAAGTTAATCTAAAATCGTAAGATAACACATATATTTTGGAACTCACTTACGGTATATCAGTTCCTCTTTCAAGAAGAACTAAAATGAAAAAGGTAGCAAGGATCTAATAATGAAGAAACTGGCAATCATAGTAATTATTATCGTTGCGCTTATACCGTTGATTATTGCCCCTTTTACATTTAGAGACCAAATTCAAGGTTTCTTTTCATTTTTATTTGGCAATTCAGGAAACCAAAGTAGTCAAAATGATACAGAAGTGATTCTTGTCGATACCAGTATCCCAAGAGTTTTTAATGAAACATCCTGTTTTTACTTCATAACACCTAAGGATCCTGGCGTTATTAACTTAAGAAATGAAATCCTTCAGGACCCCGCAGCAGTTTTGACGCCTGATTGGATGAAATTTAGAGATTGGGTTGGAAACAAAATTGAATATAAGAGTGATTCTGAGATTCATGGGGAAAGAGATTTCTGGCAGTTTTCAAATGAAACCATTCAACAAGAAACAGGGGATTGCGAGGACTTTTCCATACTTTTATGCTCGTTGCTTCGCTCTAACGGCTGGGAAACTGATAGTGTTTACGTGATAGTCGGCGAGCAAAATAATCAGTACCATGCTTGGGTTAGGCTATTCTGGAATGATATGCAATATAACATTGAACCCCAGGGAAGCGGCTTTGATATGTTTGTAGGTGACGTGACATATCTCTCTGGATATAAAGCTATTTTCTATTTTAATGATCAAGAATTTGGCACCTTCTAAATTAGTTACTTCTAGCGATTGAGCGCTCTCACTAATTATTGACGCTAAATGCGGTTTTGTTGGGTCCTGAAAAAAGATTTAGCCACCATTAAATAACAGCAAAAATAAAAATCGAAAGAATAAGAAATCCGGAAACACAGCCCCTTTCTTCAGGAATTGTGGAATCGGCAAAAAAAGAATGGACAAGAGGCAAGAGAGATCCGAATGAAGCTCCCAATGAAATGCATAAAAATAATGCAACGTTAGCATCGTGTAGAAACACGAGGAGGACACTTGAGAGCAATCCAAAAAGAGTAATGGAAAGCAGAAGTTTTTTCCGACCTACTTTATCAGCTACCACGCTTCCAATAAAGGCTGATATGATAATGGAAGAAAGGAATAGCAAATTTGCAATGTTAAGCCATAGCTCACTATTATTGATAATAGAAAAAATGTCATAAAAACGGGCAAAAAAACTGAGAAACCAAGCAAAAGAGTTTGAAAACAAGAACATTAAAGCTAGAAATTTTCTGAAAGAAATTTGTAAATTTTCAGTCAGAAAACTTAACATAAATCCTCCTCAATTCATAACTTCTTTCTATAGGAATAAAAAACTAACTATTCTCAATGAAATTTTGTGAGAATTTCAATTTTTTGTTTATGTAAGAACCATCCACTTAATGATTTATGTTTCACGCGCTAGCTCTCTAACCTTCTCCAAATTATCAAAGTCGTCTCTTCGGCCATCAATAGGGGTCTCCAGAATCAACGGAAGTTTCCCTAGCTTGCTCTGAAGAATGTTTCTGAATCCTTGTTCTCCAATCCTTCCTAAACCAATGTGCTCATGTCTATCCACTCGGGAACCCAAAGCTCCTCTAGAATCGTTCAAATGCACCAGCTTTAACGCTTCCAAACCAATTAGCTCCTCAAAACGCTGAAGAGTATATTGGACAGCACCTCGCGAGACTAAATCATAACCCGCTGAATAAGCATGAGAAGTGTCAAAGCAGACACCCACACGCTCTTTAACTTCTATCTTAGACAAGATGCGCTGGATATCTTCGAAAGAGGAGCCCATGCTGTTTCTTGTGCCAGCCGTATTTTCCAAAAGCAGAACTACCTTATTCTCCACTACAGAAAACGATTCATTAACGGCGGCAATAATACGTCTGAAACCCTCCATCTTTCCATATCCTAGATGACTACCCAAATGCGTGACCACGTAAGGCACGCCCAAATTTGTAGCTCTTAGCAACTCATCCTTCAAAACAGCAACCGATTTAACATAAACATCCTCCTTAGGCGACGCCAGATTCAACAGATAAGGGGTATGAATAAAAACAGGCCAAATTCCACTTTCCCTCAGCTTAGCTCTGAACCTCTTCACTTCTCCCTTAGAAAGTTGTTTTGAAATCCACCCTCGGGGATTACGCGAAAACATTTGCAATGTATTACATCCTCGATCCAATCCTCTATCCACCACAAGATCAATAGAACCTTGAATGGAACAATGCAAACCCAGCCTCATTCAATTCGCCAACTAAATCCTTAAAATATAACTCTGCAACTATTGACAATTTCGATTCGAGAATCAACAAAATGAAAATTTCAGTCAAGATCCTACAGATAAGTATTCAAAAAATCGACTAGTAGGAATCAAGGTTTATTCTCAAAAGCAGTGTTGGACCGTTATTTGGAGAACTGTCAAATCTGCTGTTAGTTCAAATATATGTTCCATGTCATTTTCGTCAACTCCCCAAGAAAAACTCGCGGTAATTTGCGTGTCATTAAAGGTCAGATTATCTAATCTGTAGAGTGTCTCTTCGCTTTTCACGTGAATGAATGTTGACTCGGCTATTAGTTCGGCTTTCTCTTCGGTCATACCGGATAAAACATCTACTGGCACTACAAGGTCTGAAAACTGATTTGCATTCACTTCTACTTCGAAAGTTGTTGAGAGTGATGGCTCTTGTGAATCTTTGACTGTGAGGTTTTGGGTCCACACTTCTTCTTTAAAGGTCATGATAGGACTGTAGATTGGATTGCCCCCCTCATCAAATGTGAGAATGTAAGAGACTATGTGAACTTCAACTTGATACTCTCCTGGCGAAAGCTTCCCAATCGGCACGAGCACGGTCGGGTTTGAAAAAGCTTGAGTAACTCCAACTCCCTCACCCGGATCAGTGAAGTTAACATGAAAACGAAACTTCACAGGATACGACTCTAGCCAACTGAAAGTTTCAACCTGTAGAGTGTACCCACCAGTCGGGAAATCTCCTCGCGAGACTAGTATGCTGATGAAGTCTTGTTCGGTCGCCAAAACAGTCACGTTCTCTCGCATCAGCTCCCAATAACTCTTAGGAAGATCAGATCTTGACAGTTGAGTCAATGGATTTTGACTAGTCGCAATGAAATAAACACCCTTCTCAAACAGGTCCACGCCGGAATAATAATCATAATAATAACTTGGAAGATCTGGAACATCAGGTTTATCTGGAATATCTGGAGAGCTAGGATTAGGTGACGAACTTGCAGTAGTAGTATCACTAGTCTGGTCAGGATAAGCTTGAAGCGTCACTTCGACCTCGGCGCCTGCACTCAAACAATCAATGTTCTTACTCCAACTCCTAGTCTGCCCCTCTAAAAGTGTGCCATTCTCACTGCTTCCTTCTAACCACAAGTAGCTGACTCCATTAATGATTACCTCTTCAATGGTTCTAGAGCTAACATTATACAAAGTAACATCAAAAGAAACAGTTCCATTCGAATACGCTGCTAAATTGTTAATCTTTAACTCACCAATAGTAGGTGAAGAGGGTGATTCCGTATTATCCTGATCGGAATCTGACGGTGTTTGCAGAGAGGTATAGTACAAGGAAATCCCGATAATCAACCCAATCAATACTAAAACGAGAGCACCAACGATGATTGGAGTTTTCATATACCCTCAACACCTATCATACATATAGTAGAAGAGTATAAAGTTCTATGCAATAGAACATTCTGTATCAAAAATTAGAACAACAGAAAATTATCTGATGTGTATTTAATAAGGAAATGAAATTTTAATCCCATTATCTGGGTTCATTTGTTTTATTATGTTTCGTGAACGAGTTTGCCAATTCTCTTTAAGTGTTCTTTCATTTCTTTCTCTTATTTTTCTCTCGGTTAATGTTTCCTTGGCGCGAAACACCGATACATGGAAAGGAAAAGACAAATGCCAAGGATTTGGGCAACTAAGTTTGCATCTAGTATGTCAGGAATGTTTGGCAATGGAATAACTGACAAGGCTAATATGCCAGTGAGCGGAAGAATGTATCCTAGTGCGTAGAATTTTTCTCTTAACCTTGGAATTGACAGATCACTTGGGATAACTAGGAAGATAACAAAGAATAAGCCCCAAGTTATACCTGAGAGCGTAAAATAGATAATAATGCTAATTTCGCTTATGCTGAAACCAAGTAATATATAGCCTATCCAAAAGTCGCTAAACCAACTATTATTGGCTGTTTTCGCCCAAATCTGTCAGCTATGAAACCTGCTGCTAGCCCAAACATGGCTATTAAGACGTATCTCAAATTTGTTCCAAGTTCATACGCGGATGAGAACGCTGTTACTACGATTAAACTGCGAGCTGGGGCTGAGGCAATGGTGAACATCACCCATGGGCAAAGATAGAATATGAATTCTCTGTATGTGGTAACGGGTACACGTATTTCTTTCTCACCTGTTGTTAAAGGTTTACTTAACTTGTCAATAACTAGTGAAACTAGCCTAATTGATCTTACAACAACCAATATTGGAATAAGGCTCAATATATCAAGATGCAACATTCGATAGATTGCCATGGAGAGAAACGCTACAATGAAGGTGCCTATTATTATTATTCCTGAGACGCGTCCCCTATTATCAACAATTGTGTAGTCGGTTACCAATGCCCTACTACAGGGCAACCCCAATCCCAAAGAAGTACCCAATAGAACACCTACGATCGAAGCAACGAAGGTTCCCTGAAATAATCCTAAAAGCGCTGTTGAAATTACTCCCAAAAATATCGATGTAAATAGCAAGTGTCTGCGGTTAATTCTACTTCAGATAAAGCTTATTGTAATTGACCAAAAAATTGCAAAACCATAGACTAAACTATTTCCAATATATAGCCCCCAGTTAGGGTTGTTTGGTATCATAGCTCCAAAAATGTCTGAAATGTAAAAATTCACTATGAAGAACCAGGAAAGAGTTCCTAGATTTAGAAGCGGGACTGCTGCAAACTTTCTTTTATTAATCTTACTTGCAATCAAGAATCCTGGATTTAAGCAATTTTTAGAAATTTAGAATATTATAAATGATAGTGATAATTCACATTTGGGGCGAGGTAACTGATATCACTGAGACTCTGTGGCTTTCGGAATAAGCTACAAATATTGCTCTTTTGCCAGAATCATAACCTATAGCTTGAGGTTGGCCTTCTAGAGGTATACTTGCAATTACAATATTGTTAGTGTCTGATATCACCGAGATAGAATTTGAATTGTAGTTCGCTACGAAGATGTGGCCGTTGGCGGGATCATATGCTAGGGCACTGGGTTGGTGTCCTACGGGTATGGTTGCGACTACATCGTAGTTGCTGTTTGATATTACTGAAACTGTGTCGGAGCCGTAGTTGGCTACGAAGATTTCTCCTTTGCCAGAATCATAAGTTAAGCTTAAGGGTTGATTTTCCACGGTTATGTTTGCAACAACGGTATTAGTGCTGTCAGAGATCACTAAGACCTGATTGCAGCCAGCGTGACCTACAAATATCTCTCCTTTTGCAGGATCATATGCTAGGGCACTGGGTTGGTGTCCTACGGGTATGGTTGCGACTACATCGTAGTTGCTGTTTGATATTACTGAAACTGTGTCGGAGCCGTAGTTGGTTACGAAGATTTCTCCTTTGCCAGAATCATAAGCTACTCCCATAGGTTGGTGTCCTACGGGTATGGTTGCGACTACATCGTAGTTGCTGTCTGATATTACTGAAACTGTGTCGGAGCCGAAGTTGGTCACGAATAATCTGCCCTTGGCAGAATCATAGGCTATTCCAGAAGGCGTGTGTCCTACGGGTATGGTTGCGACTACATTATTCGTGCTGTCTGATATGACATAGACCAAATGGAAATCTCCATTAGTTAAGTAGATTTCTCCTTTGCCAGAATCATAGACTACACCATAGTAGCCGCCGTGTCTTTCCAAATTTATTGTGGCGGTTAATTCAAAGGAAAACAAACCAGTTAGTTCAGCTTCATCCAGAACATCATTTCCACCTAACATTACTTGAGCCACATAAGAAGCCCCAACAGGATGACCACCAATAGTATCAATGGCTTCCCCCTGATGCAAACTATATTGTAATTCTCCTCGGAAGATTCTGACTTCTCCTGGAGAAAAAGTGCCATTAACCCAACCTTCATCGAATCCAAAAATATTATTTTTAACATCAATTTCGCTATTATTAATAAACATGTTAACGCTTAATTTCAGTTCTTTTACATCGTTCGTTCCAATATTCTGAAGAGTGATATTAAATGAGCAGGTAAGTAACATACCGCCAGGATTTTCCCAACCTTTGGAGTTTATTGAAAAAGCGGTAATCTGTATCTTGTTGTTTTGATTGAGCCAGTTTATTTGATATAAGACGAACCATGTAATAGCGCTGACTACGATGAGAGCCACTAATAATGCTGCTGCCGCAGTTCTCTTTTTCATTTTGTCTATCCCACTTGATTGAAGCTTTTTTCTCTTGAAATAGAGAAATTATCCAGCATCAATCTACAATACTTCAAACTCGTATTTAGCTCTCCCAGAAGAACACACTTTTTCAAGAAAAGAACAGACAAAACATAAGCTTTCATACAAGTTTTTCTTGATTTCAAGACCTGCAGAGAGGATTCATAAGGATTTAGCTAGCATTTTAGTTTTGTTTTCAATCTCTGCTAAAATTCGTTGGGTTTCTTTTTGGTTCTCGCAATAGGGATCTTTAATGTTCCAAACAATAATTCTTTTCTCACAATTCGGGCATTTACTTAGAACTGCAAGCTTATGTCTTGGTTCCATAGCTACAATAACGTTGTAGGAGCTAAGTTCCTTTTCTTCTAAGCTCTCAGGATATTGCTTCAGAAAGTCTAACGCTTTATGCACCTGCAAATATGCTTTAACTTTAGTTGCAATGGGAATCGCAACGTAGAGTCCAGCTGAATCAACCGTTAGATCAGGTCTAAGTTTTTTTAGTAGTGCTTCCGCTAGGGGACTGCGATAGGCGTTACCTGTGCATACAAATAGAACTCTCATTTTCTCTCCCGAAATTCACATTTGACTTTATAATCAGTAATTAATAATTTCTTTGCGCTCTTCGTTTTTATCCTTAGATTTTACTTTTTTTGTTCATTTGGTTTTAATTTTATTATGAGCTTCGCCTTTAATTTGAATCTTGAATAATTTTCGGATTGTATATAACGGTTTTTTTGATCATTTTTGTTGTAATTATGATTTGGGTTGGCTTTCAAGTATTTAGCAAGTTTTTTATTTTCTTGACGGTAAAATATGTTCGCGTGGTATTCCATAGAATAAGAAACATGATTTAAGAAATGAACTCACAAATAAATTGCTCTGAACTCTTCTTTCTTCAAGTTTTGTTAATGATGAGGCGGTTTGAAAAATGCTGAATTTGGTGTTTCTGGTTTTCACCGCGCTTCTGTTGACCTTTTTTGTTTTTACTGCGTATAACATTCCTATTGTGTTTGCTGGTTTTTGGCGTCTTTGGCGATACCGTAAAAAGGAGCCGAGATTTTTGGAAATTGAGTATCAGAAACTTCCTTTTGTCTCGGTAATTGTTCCAGTTAAGAATGAGGAGAAAGTTGTTGCAAGGCTTCTGAATGCGTTAACGAGTTTGAATTATCCTCCAGGCAAGAGGGAAATTATTGTGGTTAATGACGCCTCTACCGATAGGACAGGTGAAATATGTCTTAAGTATTCTTTTTCTCATCCTGAAGTCAGGGTTTTGGAGAGGAAGCAGTCAAATACTAAAGCGGGGGCTCTCAACTTTGGATTAAAGTATGCTCGCGGCGAAATTGTCGCTACTTTTGACGCAGATAGTGTCCCCGAACATGATGCTTTTATTAAAGCTGCTCAGTGCTTTTCGGATTCAGCTGTGGCTGCGGTTCAGGGAAGAATATGTTCTATAAACGAGCGGCAAAATATGTTGACTCGTTTTCTATCTTATGAAGCTGCAATCCAGTATGACCTTTACTTGCAGGGAAAGGATGCTCTGAATTTATATGTGGGTTTGGCTGGTACGTGTCAGTTTATTAGAAAAGAAGCTTTGATTAAGATTGGCGGATGGAATGAGGATTGTCTGGGCGAGGACACTGATGTTTCGGTTAAGCTCGTTGAACAAGGTAAGATTATTCGTTACGCTCCTGAGGTGCGCACTTTTGAAGAGAGCCCCTTCAACGTGAGAAGTTTGCTGGCTCAGAGAGCCCGGTGGTACAGGGGTAATATTGAGGTTGGGTTAAGGTTTGGCAGGTTAATGAAGAAGCCTAACCTGAGACGTTTTGACGCGGAGATGACGCTTTTCGGGACGTTCATGATTCTGCTGTGTGTTATCAATTATATTGCCCCATTATGGGCTGTCTCTGTGCCACCTTCTTCAGTCGCAATATTGATAGCTCAGTTCACTAGCTATTGTACTCTATTCGCTTTGGGACTGGTTGGACTATCTCTCGTTTGCGTGACTAAACCTTTCAAGCTGAGAAATATATTGTGGCTTCCCTTTATCTATGCTTATTGGGGTTTCCAGAGCTTCATAGCTATGTTCGCGTTGATCGAGATTGTTTTGCGTAGAAAACGGCGGTGGCGCAAAACGGAACACTCAGGTCAAGTCATGTACTATCCAGAAAAAGGGCTAACGGTTGGTTAAAGCTAATTGAACAGTAAAGTGCTTGTGACGGGTGGGGCTGGTTTCATCGGAAGTCACATAGTGGATAGACTTTTGAATGAAGGTTATCGTGTTGTTGTTTTTGATGATCTATCTACTGGCACCTTGGCTAATATCGATGCGCATGTCAATGACGGATCAGTTAATTTTGTAAAGGCGGACATTCGAGATTTCGGTGCAATTAGTCATTGTGCTCGTGATGTCGATACGGTTGTCCATTTTGCTGCGATTGTTAGCGTACAATTTTCGATTGAGAACCCTAGTATTACCAAGGAAGTGAATGTTGAGGGTACGCGACTTCTGCTTGAGTCATGCGTTCGCAGTGGCGTTAAGAGGTTCATTTTTATTTCCTCGTCTTCCGTTTATGGAATGCCTCGCTATCTACCAATTGACGAGAATCACCCGACATCCCCTATTTCACCTTATGCGTTTTCCAAGCTTGAAAGCGAGAGCTTGTGCCAAAAGTTTTCTAATCAGTCAGCTTTAGAAACGGTAATTTTGCGGTTGTTCAACGTTTACGGTCCACGACAGATTCCAAACGAATATAGTGGAGTTATAACGAGGTTTATGGATTGCGCTGACAGAGGTCAGCCTCTTGTGATTTACGGTGATGGCTTGCAAACCCGCGACTTTGTTCATGTTACGGACGTAGCTACAGCGGTTCATACGCTGGTTGAGGATGACTGTGCCGGAGAAATCTTCAATATTGGCTGTGGCAAATCAGTTTCGATAAATAATTTAGCTAAGACGGTTATGCGCCTTTCATACAGAAACCATGAGATCAAATATGAACCTGCAAGAGAAGGCGATATTTTGCACAGCGTTGCCGACATCTCCAAAGCGAAGGCAGCCTTTGCATTCGCGCCTAATATGGACTTAGAAGATGGATTGAAACACTTGCTGCTTCATCGTAGGGGAAAAACACATTGATGAAACCCAACTTTTATCACCCCGAGTTATAGTCCCCATTATTGTTTCAGATAGCTTTTAATAGATTTTCTTAGGGCGTCTACTGCGAGGCGAGCGCAGTGGATTTTAGGTCCTGGAAGATCTCCTAAATCTTTTATGATACCTTGCTCCGTTATCTTCTCGGCTTCTATTAGGGTCTTTCCCCAAATAATCTTTGTGAGGGCTGAGCCCGATGCAAAGGCTCCGGTACACCCTATGGCTTGAAATTTTGCATTGCTTATTACATCCTCTTCAATCTTCAAGTAAGCCTTCATGGTGTCTCCGCAGAAACGAGTGTGAGAATCTGCTGCCTCTGCGCCTTCGATTATACCTACATTTAACTTTATTATGTAGTAGTCAATGGCCTTTTCTGAATATCCTGCTTTTCTCAATAATTTCTCCAGCTCCTTTTCACTAGACATAAGGTAAGGTTCTCTCCCGCTCACTCATTTTTTCCCGTTCACCTTAGTTTTGGATGCTTCATCAAATCCAATTTCGGGTTTGCCCCACTAAAGTTTTTGGTGAAGGAATCATTACAGTTATCCTTGCTGTGTTTTTCTCACCAATTTTTTTCGTTTGTTCTATAGCTAAATCTCTCACTTGTAAGGTTGAAAATTACAATAAACCAATAAAGAAAGTGATTTCTCAGATATTTCTAATTTTCAGGAAGACAGTTGGTAGTACTCGAAAAAACTCCAAGCTTTAATAATGTGGTTTAATCTCTCCCGAACTCTGCCTCTATTTCGCTGAAGGCATCGCAGATTTCGTCAACTAGATTGCGGAGGGTTTCAACAATGACCAGTCTCTTAACGCCGGATTCAGCCATTAATAGGCAAGATGTAATTTGACCTAGCGAGATAGCTGCGCTTTTGCCTGGACTCGCTAATCCGTAATTGCTAGGTCCAATGGGAATAACTGTTGGTTTCTTCTTGTTTTTCGTGGTTCCCAGTTTTAATACAAGAGCGTTTTGTCTTCCATGAAGGTTGTAACCTGCTAAATCGTAATAAGGTCTAAACAAGTCAAGTTTAGTAGACTTCTCTAATTCTTCAAAGGAACGCTTTTTTAAAGCATCGCGAGGTATCCACCCAAAGGGATAATTGGATTTCTTAACAAAGTCGTCTCCGTAAGTTTTCTGAATTTCCTCATAGTCTTTTTTTACTGTTTTGAAATCGGTCTCTGATAACGATTCATAATCTAGGTTTTTCTGGTGTTTGCGAAGATCCTCAGCTTGGAAGTAAGCTTCAATCGCTTTGTAATCCAAAAATCTCTTCGCTACTTCATTGTCATGATCAGAAATGAAGTAAGCCACACAAACCATTTCATGCAGGGGTCTCCAATGCGACTGCGCACCATTTGGAAACCCCCTCTTGAGAAGATGCAAAATCTCGTTGAAAATCAAGCAAGCATTGGCTTGCAACTTAACTAGAGCTTGAAGAACATAATCACGGTTGGAAGAGGCGCCCTTCTCAAAACTTGAAGCAAAATCGCTGGAAACTTCAAGGCAGATATTCAACAGCAAATCCAGCAAATCGAGCGGCTTCTTCCACGTAGTGTGAACAGCGTTTTCAAACGAATTTTGAATTTCCCTGCTCGCTTTAAATTTTTCCAAGCTTCTTAACTTCAGCTTTTCAAGAAGAATATTCGCCAATTTCGCTTTCATCATTAGCCGAACTTCTTCATTTAGAGAAGAATCCATTAGTTTCGTGCCCTTGTTAGAATGTTCCATCAATATGTCGTTTAACATTGTCTGGAGAGAATCGCCTGTCCCGCTCATGTAAATCCGCATTTTACTGTGTGAAGTTTGGAGGTTAAATCTTTTCTGTAGTTTAAATACAGAGAATAACATTAAGAATGCGAATAGGATTGTTAATGAAACAATAAACAGAGAAAGAAGTATGTGTTAGCTAACCTTCAACAGGATTCGTTCGGGAACTCCGTTGTTTTCAACAACTAGGAATTTCATACCTTCAGTATCGCCAAGTTCATCCAGTGGTTTTACACCTTCACGGGCTTTTTGAAGGGTTAACAACCTTTCTTGATGACTGCGCACCACAGATTCTATTGCGGTTAGTTCATCCAAGGGGTTAGCTTCTAACACAATTTTTATGTTTCCAACCTGGATTTCACCCAAGCTTTCGGAGTTATCCTTTTTACCTGCCAGTTTCATAACTACGGCACGTATTTTCTTTGATTTTTCCGCCAACAATCTGATTTCATCAAGCCTACGCAGATAATCGCCCAGAGTACTTTTCGTTTGTGAAATATCTTTATCTAAAGTTTCTTCTAGTTCCTCGACTGACTCGAATTCTCTAATTTCAACTACCACTTAGCATACCTTCACTTTTTGGTATTCAAGGAATAAGATGGCAGACTAAATTAAGCATTATTAATTAATATTCCATATTTAACCTCAACATAACAAAAACGTATTAAATATTGTCACGATAAACTGGCTTTGGAAACCGGTTCTGAGATAATTTCCCCTAGTGGTTTCATACTATCTTCAAAATTGCATTTCCAGGTATGGTCTTTGAATAATTTGTAGGGAATTCCCCCTCTTTTGTGCGGACTAAGAGTTAATGTGACATGGAAATAATTTCTAATTAGCCGATTTTCCGCTAAGGTGTTTAGGGAGTTTATGAAATCAAGGAATTCTGCTTTCGGAATATAAGTGTTGATTATCAAGTTTTTGCTTCCAATGACTCTGGCGTAGCTTAGCACAAAAGGTGTCTCGTCAAGAGTATTGGCGAATTTGGCAAGAGCTTTATCGCTTTCAAATTCGATTACGAATGAACATGCATCGGAAATATCATGAGGATACGGCAAAAACCAAACCATGTGATCCAAGATTAGTTTGCGATCAGTGAGGTGTTTTTTATAGCGATATGCAACGGTTCGCGGGTTCATATTGGCATTTTTTGCTAGCTCTTCGTAGGTAAGAACGCCGTTTCTTTCTAGTTGACTTAGAAGGAGCAAGTCCTTCTCGTCAGCTTTTATTGGATAATCTTCAGGGTCCTTAAGTTGTTCAGGTCGAGAATCTGAGGCTTCGTAAATATCGTTAACCCATTGTTTCCATTGAAAAATCCATTTTTTATGTTTGAAGTCATACCATTTGAAATTTGGATGTACTTCACAAAGATTGGTAGTCCAAAAAAGTTGATAGCTTGAAATGATGTTCATATGCTTGAGTCTTTTGAAGTATTCTTCGAGTTTGTTTTTGTTTGAAGCAGGAAACGCGAAAATTGCATAGCAACCATTCATTCTTCCGTGGCATTTAGTTAGGTATGTTAGGCAGCCTAGATCCTCCATTATTTTCCACAATTTATTCCACTTTGCGGGAAGTGTTTCTGCGAATACTGTGGCTCGGGCTAATCCGATTTTATTAAAGTCTACGCGCGCGTTTATTTCTAGATTGAGGTTTTCAATTAATTTCTTGATTCGAAACGCCATGGTCGAATTTGGCAAGCCCACATCTTTGGATATAGCCGAAATATTTCTTGGATCGTGCTTGCTGAGAGCACCTATGATCTCTGCGTTAGTTTGATCAATTAGTTTCAAATAAGAAGAAACTTTGCTTAGCTCATCATCATAGTTCAAACTAGACAACCTCCTCCTTCAAATTTACAATGTAGTATTTCAAATGTTTCTCTCTGTTATTCAATAAGGTCTTCCATTGTCTATAGGTTTTACGGTTGGCGGCATTGAGTACGGTCTTCCGTTATCCAAGGGCTTAGGTTCTGATGTCTCAACTTCTGGTTGATCGTGGCTTTCAAATCCTAAATCGTCTATGATTAGCCCGCAGAAAAACGAGAGGGCAATTAGACCAACTACACATATGGTAACCGCTGCATTTTTCTTCAGTTCATATCACCCCCTTCACCCAAGTTCTTTCATATAGTTCTTATATAGGCTTAAAGTTTTTTCCTTTTTTACAATACATTATATTCGTATTTGTAATAATAGTAAAATATTTATTATTAAAGAACCAATTTGATTTGAAGATGAATTCTTTTGAGCTTTCAGAAAGCTACTTCGAAAATTGAAGCAAAAATTGCTGAAATAGCAGGGAAAAGAAACATGCTACCAGACATAACCAAGGAAATAATCAATGGAGTGCAAAAAATCCTTGAAAATGCAATAACCCAATTTGAAGGAGAAATGACAGAGCTTGAAGGTTATGTTCATTGCTTAGAGGTCAATTTTGATAATCTTGAGAAGATAAACGAGGCTCAAAGGTTAAGGTATGGAAAACTGTTGAGGGAAAACGCTAGACTTAAAAATCAAATTGACGCCCTTGAAAACAAAAAGCCTGAGTCTAATCAATCTTGACACCATAGAGCTAAAATGTCAAACGTAAAACACTTTGTTATCAGTCATTATTTAGAACAATACTCGAAAACGAAATATGTTTGATCGTCCTTTTCCGCAGGTTTCTAGGAGCGCATTCTCTTAAAAGCTTGTATTCCAATAAGGTTGGTTATTACTGCAAACCCTGTCAATACGACTATGTTTTCTAAACCACTATAATATTGCAAACCAACAAGTAGGCCTCGTAAAGCATCAACGATGTAAGTCAGCGGGTTAAACGTTGTTAATAAGGTAAGATAAGTTGGCAAATTTTCTAGAGGAAATAATGCTCCTGATAAGAAAAACAGCGGAAAAATAACGAAAGTAATTATGAGTTGAAAGCCTTCAGGAGATTTCATTAGACTGCCAATTGTAAGTCCAATTGCTGTTAGGGCTGCTGCTGTAATAATTATGGTGAGAAGTACAAGTCCTATAGAGCTGAAGGTATAGTTCATTCCTACGAATAAACCGAAAACTAGGATTATGGCTGTTTGGATCATCGCAAAGGTTATACCACTTAAAACTTTGCCTAGAAAGATAATTTGTCTACTTAGTGGTGTTACAAGCACAGCTTTCAGCAAGTCTATTTTCCTGTCCCATACCAGATAAGAACCATAAAAAATAGAAGAAAAAAGTATTGTTTGTACGATTATTCCAGGGAAGATAAATTGTTGATAGTTTATGCCGGCAATATCGACTGTTGAGCCTAAGCCGGCTCCAAAGGTTATCAGCCAGAATAATGGGTTTGCTACTGCGGAGATTATTCTTGGTTTTTCCCTCAAGAAAGCTAGGATCTCTCTTTGCCAAATCGCTGATAATCCTGTCAAGTTCATGGTTTTGAAATGCTCTCCTGTACTAACTTGTCAAACCACGTGTTTCCGCCTTCTTCATGGATCCTCCTGCCTGTGAAGTGGAGAAAAACATCGTTTAGAGTTGTGTTCCTGACCTCTACAGATTCTATTTTGCCTATTGCTTTCAACAAATCTTGAAGGTTCTCCGAAACGTTTTCAACCGTGATTACTAGTTGGCTATCTTCTTGTTTGATATTTTTTATGTAAGGAAGATTGTATAGTTTTTCAGGGTTTGCGTTTCTAGTTTTTATTGTAACTAAGTCGCCGCCCACTGTTTTCTTGAGGGCTTTCGGGCTATCTATAACGACGATTTTGCCTTGGTCAATTATGCCAACCCTGTGGGCGAGACTGTCTGCTTCCTCCATGTAATGTGTGGTTAGAAGTACCGTCATTTTCAGCTCTTTCACCAAGCGGCTAATGTAATCCCACATTTTCTCTCTGCCAGCGGGATCTAAACCCAAAGTTGGTTCGTCGAGAAAAAGAATCTTTGGTTTATGGATAAGACTTCTTCCAATCTCCAGTCTCCTGCGCATACCGCCAGAATAAGTTCTCACCAAATCGTCCTTTCTTTCAGTTAGCTCAACCAGTTCAAGAGCTTCAGCAATTCCTTTTTTAATTTCCTTTTTTTGCAGTCCATACATCATGGCGTATAACTTCATGTTCTCATATGCTGTGAGAAGCTCGTCGCTACTTGGTTCTTGAAAAACAATGCCAATAGACTCTCTTACTTTATGGGGTTGCTTCATTATGTCGAAGCCTTTAACCTTAGCTGTGCCAGAAGTTGGCTCCAATAGAGTGGACAACATTTTGATGATAGTTGTTTTTCCAGCCCCGTTTGGACCCAAAAGACCGAAGACCTCACCCTCATTAATGCTGATAGTGAGTTTGTCCACTGCCGTAAGTTTTCCAAACTTCTTTGTCAAGTTAAATGTCTCTATAATAGGCATAAGAGTGAAAGTAAGAAATCACATTTAAAAACTTCACCAATGCTTTTGCAAGAATTAGGATTATTAAAACACTACTTTTTAAGATTACGTAGCAGTCTCAAATATGTGAATTTGGATCTTGAACTAATGCTTGCTATAGAAATTTTGCGGTGCAAACAAAAACATTATGAAGAGAAGCGTCTTCTCTAAATTAATTACAAAGCAGGTGTTGCATGCTGAAAAGATAGGGGTAAAAATGAGATCCAGTGCAAAGCAAATAGCTAGACAGAGAATTCAAGTTCTTTTTCAGCAAGCAAAAAATGTTTATCGCAATAATCCTGAGCTTTCCAACCGGTACGTTGCTATCGCGAGAAAAATAGCCATGGCAGCGAAAATGCCCTTGCCTCGACAATATAAGAGGCAAATTTGTAAAAAATGCAAAATACTGCTTGTGCAAGGTGATAATTGCCGTGTAAGGATAAGGCAAAAAAGGGAGACTCATGTGGTGATTACCTGTTTAAGTTGCGGTAACAAAACGCGTATACCGCTTAAAAAGAAGAAGGAGCAAACTTAACTTGCTTAAAATAACCACTCGAATGAAACGCCACGTTCGACATAAGCTAAAAGACGAAAAGCCCACCATATGGATCGGAAAAGAAGGACTTACCTCTCAGATTTCAGGTGAGATTGAAAAACAGTTAAACAAAAATAGAATGCTTAAAGTCAAAATTCTGAAAAGCGCTTTGCAAAGGGACACTGCGAAGGCTATCGCAACTAAGGCTGCAGAGGAAGCTGAAGCCGCTTTAGTTGAGGTTAGAGGTCATGTTTTTATTCTCTATAGACGCCACAGGAGACAACAATCTTAACCCCATACTTTGCAGTGTCTACCCTTCCAATCCAAGAAGTTTATAATCAACTTTTTTTAAAGCGATAAAATCGATACAAACTGAGCATAAAATATTTTATACTTAAAAAATAAGAAGTGAAAATAGGAGAAAAGGAAATTGGCAGCAAATAATTCGTCTATTGCTTAGATGGCTAAATATTATTGCCTTTGTTTTAACTGTAATAGTAAATAGCTTAGCAGGCAGCACTACACTTTTAGGCGGAGTTAACACCGCTACAATATCAGATTCAAACCCCACATTGATTACCCCAGCAGGCTTCACATTCTCAATATGGGGTATAATCTACTTACTTCTAGGAGTTTTCATCGTATTTCAAGCACTGTCGAACCAGAAAGAAAAAGAATACCACAAGCAAATAGGCTGGCTGTTCGTATTAAGCAGCATCGTAAACATCTCTTGGCTTTTCCTCTGGCAATACGAACTTCTTACTCTCTCTCCCACTTATGTTCTTGCTTTTAGCAAGCCTAATTTTAATCTACAAAAGACTAGATATTGGCAAAACCGAAGCGCCCTTGCGAGAAAAACTAGCCATCCACACACCCTTCAGCGTCTACCTTGGCTGGATTACAATAGCGTCCATAGCTAATTTTTCAGTCGCTGCAGTCTCAGCGAACTGGGATGGATTCGGGATAAACGCAGAAACATGGGCAATCCTAGTCATAATAGTTGCCTTGCTCATCACACTAATCGTAATAGCCACAAGAAAAGACATCGCCTACGGGCTCGTCATAATATGGGCGCTATTCGGCATCTCATCCAAAACTGAAAACCCGAACGTCGTCATACTGACCCAAGCAACCGCCATCATAATACTAGCAGCTTTGATAGGGATCCTACTAATAGGCAAATTGAAAAAACAATAATGACCCGAATCAAACGCCAACGCTAACTTACGCTGAAGAACAAAATGTATACTAAATTCTAGAGTTTGGAAAGTCTTTTATTCATTACTAAGTTAGGTATAAAACGAGCTAAATGTTAAAACTGAAACAATTTGTGATACTGTTTTCCTTTTTCTTATTCCTGTCTTTCACACTTACCTCCGCAATAGCTCATACTCCCCTAAATCCCGATGATGAAATTCACAGTTTAGATACGGCCTATGAAGTTCCCAACCCAACAAAATCTTGGGCTTTATACAGAGAGCTGCATCACGGAGGCGAAGCTGAATATTACAAGCTTTATCTGAATGTTATGGAACGACTCAGAGTTAATTTGTATATAAAAGAAAAGAAGGAAAATTTTGCTCCTTACTTAGCTATAATGGGAGAAGATCTGCTTTCAGAGGATTCTATACCAAGTTTCATAGAAATACCCGAAGGGTTTGGGGCAAACTTAATCACGCCATTAATACCGGAATATCCTGAGTACGAACCCTTTACTCCAGCCAGCTACTATTACCTTATTGACGTTGACACAACTATCACAAAAGAAGGATACTATTACTTGGCTGTTTACGATCCAAACTTCGAAGAAGGAAAATACGGCATAGCAATTGGGTACAAAGAAGAATTTACCTTAACGGAATGGTTGCTGATTCCTTTTGATGTTGTCAGCATACATGAATGGGAAGGGCAATCCTTGCTTCTTATTTTGACTCCCCTAATTGTCTCTTTGATTTTGGGTTTGGTACTATTAGCTTGGAAGTCACTAATACATCTAAACATTGTCAAGATTATAGGCGTTGTAGCTGGGCTTTTTTATGTTGGAAGCGGTTTCATGCTCTTAATGCAGATGTTATTTGCTCTCTATAGAGCGACCTTCAACGCGCTAGTCATTGTCACCTTTATATTCATCGCAATACCCTTAGCTCTAGGTTTTGCCTTGTTAAGGAAGACAATCCAAATTAAAGGGCAGTTATCAAAGAAAGATAGAGTTATCTTTCTGATTTTAGGTTTATTGGGCCTATTCACTTGGTCAGGTCTTCTATTGGGACCTTTACTGGTTCTAGTGGTGGGATTTGTACCAAACAGGTTTCTCAGAAAATAGTTTTAAGTCAGAAATTAGGAATTGGTTTTCGAGAGGATTTTGAATAACTCTTATTAAAGCTGCTTCAGCTTTTAGTCTCCAATGAAAGTCAAATATATCTTAGTTTTCATAATTCCTTTACTGCTAGCCTCGCTTTTCCTAAAATATGGTGACCTAAGTAATGAAGACAATAGTGAAGACAGCATAGGCCTATTCTTTGGCATAGATGTGGCTTACGCTGAAGTTGAAGCGATCAAAGAAATAATTGACGAAGTTAGTTCTTATACGAATCTTTTTTTGATAGGGTCAACGGGAATTTCCCACAATACCACCAAACTAAATGAAGTGTGCCAATACCTCTACGAAAGAGATTTTTACTTTATAGTGTATGATGATACTTTTCGTTACTTGGATTCACTGAACGAAGTAAATAATACATGGGGAGACAAATTTTTGGGGCTACAATATGAGGATGAAATGGGTGGAAGTCAATTAGACCTTTATAAGTACAGAATTGTTTACGAAGCTGAAAACTACTCTGATGCAGCAACTCAATTCGTAGACGGAACAAACAGGTACTTGAATTTCCAATTCTTCCCGGGTAATCCCAAACCTTCAGATTTTCATCTTTTCACAGTAGATTATGCACTTTATTGGTTTGATTACAAAGCAGGATACGATGTTGTATTGGCTGAATTCGGATGGAATTACAGTAGACAATTAAACGTTGCACTGTGTAGAGGAGCAGCTACAATTCAAAACAAGGAATGGGGAGTCATGATAGCGTGGACATATAGTCATCCCCCTTACATAGAGTCTGGCACTGAACTCTATCAGGATTTGATTTACGCCTACGAAAATGGGGCCAAATACATTCTAGTTTTTGACAGCAACAAAGAATACACGAGAGGAATTCTCACAGAGGAGCATTTTAAAGCTTTAGAACAATTTTGGGCTTATGCACAAGCTAATCCCAGAAGAAGTAACCCAAGCAGTGAAAGAGTAGCTTATGTTCTCCCCAAAGACTATGCATATGGATTCAGGGGACCAAACGATAAAATATGGGGTTTGTGGGAAGCCGACGCTCTTTCGTTCGTGATAAGTGAAAACTTGGGAAAAATACTAGAACAAAACGGTGCTAAAATCGACATAATTTATGATGATGGATTAAAATTGGATAGTACTTACAGCAAATACATTTTCTGGAATGGCACAATACATATTCCTTGACTAGTTCAAATTACAATTCTGGGAAGCTTTGAATCTAAAATTTGCTTCCGCTTGCCTC
>CAYFXZ010000008.1:0-59576 GCA_964347245.1 uncultured Candidatus Bathyarchaeia archaeon | reverse complement strand
TCAATGCCTCATCAACCATCGGCTCATTCCGCGTCGCTTCGCTCCGCTCATTCGCTTCGCCTCGCGCGTTCCAGCCGATCCTCTCAAACGATGACCACGAGCTGAGAGTTCTGCGTTCATTTCTTTTACCGCTTGTACGCTCGTGCTTTGCGAACTGACACACGCAATATCCCATAATAAAATGCTGCAATGGTATTCACGACTATCCACAGTACTAATATCACTCGAGCGACATCATTGGAAATCCACTGGATTAATAATCTAATGGACTCTGGTAACACATCTGCAAAATAAGTAAATTCGAAGGGAAAAACCACAAAAAGCCATACACCACCAATAACAACAAAGATGATTCCACCAAAAGCATCAATATCACGAGAAATATTTTTTTGACCCACCGATTCTAAAATCGCAACAACAATCCACTCAATCAAAGAGCCATAAAGAAATACCATAGCTAACACATCGAAATTTGTATTAAAAAAACCAGTTGATAACAGTTGATGAGCAATTAGGTATAGCAAAATTATGGTAAATACCAAAGCAAATGCGATGGTTGCTAACGGATTGCTAGGCTCTTGGTTAGATAAGTCTTTTAATTCTTGATCTATTCGTTTGGTTAACCAGCTCTTAATTCCTTTAGCCTCGTTCAAATTAATTTTTGCCCTCTTTGCTCCCTGTACTTTTGTTATTATGATTCACAACTAAGACAACATTTCCTTTTTTGTGACCTTTGTCAACATACCGATGAGCTTCAACAACTTGCTCCCATGGATAGGTTCTATCTATGACCGCTTTTAGCTTTCCAGCCTCAACAAGCTCTTTGAGAAAAATTAGATCTTCAACCTTTTCGCCATCGATCCTATCATGACCTGACATGAATATTCCATTTTGAGTTAGAGCTTTTTTGCGATTTGATTTAGGAACTTTTGCTACAGCATCAAAAATGACATCATAGAGCTCCCCTCTTTCTGAATAATTCTCTTTTGTGTAATCAATTACATGGTCAGCCCCAAGAGACCTCACCAACTCCAAATTAGAAGTACTACATACTCCAGTAACCTCTGCTCCAAAATGCTTAGCAAGTTGTACTGCATAAGCGCCTACACTTCCAGATGCACCATAAATCAAAACTTTTTGACCATTCTGAATATTTCCTTTCCTAAGAAACCTTAATGCGTGAGCTCCACCAGTAGGAATTCCTGCAGCAGCTTCCTCATAGGTCATATTGGATGGCTTTATGGCAATTATGCCGTCTTCAGGCAGACATTTGTATTCAGCATAGGCACCAAAACTCATGCTAGTTGATGCAAAAACTTGATCGCCTAACTTAAAGCGAGTTACATCTTTACCAACAGCTTCGATTTCTCCGGATAGTTCCATTCCTAATATTTTTTTTCTTGGTCCTCTAATACCAAGGGCTAACCTTGCCATGAGCCACATCCCGCGAGGAACATCGAAACGTCGCATTCTAGAATCGCCACGATGCACAGTTGTCGCAAAAACTCTAATTAACACTCCATTGTCTTTAGGTGTTGGTTTTTCTACTTCCTTAAACTTCAAAACTTCAGGTGATCCATATTTTTCATAAACAATTGCTCTCATTTTTTCTGTAACCTACAAGCACAACTCTGTTAGAAAGTTTGATATAAGATTTTTAGCTAGCTCAGGTTGCTTTTTTTCCCTTCAAACAAAAGAATTACAAAAGAGTTCAGAGTCGCTTTCGCTCCTTTTTCGTTGAAAGAGTCAAAAAACTGAAATGAAATCTTATATCCATAAACGAGCGTAACTGAATAACCGGAGGGGTTGAATATTAGAATTAACAAACAATTTCAGCTAATTTTTGCAGTTGCTTTTTTTATCCCGTTAATCCGACAAATAAATAATGCACTTCCTCTTCTCTTAATACGAATGTCTTATGAAGTGGGAGGTTATTTTCTTCTTTTGCTATTTGATTACCTCTTCATAGTGATAAATGCAATAATTACCCCAATTTTGCTTTTCGCATTATTTTACTACATAGGAAAGAAACCCTACATAAACTTTGAAATGCGACCAATCCTGTTGGCGCTACTCATAGGAAACATTGTCTCCTCGCTTTTTGGTCCAATAATTTATTTAGCCATAGAAGTAAGAACAGTAAGTTTAATTCAAATTATTTTACAATCAATGCTGACCTATTTTGTAGTTGACTTTCTTGTCGCTCTTGCTGGCTTATCTATGGGATATATTAAACAAAAGAAATTGACGTCTATTGCTGAACCACAGATAAGCTAACGCTCGCTCTCAAGTTAAGTGCTCGGCGTCGCTTTCGCTCCGCCTCGCTCGCACCGCCAAATGGACGCGCAAAAGCCAAACGCTACGAGTGACTTTTGCAAAAACGAACAGAATCAGGATTCCAGTATGTCACAACAATCGAGGGAATACAACTCTACAAAAAACGTAAATAATAACATCCCTCTTTTTTGGGAAAGATGTCTTGAGCTCTTGCCCGCGGATAATTAGGAAAGCTGGTAAGGAAAAAAGCCAAAAAAAGAAAAGGGAAGGAAATTTTCAGGTTTATTTTCTCTTTCGCTTGCGTAGCACAGCTATTGGAATAGTTGATGCCATTATTGTTAATATCAGAATTACGCCTGTCAGGTCAGGTACAATCTCCAATTCACCTACACTTGAATCTGTAAGCTCCATCCTCGCCCAATAATCGACAGTGCTGCCAGTAAAGAAGTCAAACACTTCAGGCCCACCGGTTAACATGTATACCAGGATTCCAGTTTCTACATCAAAGTCGTACTCGTTATCAATACCGAACCCAGTGTAGTTCAACACGTTTGCTTCTCTTGTTACGCTGTTAGCGTACGTGCGCATTTTTGATGCGTTCAGTGTCATTGGACCGAAAAACTGTGTTGGGCCTCGTATTTCTTCTCCTTCAGTGAGGTTAGCTCCTATGACCATCCATCCTGGACCGGCAGTAAGGTTGTAGTCGAGTGTAGTTGTCAAGTCACTTCCGTTATTCCACATTCTGTATTCCGTGAAGTTTACCCAACTCTCATCAATAGCGGTAACGGTGTACGTTACGTAATCAGTGTCTTTAATGGCTGCCAAACCTGGATTCCACCATGGAGGAAACGGAACACCCTGGCTAAATGGTAAATCTGCGGAGAAGGAATAACTGCCTGAACCTGAACCGTCATTGCCATCTGGCCCACTGTCTGCAAAGTCGTTGTTAAACTTGAAGTAGGATCTTAGGTTTGCCTCTGAACCTGAGAGTTCGACGTTATAATCGCTTTGTAGATCATTCAAGGATCTTGCGGTGTCCCAGTATCTTAGATCGTCTCCTTTACCGTCAACCGGTTCATCGAAGCCATGTCCGTTTAAAAACCGGTTCTCCGTTACGGGGGGTGTTTCGGCAGTCCAGGTTCCAGTGAGACTGTTATCATCTGCTGTTGGAGGATTAGCAGTGTCTCCAATGTACAAGAATAGATCATCGTTAGTTTCATCCCAGACAATAGCTATAAAATACCACGTGTCAGCAGAAAACGAAGTCGCACTTGTCACAGCAGTGTCCGATCCCCAATCTAAGACAAGATTGGTTCCTGCCCAACGCATCTCCATGTCACCATCTTGTCCCCAGAACCTACCCTGTACAGCATCATCCATCTTCACCCAGAACGATATGGTGCCTTCAGCAGAGCTCCAATCCGCTGAGCCATCACCCACAATCATGTAGCCTCCTGTTGCATCTAAGGAAACTCCACTTTCCCACTTAATGAGTTCTGTTTCATACGTAAACCAGTCGCCAACCTGAATGCCTATGTCCCATTGACCCATAACCGGAACTACCATTGCAGCCAAAAGCAACATCGAAAGAATAGCTAGTAATATTACTTTCTTCAATTTTTTCCCAGCATTATTTCAGTGTCGATAGGTTGTATACATGAAATATTTATAATTTTTTATGGAAGTGATTCAAAGGCTTAAAATTCTTCAAGCTGCAGTATCTGGTTTAACGGTCTTCGGCTCCTTTGAGATGGCGTTTTGTTAGGGTAGCCAACAGGAATCATAGCTATTGGTCGCATTCCTTCAGGAGCCTGCAAAGCCTTTTTTGCTTCGGTCTCGTTGAACGCGCCTACCCAGCATGTTCCCAGCCCAAGCGAATAAGCAGTTAGAAGAATATTCTGAGTAGCAGCTGCTGTATCCTGTATGCAGTATAATGTCTCGCCGCGGCGTCCGTAGCTCATTAAAGAGCGGTTTTCGTCTGCGCAAACCACAATCACAACAGGTGCTTCTTCAACAAAAGCTTGGTCAAAAGCAGCCCTTGCAAGTTTCTTTTTGGTTTCTAGGTTTCTAGCTATTACGAACATCCACGGCTGGATGTTTCCAGCAGAGGGCGCATAACTTGCTGCAACGATAAGCTTTTCTACCATTTCATCGGGAACATCTTGAGACTTGAAAGACCTTATGCTTCTTCTTCCGGTTATAGCCTCTGAAAGTTCCATAAGTTTTCACAGACTATAGCATGTCACCTCTTGCGTAAAAGCCTTAAGTTTAAGTTAGCTTTCAATAACAATGGATGATGAGCTTTAGAGTCAAGAGCAATCTGCGATGATGGTGACTCGACGGGCGAACTGACAACGCATGCCAATTTTCTATCTTGTTTTTTTGCGATTCTTTACTGGTGTGATTGATCTTCCGACTTTAGTTCCTCTCTTGATTGCTTTTAGGTACCTAATTGACTGCTTAACGCTTGGATGTTTGCTACTTCTCCAGTATCAGCCCATACCCCAACAGTTATGCTGTTAACCCCACCTGGATATTCAGTATCGAGATATAATGTTACGAACCAGTAAGGAAACAACGTTAATGACTCTTCTGTTTTAGGGTGAGGGAAGAACACCACCGAGACTGGTTCCGGAAGCAAGTTGAAATCGGTTACGTGCTCTCCATTTGCACTCCATTCAAAGTTTTGTGCAGAGTCTCTTGCAATTTGTATAGCTTGCTCTCTAGAAACGGTTACTTGTGGTTCACCTACCGTGTAGAGGAACCAATCATCAGTCAATTCTTGTAGGACGTTCTGGTGAAACAATAGACGCAAGCATTTAGCTGAATAGTCATAGCCGTTTGCAGTATACATTAGTAGAACTTCTGCATTTTCTCCAAAATTTTTAACTTTCAACTTCACGTTTCCCAAAGTTTGCTCGTCATTAGTTTCGTTTGCGACTGCTAGCAATTCACTCATGTCTTTTAAGTAGGGGTCATTTGAAACAGATTTGTACCTCTCAATTAGACTTCTGGTTGCTATCAATATGTCTGTTGATTGAGGTTGCAAATAAATAGGGTCGAAGGGTAGTATACCTTCAATTAGAGATAGTTGATATAGTGAAAAGTGGTTATTTCTGAACCTCAAAACTAAGTCAATCTTGCTTTCGCTGGTTGTAAATGAGTACTTAAGTATCTCCTCAACAACACCCCCCAAATCTGAACGGTTTTCTATTGTATCTCTAAGTAAGGTTGTTTGATACTTTGTGGTGTCGATTTGGGCAACATCTCTAATTATGGTCATTGCTTTTTCTGCGGAGCTCCATGATATTATTTGCTGATTCTGCATTCTTGCTTCTTCAAGTTCAGCTTCTAAAAGTTCATAATTATTGGATAACTGGTTGAAAAAGTAGTATTGAACAGAGGACAAAGTGGCTAATAAAACAATACCTACGGTTAAGATTGCAAGAATTGTTTTCCACTTTGCAGGTAAGAATGAGAATTTTTTTGTATGCATATTTGGCACTTCTTCTGCCCCTTTCATGACAGAAAAACAGTTTTCTCCTATGTTAGACAGCGTGTATTTTCCATTCTCCATTTTAACCAAGAATTCCCCAAGATTCTCTAGGTGATACGTCAAATGAGAGCCTGGAATTTCCAGTTCGTCAAGCATTTGAGAGAATGTCATCTCCCTTTCTGAGAGCATTTTAAGTATCTTTCGACGCGCTGGATGCCTCAAAGAACTAAACATGGCTGAATATGCTTCTTCGGTTGAATCAGACATTCCAACCCACCATTAATTACTTAGTAATTGTCACTTGTCATTAGAAAACTTAACTGTTAGACAAGTATTTACTGAATACAGAAACTTTATCAGTAAAGCAGATGTGAAAAATATCAACAAGGGCGAAAATTAAAGCGTAAAAACAAACGAGGTGAATAACAGTATGGAGATAACGATTGATGCTTCCGAACTTAAAGACGAAGGAAAAGAAGTAATTCAAGGCTTAGCCGATTTCATGAAAGAAAAAACAGGTGCAGAAGTAGCTAATGTATCAAACAAAGTCATAATCAAAGGCGAAGATGCAAAAGTCACCAAGAAATACCTGCGAGTGCTCGCAAAGAAGTACCTCCACAGGAAAGAACTGAAAGAATACTTCAAAGTCATAAGCGGAGACGAAGACACATTAAAAATCAAAGAACGCAAACTCCAAGAAGAATAAATAAGCCTTCAAAACTGTTTATCGCGCTTTCGACAAAAGCCTTTTCCTAACATTCCGAGAACTTATAACCTTTGTTCCCAAACTCATAAAAACACGTTATATCCCTCGTGTAGAATCAAATCGAGAGAAATTCTTTTTTGACTGTCTAAAAGCTTGATTTATAGAAACCATAATCTTAAGAGTTTTTAATATTTGGAAATTATCTTTCTAATGATATTTTGCTTATTTCACTTTCTTTTTCCAGTATTATAACATGTTCAGCTTTTTCTGCGAAAACTTCACTGTGCGTCACTGCGATTATTTGTTCTATCGCCCTAAATCGACTAATAGCTTCGGCTAGCCGATCGATACTGCCGTCTTCTCTACCCAAGCTTTCCGTGGGTTCATCAAGTAAAAGAATGCTGAGTCCTTGACCTGTGCGCGACTGTATGATTAATTGGCCTAGACCCAAGCGGTAGGCGAAAGCCAGCAAAGTCCGTTCTCCTCCAGATAAATTCGTGACTTCACGTTCTACGCCACTATCGCTTTTGACGTATGGCGTGTATGCCTCGTCCACAACAACATTCAGCAGGGGGGCCTCACCTCCGACTAACCCGTCGAGCACCTGTTGCACAAAGTTTCTGAGAACCTTCACAAACTCTCTGCGTAGTTTAGGCTGAATACTCCTATAAGCGTTCCGTATTACCCCAAGCACTTCTACGGTTCGAATGATTTTCTGCATACGCTCAAGCTTTTCCTGCGCGTGATCAATCCTATCCTTAACATCATCTAACCTTCTCAGCAAGTCTTTTTTTTGATTTTCTTTAGTACGCAAGTCAGCTTCAACACTATAGTACTGTGTAAACGCTTTTTCCCGCTGTAAGCGTGCAGCTTCAAAGTCCGACATTTCGAACCTTTTTATTTCAAACCGTAGCGCATCAAGATGCCCTCCCAATTCATCCCCAAGTTTTCCCTTGCGTTTGAGCTCAATGCTCAAATCGCTTAAGCTTTTCTCTTCCTCACTCACTCGCATCCTCAAATCCTCAGCCCTCATCGTAAGTGTTTGCAGGTTCGAAAAAGCTTCGCCCGCTACGGCTTTAGTTAATTGCATCTCCTCGATTTTACTTTGCAACTGCTTTATTATGTCCTCCCTTTCCATGTTCTCTTGCTGAATCCGCTCCATCAATTTTCCTTTATACTTCTCATTCAAAGACTGCAAACAGAGAGGACAACGGCTCTCCATAGACAGCGATTGGATTCGCTTCTCATCAGTAGTTAGGTTACGAATAGTTGCCTCCTGTTCAGCCTTCAAACTGGAAAGACAATCGTCAAAAGTCAATAGCTGTGCATGCAAAGCTTCAATCGGTTCGTTCACAGAAATCCCCATATCCTCAAGCTTCTTTTTACGGGCTTCAATTTGCGAATCTAATGATTTTTGTCGCTGCCGCAGATTGTCAATTATGGTTTTCTTACCATCAACACGCTCATTCAGCGACGCCACCGAATCAGCAATGCCTAAAACTTTCGCTTTTACCTCTGACTCTTTCCTTCTAAGCTCTTCTATCTGCCGTTTCTTTTCCTCCAGATTTTTAAGCTTAGCCTCCGCATCTTCCCGTGCTCGTTTTGCACAAGCTAGTTTGTCCAGGGCATCTTGCAGATCTATTTCTAGAAGCGTATACTCTTCGGTTATATTGTTGTGCAAGTCGCTCAGTTTTTCCATTCCTACCACGTCGGGGTCCTTTTCGTATAGCCTTATTTCTGTCTCATAATCGCGTTTGTAAATAGCAATGTTGCTCCAAGCTACCTCATAATCAGATAATCCAAATAACTCGTCCAAGCGTCGCTGTCGGTCTCTGGGCGCCGTATTCAATAGTTCCTTTAAGTGTTCTTGACGAACCCATACGATTTCACGGTAAAGCTCCTTATTTAGCCCCGTAATAGCTTTGAACTGTTCAGCTACTGCGTCAGTTTTCATGCTCGCTAAAAGCTTTTCATCTTCAAAAAGCTTAAGCTGCTCGAAATCTTGACCTATGCCTTTCCCGCGCCTCTTGAGGCCCCGAACAAGCTTGTAGATCCGCCCGTTCTGAGTAAACTGAACCGTAACTTTGGCTGAATCTGCGCCTTCCCGTATCAAGTATTCAAAGCTTCTGCCAAGAGGTTCACCGAACAAGGCAAAGTCAACCGCATACAAAACACTGGATTTCCCAGTGCCTACGCCGCCTACGAGACAGTTGAAGCCTCGAGTGAAAGGCAACGTAGACTTTACGTGCGAACGTATGTTTTCCAGTTGAACTATTTCAATTTTCATCCTAGAAGCTCCTCTATGTTATGCTTGACCTTTTCCTCCTCCTTCTTCGTCAACGGCTCTATCAATGCTATGGCAGAACGCGCGATTTTTTCGGCTTCTTGGAGACTATATCTCTCATTGAAAATCTGAAGGAAGTACTCAAATGTTTTCGTCTTCAAATCCTTAAATTCGCTTTCGAATATTGAACGTACAATTTCGTCGGCTACTGCTCTCTCCTTAAGCAGAACGAGAGGGTGAACCAACATGGCTTTTTCTGCAGCGCCTCGGATTCGCGCTACGTCCACTTCTGCGCGGCTTGCCTCCGCAGGCAACACCCCCTTCAAAAGCAGAATTATCACAACGCCTTCCCCATCAGCTCCCTTAACAAGCCGAACCGCCATGTCAGTGATTTTAACCGCGCTCATTCCCGAAAAATCCTGCTCTAGAATCGCGAATCTACGAGGAGACGTAACCTCTACAAATTCATTTGAGAAACTGCCTTTTTCGTTAACCTTAACGTGAAAGAAGCCTTTTTTGTATTCAGCTTCATCATAACTTACTGTTTCTGTGCAGCCGCTGTACGCTAAAATCCCTGTTTTTAACTTGCCCGTGAATCGCTTATGTACATGACCTCCAGCGTAATAATTAAACCCCTCTGGAAATAGTTTAGGTGAAATTTCAGCCTCAATGTAAGGGGGATTCACACTAGGCAAATCAACAGCGGCGTGAAAAACGAAGATGTTACTGACGTCGGGATCAGGCACCGGCGGGTTTTGCTTCAAGAAAGCCGGAAGCGCCTCTTCGGTTTTTCGTCTAGTGCGGAAATTTGGCACGCCATAAACGAAGCAACAACCGGATTTGCGCCAGCAAGCACCTTCATGCCTGGGAAGGTAATAAATTAAGCCAGCGCTATCCAGAGGGTACAATATTGTTCCTGTTATCATATTAGGCGCCGAGTCATGTGATCCGTCCACCGCTAAAACAGGAATTCCAGCGTCTCTTAAACGCTTGAAGCTTTTTATGGAATTCTCAAGCGTTACATTTGAAGGACGCGCTTGATGAAACAGGTCGCCGGCGATAATCATAAAGTCTGGTTTTAACTTGATGGTTTTATCTACAATCTCAGCGAACACGTTGTCAAAATCTCGGCGTCTGTCTTCTAGACCGTACTGTGAGTAACCCAAGTGGAGGTCAGAGGTTTGAACGAAACTAAAGCTCTTCAACGATCGGCAGTTCTCCTATCTAGAAGTGATATTTGCAGCTTCTATTTTCGATTTGCCTGTTTTAAGCCTTTGTAAAAGCTTACAATAATGGTGTCTATCGATTTTCGGAGGGAAACATATAAACGGTCTATCTGCTTTTTACCATAAAAAAGGCTCGCGTACCTATGAATTGTCGGAAATGTGGACAAGAAACGTTTCTTCCTTTTCGTTGTCCTTATTGTGGAGACCAATTTTGTACGGATCATCGTCTGCCTGAAAACCACGATTGCCCTCGAATGGATCTTGCCCGCGCTCAAAGACATGAAGAAACAGTTGTAGTTCGAAGTCCCACCTCATATGAGTACAAAGTGACTTATAGACAGCCCCTCCGAACTAGAGGGCACGTATACTTTAGCCCAAAAGAGCTTAAACACTTAGCAGTTGCAGTTATGCTCGTTATTGGCGTTGGAGCATCCTATGTTCTTTTGGCAGATGGTCTAAGTGGTGATTGGCTACTTGTTGCCTTTGCATCCGCGGCAATTTTGACAACTTCTTTTTTTGTTCACGAAATGGCTCACAAAGTAGCTGCCCAAATGCGAGGTTTATGGGCTGAGTTTCGTTTAACTTTATGGGGTAGTCTACTAACTGCGGTTTTCATGATCCTACCCGTGTTTTTTAAAATAATTTCCCCTGGAGCAGTTATGATTTCTGGACGCGCCAACATAAATGATATAGGAAAAGTTTCAATTGCAGGACCCATAACAAACATAATTTTATCAGGCGTGTTTCTAGGCGCCGCCTTCATACCACATAATCCTATTTCCTGGATTTTAGTTGTGGGGGCGTTTATCAACAGTTACATAGCCGCTTTCAACCTTATACCCATTGGAATCCTTGACGGCTTTAAAATTTTTAGTTGGAACAAACCAGTTTGGGCTTTGGCGTTTGCCATTAGTGCAGCTCTAACAGTGGCTTCTTATATAATCATTTAATGGTAAAAACTGAACGACAATGAAGTTGAGGTTCACAAAACTTAGATGAGCTCTATTGTTACATGGACTTCCTCAGGCACTCGGATACGCATGATGCGCCGCATAACTCTTTCTTCCGAGTCTATTTCGATTAAACGTTTATGGATGCGCATTTCCCACCTATCCCACGTGGCTGTTCCCTCCCCAGACGGGGCTTTTAAAACCGGTACTTTAAGTCGTTTTGTAGGAAGTGGGATTGGCCCATTGATTTTCGCCCCTGTCTTGTTGGCTATGGCCTTAAGTTCTTCGCATACATCTTCTAGCTTGTGGTAATCGGTGCTTGTTAAGCGAATTCGCGCTTTTCGTACCATTTAGTCAGTCAACCTTTTGGTCCAATAGTTTTAATGTAATCAACTTAGGCATGCAAGTTTCACAATTTGAATGTAAGGTATACATAAAAACCTTTTCATTGCTATCTCTTGAAAGGTTTAGGTTTGCGGTAGAAATACACTGCTGTTCCGTTTACCTTCATTTCATCATATTTTTGCCAACCCACTTTTCTAAGCTACAGAATCCTTTCAAGGGTGATTGCATTCGTAGTTTCAAACTCCGATTCAGCAAAGCTAATGGTGTGAATATACTTAATTGTGTTTAAGACGCTTTTAGGTTCTGAGAATTTTCACAGTAAAAAAGTTTTTCAGGAAAAAGCGATATAGCACCCGCTCAAATATTTCCACTAAAAAAGAGCTGCGCAAAAAAGTTTCCCAACAGTTTTATAGCCTTGGTCAACTTAGGATGGGATTCTTGAAAGTTAAGTTACTTTGTATGGGGACGAAGATTCAATGCTTATTAGAAAAGCGAAACTTGAAGATTTGGAAAAGATTGTAGATTTCAACATTCAAATGGCAGAGGAAACCGAAGATAAAATATTGGATAAGAGTATTGTTCGAGAGGGTGTTAAAGCGGTTTTAAAAAATGAATTAAAAGGATTTTATCTTATTGCAGAAGACAGTGAAAATGTTCAAATGCTCACTGGCCAATTAATGATTACTTTTGAATGGAGTGATTGGAGGAACAAAGTTTTTTGGTGGATACAGAGCGTTTATGTTGACAAGAAATACCGAAAGCAAAAAGTATTTTCTCGCTTGTTTGAAACTATTACAAGGATGGCGTTTTCCCAAGAAAATGTTACAGGGTTAAGACTCTATGTTGAGAAAAACAATGATTCTGCAAAACAAGTTTATGAGAAGATAGGCATGAAAAAAACTCCTTATGAGTTATACGAGAAAACTCTATAGAGATACGCACCATCCTTAGGTCCTTTTATAGCCATTTTTTGCTACTTTCAAAAAATATTAGAACAATCGCTGGTTCATATTAAGTCAATCTGTTCAACACATCGTTCAACAAAAGGATAAGCTTTTATACGACACCCATAAAATTGTCGAACAAAACTACAAATCCTCAACAAATCAGAAACTCAACATTTTCTCATCACAAAGCAAATACGGAAAAAGAGAGTTAGGTTTTGGGGGATATCTCCATGCATGAAAAGCAAAATTAACAGAAAAAGGCTACCCTCAGCGATTAAAAAACAGGACATCAAAACCATTAAACCGAATTAATTCTCACAAAAAGGGCAAGCAAATCTAAATCAAGCCGCATGAAATAGATTGATTTATCTTTAAAAAAAGACGTAATAATAATCGAGAGATAATAGAATATGTCAAATAAAATGAAGATTAGAGTTCTCAATGAGAATGATCTGGATGCAGTAGTAGAAATCGATGAGAAGATACTTGGTAGAGAAAGACGAGATTTTTGGAAACGGAAGATTGCTTATGCAGATATTTATCCTCGCCCTGCTTTGGTTGCAGAGTTGGAGGGAAAAGTTGTTGGTTTTATAATGGGTTATGTTAGCGGATGGGAATTTGGAGTACCAGATACCATTGGGTGGATTGACACTTTAGGTGTCGACCCTGCGCACCAACGTCGCGGTATTGGCACAGCATTATTCAAGGCTTTAATTGAAAATTTTAAGCACACCGGAAGGGAAAAAACGATTGGCACAAAAGAAGTAGAGAAAACGCAGATAGAAGGTGTGAATGTCGTTTATACTTTGGCAAATTGGAATGACTGGGATTTGGTACAATTCTACCATGCAATGGGCTTTAAGAAAGGTGACGTGTTTAACCTAAAGCTCCAAATACGATAAATAGTCACAAGAGGCAACAATGGCTTTGAAGCAGTTTGTGGTCACCCCTTCGGCGGGTAAACGTCTAATAGCTAAAGCATTAGCGGCACATTCTATTGTATCAAATGCCTTGAAAAATGGAACATTAGTTATCGTTGCTGGTACCACAAACGGCTATGTAGCCGAAGAAATCTTGAAGTCCCTCAGGGACTCTGATGGATTTTCCCGAAAGAGATTTTTCCGCGGAATCACTTTACCTCCTGCTTCAGCCCTTAACACTAAAGGAAGGCTGACTGATGAAAGCAAGTTTCCAGGTGATGTAGTAATTACAAAAGGAATATGGCGAAAAGACAAAACAATATTTGACGTAATCGACGAACTCAAGGAAGGCGACGTCATTTTGAAAGGTGCAAACGCCCTGAACCTGGAAAAAAAACAGGCAGCTATCCTAATAGGTCACCCAAAAGCAGGCACTATAGCCATGGCGCTGCAGGCTGTTTTAGGACGACGAGTGCGGCTTATTATACCTGTGGGATTGGAGAAACGCATAAACAGCGACTTATTCTATTTAGCGGAAAAAATAAACGTGCCGAGCGCAAGCGGCTTTCGATTATTCCCAACGCCAGGTCAAGTATTCACTGAAATTGAAGCTATACAACTATTAACCGGAGCAACTGCTGAATTGATATCTGCGGGCGGCGTCTGCGGCGCAGAAGGCAGCTGTTGGCTTGCCATCAGCGGAAATAACGAGCAAGAAGAAGCGGCTGAGAAGCTACTAGGATCGGTTGCCTCGGAACGCTTATTTAGCCTCTGATTTCCTTTCGGAATCCAAACAGGAATGTTCACTTTCTGAAATACCCTGAGAATTGCGACAAAAAAAGCAAATAACTACGCTTTGCTACATAATATTTTTTTTTAAAAAAAGCTTGAAAAACTAATTTTGATTTGTCAATATTCAAAGTTGCAGAAATTGAATGAAACTCATTTTGGTGGCCTTTTTTGGGCGTATTGGTATCGGCGTGGTTTTCCTTCTCGGTTTAATATGCCATCTTTGACTAGGTCAATTAGAGCGTGGGCCACGGCGGTTCGGTCATAGTGAAAACCTTTTCTTCCCATTTCGCTGTGGACTTCACTTAAACCTCGTGGTTTGGAAAACCAGTTTTCTTCCCAGAGCTTTTGGATTACACCTTTGCATGTTTCTGCTCTGGTTGGTGGTGCTTGTCTTTCTGTGGTTGTGATTAGACGGATGTCCTTGAGTTTTTCGGTAACTGTTGAAAGTATTTGGTCTACGGCTGTTTGGAGTTGGTCTTCTTGAGATTCGATTTCGAATTCTATATTGCCGATTTTCATTTTGACTTTTATTGGTGGTTTTTGCGTTTTTTCTGTCAAGTTGACACCTATTGTTTATTGTGTTGTACAAGATGTGCATGCACAACACTTAAATATTTTACCTATGCCTTATTGACTATTGGTGAATGTTGGTGATTGAACAATACACTATAACAACAACCCCGAAATATAATTTTCCACAACCCACTATCGACATAACATTACCACAACGCTTCTTAGAACAATCACTACAGTCCCTCAAACAAGTGCAACAACAACCCTTTCAACTAAATCAACAAAACATTCAACAATTCCACATCTCAGAGCAACAACCCTCAAACCTACGCCTTAAACGCCAGCCAATTGCCCTTAAGCCCAATAATGAAAAAACAATAATTGCGGCAGTAGACACTTCAACAATAAAAATCGGCGAAACAAGCACAGGTATAATAATTGCCATACGAGGAGCATCCACTTGGAAACAAAATCAACGCTACCGCTATACACGTATCGGCCCATTCATATTCCATATAACAGAAGACAACAAAAACGAGGTCTACAACATTCTCGAAAAATCCTACTTCAGCACACTTTACTCCAGTAACCGCTACGCAACGCCGCGCCTCATGCAAATGCCCACACGTCTCGCAAGCCTTCTTGAACGTTGGCTGCAAGTAATGCTAACAAAAACAATAAATAACGGGATAATCCTATTCGATGGCTCACTAACATCAGGCACTATCGACACACCAGTACAAAGAATGAAAGACATTCTCAGTCTCGCCAGAAAAAACAAAAGCATAGTACTCGCGTTCAGCAAGATGACTAGTCTCCGGGTTAACGGTTACCTAATAACAGATCAGCTGCCCAAACATGAACCACCGTACCTGATAGAAACAACTGGCATAAAATTCAAAGCGCCTACAGTCCTTCTAGGGGAGGTCTACGTGGCAAGACTCAATAAGGCAAATTACGCTTTTCGCTTAGACATCGACAAGGAAATCCCCTTTCAATTTAGAAAGGCCGCGGTTGAAAAGCTTTTGGGAAACGACCTATACATGCAAGGCTACCCTGAAACACTGCGCCTATCTCATATACTTTGCACATTCACTGCCAACGAAGTCTTAGCCATAAAACACTTTATCACTCGAAAACATGGTATCCAAATAATAAATAGGCCAGACATGCACAGACTGCTGTTCGGTCCGTTCGGCAAAGGAGAACTAAGCTAATGAAACTCTATAAGAAAGAAGGTAACATCCTTCAGGTCCTAAGCTTCCTAAGCGAAAACGCTGAAAAAGGCGATTATCTTCTCATTGAAGACCCGGACGCTAATAAAGCACTAATTGCTCAGGTTATCGACGTGCAATTTGCCAGTATCCCAGGTGTGCTTGAAGAGTTGCTGCGCACCCTCCCAGACGGCGGCGAACCAATTCAAGGTGAAGACATTGACCCTCTTGAAATTGCTCCTCACATAACATATATCCAAGACGCCAGCTTACTCATCTGCAAGACAAGAGCTACGCTAGAAAACGAAGTGTTAAGCCCAAGCAACTCGTGGCTACCTAGCCGCTCCCAATCTTCTATTAAGAAATTGTCCGTACCCATACTAATGAAACTTGCTAAGGTTGGAGGGAGCCGGCCTATAATCGTTGGCGGCACGAAAGATTCGTCACTCTTAACCATAGACGCGACGTCTATAGACGGAACATTGAATATAGTAACAGGCAAGAAAGGCTGCGGAAAATCCCACTTGTCCAAGCTTCTAGTGGCGAGCTTGATTGGCTACAAGGCTGCAGTGGTAATCTTCGACTTAAACGGTGAATACACAAATATTGGTATGACTCAAGATGGAAAAAGGAACATTTACTACGATAAAATTTACTCGTTAACACCCTCACAAAACTTCAAAGTAGCACTCGATCAGCTACACCTCAACATTGTGATGGGTATACTAATCCACGCCCTTCATCTTCCTGCAACATCCTCTAGAGAGTTCAGACGCTTATGGAAAAGCCTGAAAGAAAAAGGCTGCCTTACGTTGCACGAAATGGGCGCGGCAATACGCGATTCAAATTGCAACCTGCTTGTACGTGATGCATTATCTTCCAGATATAACACTCTCGTCAATTCAGGCTTTTTCACTGACAATATAACAGAAGCCACGCTTCTAGACGAATGCTTGCTGAAGGCTAAAGATCAAGGTGGTGCTATTGTGGTAAACCTCAGAAATACGAGCGCAATAGATCGCCAAATAGTAGTTGAATACGTACTAGGAAAACTTGTTGACACTTTGCAAAGCTGGAAACTCAGAGCTATCTTCCTTTTCGCTGAGGAAGCACATCTTTATCTTCGCGAAACCTACTGGGACGACATAGTAACACGCATGCGTCACTTCGGCATATTCTCCACTTTTATAACCAACCAGCCTGACACAATACGCGAAAGAATTTATCGCCAAGCAGACAATATTTTCCTCTTTAACTTCACAAATGAACATGACTTAGACGTCGTAAGCCGTGCCGCCCGCATAGACGCCGAAACTGTTAGATCAATAGCACGTGACCTACCGCCACAGCACTGCTTAACATTGGGAAAAGTGGTAAAGGATTTTCCAATAGTGGCGCGTGTCAGAGCATTAGACATGAAAACAATGGGTGAAACACGCTTGTTTTTCAAAAATATAAATTAACATTTGCCAATTTTTGCCTGTTTCTCTGAAAGAAGTGCTTTAACGATTCTGTTAAATCATATTTATCAAGCTCACAAAGTTTAACCCACTTTAAAGCATCCGCGTCGCTTGATGCTTTAAGCTTGCCCCCCTTTAAAGTTACAAGGTAATCAATAATTACGTAATGGTAAATCACTGCACCTTTTTCGTCAATGCTAATGTAGTTAACTACATCGACAAGCCGCGGATCGTAGACTTCCAACTCTGTCTCCTCTTTGACTTCGCGAATTACCGCTTGCTCTGCAGTTTCGCCGAGGTCTACTAAGCCGCCTGGAACACTCCATTTTCCTTTTCCGGGTGAGTTCTTTCGTTTCTCAAGCAGAATTTGGTCTCCTTCAAGTATTATGGCGCCGACGCCTACAATTGGCTTTTCAGGATACTGCCTACTCAATACTGACCCTCTGGAATTATTGACTTCTTTCGGCTTAAAATTTCTATATGTTTAGGCTGAGACGTTCGTCAAGTAGTCTGTTACAAACATTGTGTTGCTAACTTTTTTAAATCCCAAGTTCCAAGTAACTTTTTTCAAATGATTATTTGTTGAGAAATCTCCAAGAGAGCACGATTCCTACTATCGTAAGCACTGCCGCGAATATTCCAACGTATGCGTATTGGAGCGCAAGCTGTGAATAATCAATAATTGGATTAATGAGGAGTTGTCTCATTCCATTCATTGTGTACGACAAAGGATTTACGGTTGCTACCGATTGAAGCCATCCTGGCATCTGTTCAATCGGAAAGAAGGCGCTACTAGCAAACGTTAATGGCAGGTTTAGCAAATTCATGACCGCCATTGGCGTCTCGATTCTTGTTGATCTTATATTGATGGCGATGAACATTGAAGATAAACCCATACATATAAGAAACAGAAACGCGAACACACCAAGTATGTTAATGGGTGTGAAGGCCGCGCTTAATTGGAAGCCGAGTGGAACCGCAATGATTAGAATTATTGAAGCTTGGAACATTGACCTCAATGTTGCTGAAAGCACTTTAGATACTATTATTGCGGCTCGTGACACAGGGGTACTCAAAACTTTGTTTAGAAAGCCTAAGCGTCTATCCCAGACCACTGACATGCCGCTGAACATAGTAGTGAAAAGCGCAGTAAAAGCAATCATGCCTACTGCCATGAATGATATATAGCTGGTTGTTCCAAATGTTCCACGCAATATTGTGTCGCCTAATCCTGAGAAAAACCCTTGAAGCCCAGCGATTTGAGCCGGAGTCAGTTGCAGTTCCGTTATAACTTGTGGAGGAATAACAAAAGAACTTGAACCAACTAGGCTTCCTAGGTTCAAAGCGTTTCCCAGCAAGCCTAGCCAAATGATTGGCTGTATTAGCGTAAGAACAAAAACTACTGGTGTTTTATACCACTTCTTAAGTTCGCGGTTGGTTAAAGCCCAGAGACCGTGAAGTTTACTTTTTGAAACATTATTCATTTCACTCAATGTCTTCGCCTCGCCATCATCCTTCTCTTTGCATAAAGCGAATCGCCAGACTCCTCTGCGTCACGCATGGACCTGCCTGTGTACTGTAAATAAACCTCGTTCAATGTTGGTTTCGTAAGCGAAAGCCGCGTAACAACGTGCCCTTGTTTGCGTAATGCTTCAATTATCAATGGAGCGGTTATTTCCCCGTTTGCAGATTTTATTCTGTATGAACCATTTTCCTTCTTGACTTCCTTCACATGATTAATTTTTTCTGCAAGTTCCGTTATGTCCACGTCTTCTTTGATGGCGACGGTAATTATGTCACCGCCTAAGCTGTCTTTTAACTCGGTGGGGGTTCCAACAACTATTATTTTTCCATGGTCAATTATTGCAATGCGGTCGCATAGCGCGTCTGCTTCCTCAAGGTAATGGGTGGTCATGAAAAGTGTCATCCCGAACTCTTTCTTCAGCATCTTAATGTAGTTCCAAGTGGCTGCTCTGGTTTGAACATCTAAACCTAAAGTTGGCTCGTCTAAGAAGAGCACTTTTGGTCTATTGATCAAGCCACATGCAAGTTCTAGCCTTCGCCGCATGCCGCCAGAGTAAGTTTGAACCTTCTTGTCTTTGAAAGAAGTTAACTCAACCAGCTCTAAAAGCTCTGCGGCACGTTTTTTGGAGATATCGCGGGAAATCCCGTATAAGTCAGCGCATAATAGTATGTTTTCGTAACCTGTTAAGTCCTCATCAGCAGTGTATTCTTGCGGAACAACACCTATGGAGTATCTCACTTGAGTATTCTGTTTAACTATGTCGTAGCCCAAAATTTCTGCTTTTCCTTCAGTTGGCTTCAAAACCGTTATCAGCATGTTTATGGTTGTAGTTTTTCCTGCGCCGTTAGGACCTAAAAACCCGAAAATTTCGCCGTTCTTAACGTTGAAATCTATGTGGTCAACGGCTACTAGGCTTCCATTGAAGACTTTAGTTAAGCCTTCAGCTTTAATTGTGTTTTCACTCATATTCTTCACCTTTAATTTTGTTTTTTATTATAGCAAGCTTTCCGGTCGCTTCATTCAAAACTTGGTTCGCTTCATCTATTGCTTGCTCAGAGAATTTTTCCTGCAGTGCGTTGCCCAACTCGAAAAAAGCTATAGCGAGGTTCTTAACTGCTTCATGGATTTCAGTTTTCTTTATGGGCGAGATTTTCATGAGAAAACTGTCAAAGAATGGTGCAGGCAGAAAACCGACTTCTTGTCTTATCCGCTTCCTTATTTTCTTCTGTTCCGATAAAAGCTTTTTTCCACTTTCTGTTAGCTCATAACGTTTTAACCCATCTTCCATTGGTAACTCTTTGACGTAGTTGTTATCCTGTAGCCAAGCAAGCAAAGGGTATATGGATCCTGGGCTTGGCTTCCAATAGCCGCCTGTTTGCTTTTTGATATCGGTCATTATTTCAGAGCCGGACATAGGTTTTTCGTTTAGGGCTTCGAGAACGCGATAGCGTATGAATCCTTTAGGCACCATGGCGGTATGGCGAAGCCATTTTTTATAAGTAAACATCGCTTATCACTATTGACCTCAAATGTGATATCAAATGTGATATTTAAATTTGTCGCACCGAAAACACGAAGATTATTAATCTACCACGGTACCAACGCTTTCCCCATTAACAACTGCTAAAATATTCGCTGGTTTGAAACCGTTCACAACAACTAGCTTAATGCGGCCCCGTTTCATAATCTTGACTGCTTCAGGGTCAATAATTTGGTGTATCCCAGCTTTATGTTTACCTTCAGAAAAAACTTTGCCTAAATCTTCAAATGACAAGTGATCTAGCTTAACCGCGTCAGAGTGCTTTCGAGGGTCTTTATTATAAACGCCATCTTGATCTGTTCCCTTAATCAGCAAGTCAGCTTGTACTCGTTCAGCAAGCAAGGCTCCAACTGTGTCCGTAGTAATCCCTGGCTTCAAACCGCCCATCACAAGAATCTTTCCAGTAGTTAAGCATTTAGCTGCCTCCTCAATCGTCAAAGCCACTTTCTCGCAACCCATCCCACCAATCATCTTGAGGAAAAGCTGAGCGAAAAGCCGAGAAACAGAAATAGCAACCTCATCTTGAACTTGCTCTTCGAGTCCAAGTCTCTTTGCAATACCAATGAACTCTCGCGCCAATTCTCCTCCACCGACAACAACCGCAACTTCGTGCCCCTTTCGCTTCAAGGATTGTGCAATTTCAGAATATTTGCTCATTAAGTCAGTGTTTACTGGCGACGCTACAACTGAACCCCCTATCTTCAAAACAATGCGCATGACCAACCCCATCCATCGCGTATTAATACTTCATGTTCAAGTTAAAATTCTTTAGGAAAAACATCCGAGAAAACTCCAATATTTCTTATTTGTAGGCGGCTAAGAAATTCTTAGCGGCTTAAGCCGTTGAAAGATAGAACACAATGATAAATCCCCAAAAATCAAATATTGCCGCTCTACTGACGTTCGCTAAAACTCAAGCTCAGGGATCTTTAGCAAAGATGACAGGCAAATCGGCGAAAGGATATGGACGATGGAAGGGATTAGACACATATTATCTCGTCGTTGCCTGCATACTTGACATTGATGTTTACGCGCTAGTTCTATATAGCGCAAAGCTTTTAGGCATATACGCGACCAAGCAATACGAGTTGATAGTTAATGTTAGGTGGTCTGTTTGGAGTAGCCTCTAAAGATAATTGTGCACCGGACTTGTTTTTTGGAACCGATTATAATACGCATCTTGGAACCGAAGTTGGCGGCTTGGCATTGCTTGACGGCGACTTCAAACTATTCTCATATGACATAAGCAACAGCCAATTCAAGTCGAAATTTGGAAAACATTATGGAAAACTGAAAGGCAAATTGGGCATAGGGGTTATAAGCGACGTGAATGAGGAACAACCAATTAAATTCGAGACGAAAATTGGCAAGTTTGCTCTATGCACCATCGGTTTGATAAAGAATGCCGAGATTTTATATTCTGAACTTGTTGAAAACGGGGCCACCTTCAAAAGATCAAGCCAAAACACTAGCACAAACGTTCTTAGCCAAACTGAGATTGTTGGCGAGTTGATATGTACCGGCAAGAGTATCGCTGACGGAATAGAGAGAATGTACAGGAAGATTGAAGGGTCGATATCTCTGCTTTTGCTTTCGGAAAACGACCGAGCAATATACGCGGCTGGAGACACTTTTCCTCTGGTAGTTGGGTCAAAGGCGCGAAGCTGGGTAGTTGCTTCTGAGACAACGTGTTTCCCAAACTTGGGATATGAAGTCGTCAAGTTTCTTGAATATCGTGAAATTGTCTCTTGCACTGAAAATGGTTTGAAGACGAGGATACCGACCTCGGGCAAAAAGAAGTTCTGCCCGTTTCTCCATGTTTACTCGGGTTTTCCTGCTTCAGACTTTTACGGTATAAACTCTGAAATCGTTAGGGAACGTTGCGGCGGTTTTTTGGCTGAGAGCGATGAGCTAAAAGTCGATATGATCTTAGGCATCGCCGATTCAGGTGTGCCCCACTCAGTTGGATACGTCAAAAGAAAAATAGAATTGGCCAAAGAAAAAGTTCAAAAGCGTCTCAGAGAGTTTAATCAAGGCAAAATTGATGCAAAAGAACTCGAAAAACGAGTTAAGGAAGTTATGGATTTAGTTGCTCCTTTAAGGCGTCCGCTAATCAAATATACGCCGGGATGGGGTAGAAGTTACATATCACCTGTCCAACGCAAACGAGAGCTTATTGCCAAATACAAGCAGGTTCCAAATCCCCAGATAATAAAGGGTAAAAGTATAATTTTGGTGGACGATTCAATCCGAAGAGGAACGCAACTGCAGAATCTCCTAAAAGAAAAGATTTGGCCGTTCAAACCAAAAGATATTCATGGAAGAATAGCTTCTCCGCCCCAAATGCACCCCTGCATTTATGACTTGACAACCAAGAACAGCGACTTGGCAACTCATAAAAGTTTAGGAAACACTGAAAGAGACGCAGATTTGACACAGTGCCTTGATTCGACAAATCCAAACTACAAGATCATGGAAGAGGAAATAAGAAAACTTATAGGTTTCTCAACACTGCGTTTCCTTACGTTAGAAGAAATGGTTAAAGCAGTTATTGAAGCGCCAAACAACACGAACCTGAAAAGAGAAGATCTTTGCACATACTGCTGGACAGGTAAATTTTAATTACTTCTTGATTTTTATTTCAAGTGAAGAATGTTTAAATCGCCATTTTTTGCTTTGACCGGTTAAGTAAAATCTAGAAATTAAACCGAGAGTCTTGCTCTATGGAAACGGACTGGCTAGTTATTTTCCAAAAATCGGAAACAAGACAAAGTGCCTTGGTTAAACCATAATGCTAATAGATAAGAAAAGAGTTGCTGCTAAGCCTGAAAAGCATTATAATTAATCGGTAGCCTTTTGCAAAGAAGCATCTTCAAAAGACGTAAAATTTTAACCGGAACACTCGGAAATAAGGAGAAGATTTGAAGATTTATAGCTGTTTTTTTAATTCCTTGGACATGTAAAAATTTGTACTGCATGCAGACTACTATAAAATCTGAATGAAAATAAGTTGAAAAAATTTTTTAGCGAGCTTCCGGCTGAAGAGGTTTTATTCACATTTCTTCGTCCTCTACAATCTCCATTGGCTGTCCACAGCAAACGAGCACTCCAGCTCCACCCACAATAACTTCAACTGCATTGCCACATATTTTGCAAACATAAATTTCTCCAACATTGGTCATTCTTTCACCTCCAATAGATTTTCAGCAAGCGGGTTTAACACAATAGTTAAAATAAACTTTATTCTGCTTTTTCCCGCTTTTAATTGTAGCTGTAATGATTCGCTAATTTGACTATTGGCCACTGGTTGTGGTGAAAGAGTCGGGTTTAGGATTGATTTTGAAAAAGATTTTAATACTTTTTTATTAAAGCTTAGGTCATTGCAATAAAACTTTAGCTAGAAAGTGGTTGTGATTATGCCCGAAAAGAATGAAGAGAATAAAGAGCGTTCAAAGATTTCAATGCGAATAGGAGAAGTTGAAGTTGAATTTGAAGGAACTTCTGAGAATATTAAAAAGCTAATGGATGAAGAACTTTTTGATTTCGCGAAAAGACTTGAGGGTACTGCCAAACAGTTGTCGCTATCAACTGAAGTTGCTCCAAAAGCTGTTCCTAAACCTGCGGAAGTTGCTTCAAAAACAAAAACTGTCCAGCCACCAAATACAACTTCAACCAAAGCAGAAACACCAACCCAAAAGTCACGTTTAGTACTAGGCACGAAGACTCAAAAACTAGGCAAAAAGAGAACTGACTGGAGAAACTTGGCTACGGCACTGATTATGGTGTGCATAGTACTCTTAGCCAGCGTGATTGGTACAATCGCATTTTACTTGCCCACAGTATCCGATTTGGATTCTCAAATAGCAGAAAAAAACTTCAACATCGCTGAATTGAATGCAAACATTACTTCGTTGAACACCCAAGTTTCAGATCTTCAAGATAATCTAGACCAAAAGGATAGTGAAATATCAGATTTAGAAGAGAGCTTGGAATATTTGAGTGCACTGACTGAGCATTATTTTAGCATTTTGTTGATGAACGAGTCATCATACCTACTTGCCCAAAGGGATGTAGCTATGAATGCGAGTGAATCCACAATGATATATCAATACGGATTAGACTATGCAGGATACGTTAGCGTGAATGTCGAATCAACAAGCAACACAACTTACGTTCAACTACTTTACTCCTACAAAGGAGTTAATTACAACCAAAATGCTACTGTCGCAGAAAACGGAATAGCATATTTTCCAGTCTTACCTGCAGTCACAGAGATTTGGATAGGAAACGCAGAAACATACAACGGTGATATAGTTAACGCAACCGTAACAGCCGTATACTACTACTGATTTCAATTCTCAATAACTCACAAAATAAGTAATTATCTCAACCTTTGCAAAGCCATGTTAAACAGAAAAAACTCACCCGCATTTAATCACTCCCTTCTGTCAAAACTCGAAGCAGTTTCATACTATCTTTTTAATTAGTAATTACATAACACGCTTTTGATGACATATGATGAGTGTGAGTTAATTATTGAAAGAAAGATACTTCTGGATTATCCTTGTTAGTGTCATCCTTATTCCCATATTGATTGTTTCACTTTTTGTGACCTTCAAGAGTTTAGATAAGCAATCAGCCGAGCTTTTCGTAGGCGTAGATGCTGCTTACGACAACGTTAAAGAAATCACGCTTTTCGTTGAAGAAGTGAGCTCATACACTAATACAATTATACTCGGAAGCACAGGAATTACTCATAATTTTTCGAAGCTAAACGAGGTTTGTCAATACATTTACGACAAAGGATTGTATTTCATGATTTATGCGCACCCTATAGGTGATCCTGAAGAACTTCGTGTTCAGTGCGAATGGGTGGTTAATGCAAAACCTAGATGGGGGGACAAATTCTTAGGCTTGTATGCTTATGATGAACCTGGCGGACGACAATTAGATGACGCTGAGTTAAAAGTAGTTCCAGATGAATATTGGTTTGCGTATAACTATACGGAGGCGGCGGATAAATATGTCAACGAGTTGACTCTAATTATTAACCATACAATTAAAGAACAAATTTGTGGCGGAGATTTGCCTTTGTTTACATCGGATTACGCGCTTTACTGGTTTGATTACAAATCAGAGTATGATGTTGTTTTTGCAGAGTTCGGCTGGAACTACAGCAGACAATTAAATGTGGCTCTCTGTAGAGGTGCAGCAAACGTTCTAAAAAAGGATTGGGGCATCATGATTACATGGACGTATACTGAGCCACCCTACCTCGGATCTGGCAATGAACTTTATGAAGATATGGTCTTAGCGTATGAAAACGGTGCTAAATACATCATTATCTTTGACACTAACAAAAACTACACTAACAGCGTTCTCACAGAAGAAGGGCATTATAATGCGCTCAAACAGTTTTGGCAATATGCAAAGGATAATCCTAGATCAAACGATCCAATCCGCAACAGAGTTGCATACGTTCTACCAAAAGGTTACGGGTACGGCTTCCGTGGACCAGATGACAAAATCTGGGGACTATGGGACGCCGACGCGTTTTCATTTGAAATAAGCTACGAACTTGGAGGTCTCATTGACAAATACGAGAACAGACTGGACATAATATATGCTGATGGACTTGAAGCAAGCAACTCTTATGGGTATCGGCGACTCATTTTTTGGAATGGAACAGTACGGATTCCCTAACTTAATATGCGACAACGAACGGTTTAATTTGACATAATGAGAATGTAACTTTTGAGGAATAAGCACATTGAAAGAACTCGTGTTTGTAGGTTTAGGTTTATACGATGAAAAGGGAATAAGCCTCCAAGGAATAGAGGAAACCAAAACAGCAGACCAGGCCTTTATGGAACTTTACACAAATATTCTCCCAGGCTTCTCAATGGACCGTTTTGAAGCAATTGTCAATAGGCAAGTACAAGTTATTTCAAGACGTAACCTTGAAGAAGAAAATGGCGCAGTCATTTTGAACGCTGCAAAAAAAGGTAAGACTGTTTTTCTAATTCCAGGTGACCCGTTTGTAGCCACGACGCATGTGGCGCTTCGTATCGAAGCGGAAAAACGCGGTGTAAAGACACGGATAATTCACGGCGCTTCCGTACTTTCAGCGATAATCGGCTTGTCTGGCCTGCATAACTACAAGTTCGGAAAAACCGTTACGATACCCTTTCCCGATACCTCTTCGGAAACACCTTACAACGTTATTGCTCAAAATAAAACTCTTGGTTTGCATACGCTATGCCTGCTGGATATTAAAACTGATGCAAATCACTTTTTAAGCATCAACGAAGCCTTGAAGTTGCTCCTAAAAGTTGAGCAAAAAAGAAAGAAAGCTATAATAACTCAAGACACTGTAGCAATTGGTGTGGCGAGAGCGGGTAGCCATACTCCAAATTTAAAAGCTAATTTTGTAAGAGAACTGATTAAATATGATTTCGGAAACCCACCGCAGAGTTTAATTTTTCCTGGAAACCTACACTTCATGGAAGCTGAGGCGTTAGTCGCCTTTGCGGGAGCACCGAAGCGATTAAAGAGGCTTGCTAAATGAGTTTGGAAGCGCTTGTAGCGAAGTACATAATTTCCGCAGAAAAGGTTTTGGAAAAAATGCAGAGGACAAAAGGTGGAGCTACAGTGACTGATGCAAGAATAGATGAAATCTTGGGTTACGTGACGGCGTATTTAAAAGACGCAAAATATTATAAGGATCAGAAAAAGTTTGAAACAAGTCTAACTTCAGTTGCCTATTGCGAAGGATTATTAGAAGCGTTAAGATTGTTAGGAGTTGTAGACTTCGAATGGCCAAGAAAGGCGGAAAAAAGAAAGTAGTTTTGGCTTCAGGAGTATTCGATCTTCTGCATCTAGGCCACGTTCGGTTTTTGGAGGAAGCCAAGAAAGCGGGCGGCAAAAATTCAGAACTTTTTGTAGTCATCGCAAGGGACAATACAGTAGAAAAGAAAAAAGGACGGAAACCCGTTATGTCTGAGAATCAGCGGCGAGTCTTGGTTGAGTCCTTAAAGGTGGTTGATGAAGCTGTGCTCGGTTTTGAGAAATTTGACTTAGGTAATGTCATTGAACGAATAAGGCCTGATGTTGTTGCATTAGGCTATGATCAGGCGGAATTGGAAAAAGGTGCAAAAGCGTATGTTGGCAATCAAAAGTTGAACATAAAAGTTGTTAGAATAGGCAAATTCGAGGAAGATGAATTAGACAGTTCATCCAAGATAAAGAAGAAAATTATTAACAACTTTGTCAGGTGAAAAATTGTGCACAGCAGTTTGCATCTCAAACCTACATATATTCTAATTGCGTTGAACGTCGCCGTCTATGCTTACACTTCCTTCGCTAGCGGCAGCTTTCTTAGCACAAATTATAATGTACTATCACAGTATGGTCAAGTTAACGTTTTGGTGCTCAGGGAAGGTGCTTATTATCAGCTTTTTACATCCTTGTTTATCCACGCGGATCTAGCTCATATCGTAGGGAATATGCTCTTCCTTCTCATTTTTGGATTAAGAGGCGAAGAAATGTTTTCCCTAACCGAGTACCTCTTAATTTACTTCCTAGGTGGATTGACTGGTAATATGCTATCATTACTTTTGTTACCCAGCGAGACAATTTCGGTTGGTGCTTCCGGAGCCATCTTTGCCATGTTCGGGGCAACAATAATTTATGCCAGACGCAGTTATCGGCAGTCAATAATTGGCGCGTTGATATATGCATTTTTTCTATTGTTTCTTAGTTCAGGAATAGGTGTAAACAATTTTGCACATTTAGGTGGACTGGTTGCTGGCTTGGTGATAGGTTACGTTTTGGCTACTAGGCATAAACCCGAGTTTCGTTACAAAGTTAGCTATTCTTTTTCAGGTTTTCTCTAGTTTTTCAAGGAAGCATAAAAACTTCTACTTTAACTTTGTGGCCGTCTCTCAGATTAAGTTGTTTTCTAAGGCAGACAGGGGCGATTATCTCCAAAACTGAGTTATCATAATGACTGCGCATAGCCGAGATAAATGCGCCTTTCACTTTGTTATCAATTTTTGCTGGGTAGCATTTGACGAGTCCAAATGTACGATTTTCGTTTTTGAAGCCTTGAACTTCAATGGCTGGGTATGTTTCCAGTTCTGTGCGTGTTTTAAGGTCATATTCGGTTGTAAGCTTGAGGTTAAGCGTGCCGGGGTATGGATCAAAGCCAAGTTTTTCAATGAACTGTCTTCTGTAGGCTTCTTTTGAGATATAATAGGCGCCTTCACCTAAACCTTCAAAAACGGTCCCTTCAAGAGTAACTGAGGGTGGATAGGCTGCTTCGACTAGAAACTGCAAGCGAGCGTATAACTTCTTGACTTCTTTTACGCCAAACTCTGTGATTTTAATTAGGCTGCCTTCTGGCGTTATATTTCTCTGAATCAGGTTTTTCCGTTCTAGTTCTATCAAGTAGCGTGATGCTGTCTGCTGTGAAATTCCCATTTTTTCTGCTAAAAACTGAGTTGAGATTTTAGCAATTCGCTTGTGAGCACCCATTTCAGCGAGTTTAAGCAGTGTTTGAATATGTTGCCATTCATTTTTGTTCAATGGTCATAGTTCTCCGATTAAATCTATGAGGTATAGAGCAAGGTTGATATTTAAGCGGCTCGAACTCAATTAATTTTGTGGAACGAGACAGCGAGAGATGGTGGGGTTGAATGAGTCGTTACTTTATAATTACCGAAACAAAACTGCAAATGTTGTATTTTCGGTTATAACGTAAAATTTATAAGATGCCATTAAGCATGCAACCTTAGATCATAAGAATGAACATATGGAAACTTCGCCTTTCTATGGTTGGCACTTTGGCTGCAATCATCGGGTTATCTACGCTAGTATTCACGGTAATTATGAGCCTTGCAGGAGTATTTGATATTTTAACACTAGGCGTAATCGTGGTGGTCTTTAACGTAATACAATGGCTTGTGTCACCATACCTTGTTGGCGCAATATACAGAGTTCGCGAACTCCCAGAAAACGAAAATCCCCAGCTGCATCAAATGGTAGGAAAACTCAGCGAGAAAAGCAAAATCTCTAAACCAAAACTCATGTTGGCGCGAATTCCAATTCCAAACGCGTTTGCATATGGCTCACCCTTATCAGGTAGTCATGTGGCAGTAACTGAAGGACTTCTAGACTCATTAAAGGAAAAAGAAATTGAAGCAGTTGTAGCACATGAGCTTGGTCACTTAAAACACAGAGATGTGCAAGTTATGATGGTAGTTTCTTTTCTGCCGGCACTCTTCTATTACATCGGCTTTTCGCTCATGCTTTCAAGCATGTACCGCGGACGTAGAGACGACAGCGGGGGATCAGCCCTCATCGGCATAGGCTTCCTGGTTTTTTCCTGGATACTGAATATGTTTATTCTCTACTTAAGCAGGCTACGCGAATACTACGCGGACAGACATAGCGTTTCAGTTGTGAACGGCGGTGTGCAGAAGCTTTCAACTGGTTTGGCGAAAATAGTTAAGGCTACGCGTAAAGTCAATTCTACTAGAAGGGCTCAGCAAAAGAAACCAAACTCAAGCGCTTATAAGGCTCTGTTTATAGCTGACCCTGACCGGGCAATTGTGGATTCAGTCGAGTTAGCTACCATGGAAGCTCAAAGCGACCAAAAACTGGTTCAGGAAATCGCGACACGGAAAATAACATTTGCAGATAGGCTGCTTGAAGTTTTCTCAACTCACCCAAACATCGTTAAGCGCTTACGGGCGCTCAAAGAACTTAGTTAATCATAAACAGGCTTTTATTTATTTGAAACACAACAATATTAGACCTGATAATGGTCTCACTCAAAACAAATCCGTGGAAGCCACAACTTTGAATAGTACATCACAAATTATTTCTCAAGCTTATCGAGAAGGCAGGAAAGCGCTTTTGGAAACCGAAGCTAAAGCCATTTGCTTAGATTACCAGATTCCCGTAACGAGCTTTAAGCTATCGAAAAACGAAAAAGAAGCCGCCCAGTTTTCTGAGGAGATAGGATTTCCAGTTGTTCTAAAAGTAGTTTCACCTGATATAATCCATAAATCTGACGTAGGAGGTGTCATAGTAAACCTCAAGAACACTACTGAAGTTCGTAATGCCTTTAGAACAATCTTGGAAAATGCAAAAAAATTTGCTGCCGCAGCGGAGATTACCGGCATTTTAGTCCAGGAAATGGCTCCCCAGTCAATCGAAGTCATAGTAGGAGCTGTTAAAGACCCCCAATTTGGACAGACATTAATGTTCGGGTTAGGCGGAATATTTGTTGAACTTCTAAAGGACGTTACATTCAGAGTTGCACCGATAACACGCGAAGACGCTCACGAAATGGTGACAAAAGTAAAGGCATTTCCGCTTTTAGATGGCTACCGAAACACCCCACCAGCAGACTTGGACGCCATAATAAACACTTTATTGAATACATCGAAACTCATCATGGATTACCCCGAAATCAAGGAGCTAGACTTGAACCCCTTAATGGCTTATGAGAAAGGCGCAATAATAGTTGATGCGCGAATTATACTCGAATAAAATTTTGAAGTTCACACGGAGATTATCTGTTTTTTGTTTAGGTTTGCAATAGTTATTGGTAATAATCGTAAGGCTGCTCTGAAGTTTCTTTATTGTATTTTTGTAGCAGTTCAAGCCACTTTTAATTCAATAATAATAAATTTTTTATTTATTTAGATAGTAAAAGAAATGTGTTGGTATAGATGTCTATCAATTATAAGAATATTCGTTGGAAGAAAATCATTTGCGAAGACTTAACCGTAGGCGAGTTAAAAGAAATTGTAATTGATACCTCAACTTGGAAAGTCACCCATCTTGAGGTTGAGCTCACTAGCGAGGCTGCTGACATAGCTTTAGGAATTAAAAAAGGAGGAATACGCAACTTTTTAGCAGTATCTGCCATAGGAAAAGTGGATAAAACAATAGAGTTGAAAGTGAAAAAAGGTCAACTTCAAATATACCTAAAACCTGCAAAGCTCAAGTAAGCCTCTTTATAACTTGCTTAGCTCTCCCCTTTTTTATTGAACCAGCGTCTTTCTAGTATAGATAAGCGTTGATTATAAAGGAAAACGGGAGGGGGCATTTTTTCAGCCAGAAAGAATACTATTGACGCATGTTAAAGTCCTAAGTTAATTGAATTATTCTGCTATTACATTTTCTTGAGTTTTCTATTGGCTAATCATACGCTGATATTTGGGTATCTGATAACAACCAAATCCTTCAGGTACTTTTCGTATAGTTTAACATAATTTCTAATTTTGAAAAGCGTTCCCCAACTAGAATCCCATTTACTACGGCCTATTCTTTTTAAGCAGGGAATTGGAATTTCAATCACCTTCATCCTGTTTTTTGCCATTTTGATTTCCATCTCGGTCTCAATCATGAAGTCATGGGACCTAAGATTCATTTTTTTCCACGTTTCTTTTCTCATCAAGCGCATACCTGTTATCGGCTCAGAAGTTTTGAATTTCTTCAAATAGCTTTTGAATATGAAAGGGAAAAATCGGTAGTGAATAAAGGTATTTATGCAATCGTAAGCGCCTTCTTTTTTGAGCAATCTAGAAGCAACCACAACATCGCCGTCTTTTACCAACTCTAGCATTTTCGGTATAAATCTTGGTGGGTAGGTTCCATCACCATCCAAGAAACATATAATATTTGATTTGGCTGCTTCAACGCCTGTAGCCATCGCTAAGCCTTTGCCTTTCCTCTTTTCAATAACAACTTTAGCTCCATAGGCCTTGGCATTTTTAATTGTATTGTCAGTTGACAATCCGTCAACTACCAAAACCTCTTTGTCAAGGTCCAACTTGTTTATTCTTTTCAGAGTTTCGATAATACCCCTTTCTTCATTTAAAGTCGGAAGTATTATGCTTATGCTAGGCGTCATTTGAAAGCAGAAAACGATATTTGTTCTTCGCATATAAAATTTTTTCTCGAAAATGCCTGTAAAAACGACGTGACATGAAGTCAAGCAGCACCCTTTATTATTTGAAGTGACCTTAAATATCGATGAAACAACTAAATCTCATAAAACGCTTTTGTAGCTAGGTGAGTTTTATGAAGAAAACAGTATTTAGGAAGCTTAGAGCCCAAAACTTAATAGAGAACTATAACCGCTTCAGAAAAACCTTACCTTCGAGAATGCCCAAAAAAATTTTCGTTTGGGATGAAACGCTAATAGAGGGCGAGAACACTCCAACCGTTTTTATGAAGTACTCTGAAAGAGTCAGGTTAGCCACGGCACTAGACGAATTAGGTGTTTCAATTATTAACATAGGCTTTCCAGGCTTTTCTACTGATGAAAGGGAGGCTGTTAGACGCCTATCTAACGAGAGCTTTATAAACGCAAAACTAGCTGCTTCAGCACGCATAAAACGAGAAGACATCGACGCTTGTTTAAACTCAAATATTCGAGAAATCGCTTTATCAACGCCTTTTAATAACTTGAACCTCAAGCACGTGCTAAAAACCAGCAGCGAACAAGTAATCAAACAGACAGTCAATAGCGTTAAACACGCAAAAGAACATGGGTTCACCGTTAATTTCGTGCTTTCAGACGCTTCAAGAACTCCTCTTGAGGATATAGTAACAATCTATGGTGCCGCTGCAAACGCTGGAGCCGACCGTCTTGTGATTGAGGACACCGTTGGTGTTTTGCGACCCTTGTCAACACACTATTTAATTTCAAAAATCCGTGAAGGTCTTATTGAACATACCAAAGACAACCTTCTTTTGTCAATTAGGTCACATAACGACTTTGGTTTGGCAACCGCAAATACTCTTGCTGCCATAGAAGAAGGAATTACTCATCCTCAAGTATGCATCGCCGGATACGGAGAGAGAACAGGTCTTGCGCCCTTGGAAGAAGTTGTGACCTCTCTGGAGTTGCTTTATGGAAGAAACACAGACATCGACGCGCATAAGCTTTATCGCTTAAGCCAATTTGTCGAGAAAAGCTTCACTTGGCCCCTTGCATTTCAGAAACCAATTGTCGGCGAAGATGCTTTCTCACACGCTTCCGACAAGCAAGTTCATGGCATGCTGCGACACCCCCTTTCATATGAAGCGTTTCCCCCAAAAATGCTAGACAGAAAAACAACCTTGTACATGGGAAGACACCTTGGAGAAGCATCAGTTCAGGCTTACTTGGATCAGCAAGGAATAGAAGCTACCTTTACACAGGTAGCTGAAATCGCCAAAAGAGTGCGCCGAAGTCGAGAGCGCTTAGATAAAGGTGAAATGATGATTACATTTTACGAAATCAAAAAGTTGCTGCGGCAACTGCGAAGAGGCTTTCCAGAAGCAGAGCTTAAACAAATAATCAATCAAGTCATAAACCGAAGATATCCTTCGAAAGGGATTATGTGATCAGTTCCTTTAAAGATAAGCAACGTCGAAACTTTCACCTAGACTTATTCATCTAAAGCTAGAATAAGTTTAAGCATAAGTAAAACCTCTGTACCTTTAGTATGAGCATTTGAGGAAAAATGAAGTTTTATTGATGTAAGCTTTCATGCTTTAAGAAACTTGAGAATAGGTTGCCAAAGCATAACATAGTCTTATATCTTGTAAGGAGAAAATGTTTACATGTTTCATGTGGAGAAAATGGAAGTTGCCGATTTTCCTTTTGCTGTTCAACTTGCTAATTCTATGAACTGGAACATGACAATAGAGGATTTCGAGTTTATGACGAAGCTTGAACCTAATGGGTGTTTTGTGCTGTTTCATAATAAGGAACGTTCAGGAATAGTTACCAGCGTCAGTTTTGGGAAGGCGGGTTGGTTCGGCAACCTGGTGGTTAAAGAACACTTCCGAAGTGAAGGTGCTGGAAACCTCTTAACAAAGCACGCTTTGCGTTACTTAAGAATCACAGGTGTGGAGACAATCGGGATATACGCTTATAAACACTTAGTCAACTTCTACGAGAAATTCGGCTTTGAATCAGACATAGACTTTGTAGTGTTAAAAGGAAAAGTCAAATTTTCCTCCAAACAAACTAGGTTAGAAGAGGCAAGGAAGCGGGACATTCCTGAAATAATAAACTTCGATAGGCAATGGTTCGGTGCAAATAGAAAGAAATTGTTAGAGGCTATTCTTCTAAGTTCGAAAAATCTTTGCTACATCTCAACTGAAAACAACAAAATCACAGGTTATGTTGTTGCAAAGGTTTACGGAAAAACGGCTGAAATTGGTCCCTTAATGTGTCCGCCTAACCATGAAGAGGGAGCAGTGATTCTTCTTGCAAATATCTTGCACAGACTAAACGGGATCGAGGTTTTCATCTACATACCTAAAAAAATGGCTGAACTGCTTAAAATGCTGACTAAGGCGGGATTTAAAGAAAACTTTCGCGTAGTGAGGATGTTTCTAGGGTCCGGCGTCGCCCAAAACTGCATATACACGGCGGAGTCTTTAGAGAGAGGTTGATGCTAAATGCCTGATGACGTTTGCCGAACCGTCGTGGAAGATTTCTTAAAAAACTCTTGGGAATCCGTGGAAGCCATAGTGAAAACACTTAGAGACTTCAGAGAAGCTGAAATACGGCGTAATCCTGTTTCGCTGTTCCAATTTAAAGACGACACTAAGATTACTCGGAGCTTCGATGGTGATTGTTTCTTCTTAAGAGGTTCAGTGGAGTATTCAAATCCGCAGTTAACATTGGAGGAAGTTCAGGGAATAATTGGTGCACGTATGCTGGCAACTTGCGGCAACTACTTTAGCAATTACGGTTTGCTTAAACCTGACGCAGCTGACATAGGCGAACTTTGTGAAGCGTTAAAGAAGCCGTCTGAAGGCCCCATCATCTCGTTTCTGCTAAATACTGATGATATAGAACCTGACAGGTATTCTATGAACCCCCTTAAAGAGTCGATCGTAGCTAGTGGTCAAAGCGCATTTCCCGTAGCCTACACCCGAACAGAAAATCTCAGAGTAGACCAGCATTTTGTTGATAAGTATGCAGGAAATCTAATCTGTCCTAGCGAATTGGAGATGATTAACCGCCAACTCGAAAAGGCCAAAGGTTCATATGTAGATTTTGTTGATTCAATCAAATACTTGCAGCTGCGAGAAATTACAGAAACTTTCGGAGTGGATGTAGGGGTATATGCGTTGCGCATGCCCATAGCACCTTTGCAAGCTGAAACGAAGGATGACTTGTTGCATTACATAATTTGCGAGACCCACAGAGACTACGAGTCAATCAGTCAAGCATATAATTGTATGAGACGGAGCATAGCAAAACGGAAAACGTTGTTGACTGTTCCACACTCACAGAAAGGCTTTGGCTCTAAGCGTGCCGCTCGAGGTAAGCTTCATTTTGAAGGTTCAAAACTGAAAAGCGTTACAGTCAAATACAAGACCACACGTCTTTATCCGAATGAAATTGACCCTGAAGATGTTAGTGTCGCAAAAGGTGAAGACAGTTTCACTGTGATGGGAGAAAAGCTTATTGATTACAGTTTTTCAGAAACACCGTCTTCGCCGCAGTTTTTTCTTTACTCTTTAGCATCTCCTGAAAACGCCCTGCTGTGGCATGGCATAGGCGCTTTTGCTGCGCCGAAATTGCTGCAGAGTTACGTTTCAATTAGGGATTCCTGCAGAAGAGGGCAAGCTCTTAAGGATTTACGCCAGAAATACGGTGTGTGGGCAGATAATCCTCTGCAATTTAATCTTGTTCCAGGTCATATGTGGATTCACCCAGTGTATCGCAACATCGACTCAAGCATAGGTTGCGTTGAAAACCTAACGGATTTAGCTCGCAGAGGCATGAAGATTGAACACATTTCAGCCTTCAAGTAGGAGCATCGTGTAACTATGAATTGGCTTGAAACCATCGCCTTTCAAATAATGCGTTTTATCCGAAAACCTCCCCTTAATCAAATATTAAACTTGGGTTCTTCACGAAGTTTTGCGACTTATTTCAAGCATTTCGAGAATAATGAAGCCGTAAGAGGAATTTTCGGTGAAAAAACAGCTGAGGTTCTTCAAAAAATTAAGGTTGATCTCATCTGGTTCGGCGGCTACATGTATGTTAACAGCTACAACGGTCATCTTGTGGTATCTGCACGCTACTTGAAAACCGGCGATAAAATCGACATTTACTTGGATCTAATTCATGAGCTATGCCATATCAAGCAGTTTATGAAAGGAAAAGACCTATTCGATCCGAGATACAACTATGTTGAAAGACCCACTGAGATTGAAGCATACTGCTATACTATTCAGGAAGCTAGGCGACTTGGACTAAGCGACAAGAGAATATGTGAGTACCTCAAAACCGAGTGGATAAGCGAAAGAGACCTTAAATTTCTATCAAGAATCCTAAACGTAACATGCTAATAATATGCGTGGCTACGTACTTATTGCTTCACAGTAAATCTGAACCATTCTCTGAGCGCAAATATTCCAAGAGAAATTTGTTGTCACAAACTCTCGACCATTGCCACCCAATTCTTTTCTCAACGAGCAATCTGATAAAAGCTTTATAATCGCTTCAGCCAATTCGTTGCTACTTGGCTTAACAAGCAACCCCGTCTCATTGTTTGAAACGGCTTCACGAACTCCACCCACGTCAAAGGCGACAACAGGCTTGGCAGTCGCCTGCGCCTCTAGTAAAGCTATGCCTTGCCCCTCTTGGATGGATGGAAGAGCGAAAATGTCAGCGCAATTGTACAAAGCGGGAAGAATGCTTTCTTGAACATCACCTAAGAAGACAAAGTAACGTGAAAGGTTCGTTTTCTCCACATGTAACACAAGATTATTCTTGAGAGGCCCATTTCCAACAATTACAAACATTATTTTTCTGTATTTCTCAACGATGCTTTGTGCGGCTTCAATTAAAAACGATACGCCTTTTCGAGGAATCAATCTACCAACGAAAAGCACGCAGAGTTTATTATCTAAACCGATTTGCCGCTTGATTTTTTCACCGGTTTTTGAAGGCTTGAACCGTTCTGTATCAACACCATTAGGCACAACTCTTATCTTCGCTTTATCAACGTCATAAAATTGAACTATTTTATTGGATGAGTACTCGCTGACTGTTACTATCAAAGTCGCGTTTTTGGCTGTTTTCTCTTCAAGTTTTGAAAGCTTCCACATAATCAGGTTCGCAAGCTTCGCTCGAAACGTAGGAAAAGCTCCTTTGAACGAATGTGCATATTCATCTGCAAGAACTCCATGAATTGTCTGTATGAACGGCTTCTTGATGCCACGTTCTCGGAGAGCGGTCAAAAAACCATAGCCGCTAATTGTGTGAGCTTCATAAACATCCGCCTTAATTGCATCTATCGCCCCTGTAAGTGTCCGGTTGAAAAACCAGTTATCCAATGGAAAAAGTGCGTCAGTTGAAAAGCAGGGAACAAAATTCACTCCGTTAATTGAAGCTGGTTTCCTGAAACCAGCTTTTGTGCCGCTATAAATTGTCGTAGCAACCTCACTGCGTAACCTCATAGCTGTTTCAAAGATGCGCCGCTCGACACCTCCGAAGTACAAATGTGGCGGTTGCGTGTTGAAAACGGCCAAGTTTAATCTTTTCATCGTTACGCACTCAATTACGTTTTTGGCAAAGGGCTAAAATAATTACTGCCTAACCTTTACATAACTGTATGTGCATAATCCGGTCTTGAGCGCAAAAAAACCTTTTATTTATGGGTTTGATATTTTACGGTTTCAATGAAGAGGTTCAGTGTTTAGAGCATGAAAACTGTTGAGTTACGCTATAAAATGGATAAACAATCTGGATTTTCTTCGAAATATTTGCAGGAATATTGGGATGAACGATGACGGCCGAATTCAGAGCTGATAACACATCTGTTCTTGCTGCAGAATATAGGCCACTTGAACTGGAAAGGGAGATCCGTGAGTTTTGGGAAAAAAACCATATACGGGAAAAACTGGAGCCACGAGAAAAAAACAGCAAAGGTTTATTAGGCTTTGTTGAAGGTCCGCCTACCTTAAATGGAATTCCCCACATTGGCCACTCTAGAGGTCGAGTGATGAAGGATATTCGTTATAGGTGGAAAACCATGCAGGGCTATTACATGCCGTTCTGGGCAGGATGGGATTGTCAAGGTTTGCCTGTAGAGCTAGAGGTTGAAAAGCTTTTAGGTGTGAAAAACAAGCGAGAACTGCTAGAACGTATAGGCGAAGAACGCTTCATAGAAGAATGCAAGAAGGTTATCTTGAAATATCACCGTCAATGGCTGGAAGCCGACAGTCGCCTTGGGATATTCATAAACCAGAAAAATGCCTATTGGACCTACTTGGACGAATATATCGAGAGAGAATGGCAGATACTTAAGCGTGCTTGGGACCAGAACCTTCTAGAAGAGGGCTACTATGTTGTGGCGTACTGTCCAGGATGCCAAACATCGTTAAGTAGCGCTGAAGTAGGCTACGAAGGAAGTTACAAGGAAGTTGAAGATCCCTCCTTGTATTTTAAATTCAAATTAGCTGATACCAAGAACGAATACTTCCTAATATGGACGACTATGCCCTTTACTATAATAACTGACACTATGCTGGCGGTTAAGCCAGACGCAGAGTACGCTAAAGTGAGAGTTGATGGAGAATTTTGGATTATTGCAAGACAGCGGGTTGAGCCAGTAATGCAGGATCTCGCCATCGAAAAATACGAAGTCACTGAAATAATTCGGGGAAAAAATCTTGAAGGTGTCAAGTATGATTATCCGCTTAAAGATATAATCCCCAAACAAGCGGAACTTGAAACTGAACACGAGCTCGTGCACGCGGTCATTAATGAAGACTTTGTTGACATAAACACTGCAACCGGTGTTGTACATCTCGCGCCCGGAAACGGAGAAGAAGACTTCTGGGCGGCGCAAAAACACAAGGTCCCTGTGTTTGCACCTTTCGACGACGAAGTCAAATTCACAAAAGACGCTGGAGTATTCAATGGCATTTTCGCTAGAGACGCGGATAACTTGGTGATTAAAGAACTACGTAAGAGAAGTGCTATTGTAGATGTCAAAAAAGTTGTCCACGAATACCCTACATGTTGGCGTTCGCATCACAAGCTGGTATGGCTTGCCCGCAAAGAATACTTTCTTAGAACTGATAAAATAAATATCAAGGTTCTTGAAGCAGCGGAGAAAATCGAATGCTATTTTGATGAGCCGAAGAACCGTTTCCTATCTTTCCTAAAAGAAGGTAAGCCTTGGTGCATATCCCGTGAGCGTGTATGGGGTTCGCCTTTGCCAATTTGGACCTGCGAAAGCTGCGGAAGCAAAAGGCTTGTAGCTAGCAAAAAGGAGCTTGTAGAAAGCGCCTTAGAAAAGGTTCCTGCTAATTTTGAGTTGCATAAACCGTGGATTGATCGTGTTAAATTAAAATGTGAAAAGTGCGGCAGCTTAATGCGCAGGGAAGATTACGTTTTGGACACTTGGCACAACAGTGGTGCCTCGCCGTACGCTCGGTTCACAGATAAAGAATACGAGAGTTTCGTGCCTACGGATTTCTTAACAGAAGGCATCGACCAAACTCGCGGATGGGCTAACTCCCTTCTACTAGAACATATTATATTTACCGGGAAGCCGGAGGCGCCTTACCGTGGTTTCTTATTCCAAGGCTTAACGCAAGACGCGAAAGGCAGAAAGATGAGCAAAAGCCTCGGCAATATAGTGGAAACAAATAAGCTTCTAGAAAACACATCAGCAGACTTATGCAGGTTCTACATGATGCGCAAGTGTCCTGCGATAGACTTCATGAACTTTAACGTGCAAGAATTGAAACGCCGTTCTTACCAAGTGCTCTCAACGCTTTACCATTTGAGCCGATTTTTCCTTCAGAACGCTGAGTTCGACGATTTTAAACCTAAAAACTATCGGTTTAAGAGAAATAAAATGTCGTGGGATAAGAAAATAGTTGCTTTAAAGCCTGCGGACAGGTGGTTGCTTTCGAAGTTGCAGGAGACTATAGAAGAATGCACAATTAAGCTAGAACGATGCGAGTTTAACATTGCCATGGCAGTTCTAGAGAATTTTGTGATTGAAACGTTAAGCAGACTCTACGTGCCTATGATACGAAAAGAACTATGGACGGATGAACCCGAAACTTTTGAAAGGCGACAGACAATTTACGCCATACTACATTACACTTTGAAGTCGGTGACGTTGCTTTTTAATCCTGTCACACCCTACCTTAGTGAATTCCTATATCAAAAAGTCTATAGGAAATTTGAGCCCAATCTGGAAGAATCAATAAACTTTGGGCATTGGCCTGAACCCGACGAAAAAATACGCGATAAGGAAATTGAAGAAGAGTTTAATTTCTTGTTCAATACCGTTTCCTTGGTCTATGCTGCAAGGCAACAGGCGAAGCTTAAACGAAGATGGCCCCTTGCCAAGGCAATTGTAGTCGCACCGCAAGAGGTTACTGAAGCGCTGAAAAAACATCAATCATTATTTTTAGAATTAATCAACGTCAAAGCCGCACAATACAAACCACTTGTTCCAGAACACGTTAAAAGCGAAAACTGGTTTTTTGCCACTGAAAACGATATAAACGTTTTTGTGAATGGAAAACGTGACGAAAAGCTACTTGGCGAAGGCATAATGCGTGATTTAGCCCGCCGAGTTCAAGCTCTAAGGAAAAAATTGGGTTACGTACCAACGGATATTTTGGACGCTGTACACATAGCCGAACTCGGCGAGGAAAACATGGGACTTTTGAAGTCCTACTTGGAAGAGATGGCTGAGCTAGTCCGCACAAAAAAAGTATATTTACACGGCAAACGAAGTGAAATCGATACAGAATGGCATGAATCAAAACTGGACGGCAGGCGCATATCCATAAACATCCACTAAATACACTGTTTTTTCATGACCAAAAGGCTTTATTCTTTGAGTTGTGGTTCTTATCCCGAAGGAACAATGGAGGGGCCGGTAGATCAGTATGGTATGATCGCCGCGTTCGCAACGCGGAAGCCGGGGGTTCAAATCCCCCTCGGTCCACTCGAATTCTGACTGAAACCGTTATTTGCCACTTCTTGAACTATTGTGCATAGCTGTCGTTTTAGGTCCTCAAAATTTGTATTATAAAAAGCTCATGGTAAAGTGCTAGCTTGCAAAAATTGTGAATTAAGTATATCTCTATGAAAGTCCCCGAAAAATTGGGCGATGATTGCGTAAGTAGAGGTTTAAATGCTAAAGAACCTTTCAAAATCATCATGCTTTGCATTCAAAAGAGCAAGAAGTTTGCCGATCTTGCTAATTTCATACAAATATGTCACGTAGTCACAGTGTCAATTATTGCAGGCTAATTGGTGAATATTGAGCAAATGGTTGAAAAGCCCAAAGAGCTTAATTAGAAAGTTTCTGATTGCTAAAATCCAATTTGCTTGGGTATTTTCAGCTTCGTATGAAAAAAAGAGTTGTGAAACCAACTTTTATTTGTTATAATATTTTATTGGTGCTAATGGTATAGTGAAGGTTTCAGTGACTCCTTCTATTAAACGGAGTTTATCAGAGACGAATTGTAAAGCGTTGGAGTTCGTATCTGCTTGAAATAGAACTGCGAAATCCCATTGCCCAAACACTTGATACGCTTCTTCGAGTTTCACGCCTTCCATAGGTTGTTCGTTGAACTCCATAAGGGGTTCGTAAAGTTTCGCCGCCATATTGGGGCTTAGTTTAATCATAACCAGATATTTCTGAACAGTTTTTTCCATATTAAACACCTAAGAACAAACCTGATTAAGGTATTTCACCCTAAAAAATCTGACGCCCAACTTAATGGCAAATATTAACATGTCGTGCGTGTTAGACTTTATGTCAAAGTATTGTTATTGCGCATGTCAAAGAGCATGAGCTGCTAAGTTAGTGAAATTCTAAGAAATTGGAAAAGAAATGTTTGTTTCCCGTTTATGCTTCAAGTTTCTACGCTGGTTCTTTCTCGCTTTGATGCGGCAGTGGCAATTTCTGGGAGTTGAGCTTTTAGTTTATTTTCTGCAGCTGTTTCTGCTTCGTGCAAGATCTTTTCTGCTTCCAAGCTTGCGGTTCCACTATTCACAGGCCCGCCGATGTCATTATGAGTCATAGAAACGATCTCCGTTAGTAGAGTGCCGATGTTTTTCAGTTCGTGGCTTGCCTCCGGAAAAATCGCTGACATTCCAACTTGGATATTGTTTAGTACATTTGCGGCTGGAGCTAGAACTGTGACTACGTCGCCTATTTCTGAAACGGTGTTTAAACGCAAAGAAACGCTTTCCAAAGCCAGAAACGCATGCATTAACATCTTTTCGACTTTACGTATTTCAGCCAGCTCGCTAGCTAGAACGTTTGCTCGCATATTGTCTCTTTCTGAAAGAGCTTTGACAATGCGTTTGAACAAAGTAGCATCGCGCTTTTCAAACCGACTTTGAGCGTTGTTCAATTTTTGCTTTTGAACTTCAATTCGTTGAAGGACTGTGCTGATTTGTTTTTTTAAACCTGCAGAGGGCTTACCTGCGTCCTTAATTTTTGAAAAAAATGATTGTTGTTGCTCTTTAGTCCATTTATCAATAAAGCTATCAGGCAAAACCGTTTTCTCTCCTACACCTTCATCTTGCATTTGTTAGGTGTTGATTACATAAAAAATTGTTTTAACCAGCAAGTTAAAATCTATCGTGTTGAAAACCCGGTTTTAAAATTTTCATTTTAAAATTTCTTAGCTGTTGGTAATCTATCTAATATTATTTATTAACAGACTTAAAAAAACCGATTTAATACTTTAATCAGGCTTGAGCGTTTTCTATGTTATTTTTTGGCATAAAAATGCGAAAATTTCACTTTTATTCTATTTAAATTCACACATTTTTAGGGTTTTACATGTGATTTCAAAAGCAAATGCAATATGGAAGTCAATTTCTAATTAGTTCAATCTCTCAGCTTTGAAAGCTATGATTTTATGACAGTTTATGCATCTTGTCAAAACTATTTTAAATCCGCTCAGTATGTCGAAGCGTGTTTGAATGTATTGCCTCTGCTTGGTATGGTCGCAAGCTACTTGAGTAATAGAAGCCAGACTGTCCTTTTCCATTCTCCGTTCCCGTAATTTACTCTTTGAGATGGGCAGGTAAATAACTATTGTGAAAGAATCTTCTAGTAGGAAATGTCTAACATTCTTTTTTAGAAAAATTTGCCTTTTCCATTTTTGAAAGTGAAACGAATTCAACGATTGTTTTTTCTTTTATCTTTCAATTATTTTCTGTAACAATAATGATTATTCAGAGGAAAAGTTATAACTATATCACTGTTTTGCTACAGTAGTACTGCTTACTGTTTTATCGAATAATAAAGTTGAGAATTTCGCTTTTTTCCATTAAAGAGTTAACTATTAGGTCTGGTTTTGCTTTTTTAAGCTCTTTTTTAGAGTAGGCTCCCGTTATAACTGCAATGCAGCCCATTTTGGCGGTTTTAGCGGCTTCAATGCCAAAGATGGAATCTTCAACAACCACACATTTACTTGGTTCACTTCGCAGTTTTGCAGCACAATGAAGAAAGATCTCAGGATTGGGTTTTGACTTAGTGATGTCATCAGCCGTGACCACAACCTCAAAAAAACTTTTAATATTTTTTATTTTGAGCATATGATTGATGATTCTGCGGCTATTCATCGAAGCCAAGCTTACTTTTACCTTCCCTTGTAAAACTTCCAGAAGTTCGAGTGCGCCCGGAAGCAGTTTTATATTATCACTCATTTCGATTTCGCTTTGAACTTTCTTTTCCAAAAGTTCATTAATTAGCACCTCGTTGAAGCATGTTTCAGAAGTGCGTAATATCTTCTTGAATGTTTCTACCGCACCTACTCCGATAAGTCGTTCAATGATTTCGTCGCTTATTGTAAAATTGAAATCGCTGAGCGCTTTTTTAAAGGAAGCCACAACAACTTGATGGCTATCTGCAAGCGTTCCGTCCCAATCGAATATAACGGTTTCGAACATTTTAGAATCCAGTTAGCCGCAATTAATCAGAGTTCACTCCAATCTCTTCTCGGACTATCTTGCTTTTCTTGGATGCTTCCTCAACCGCGCGCATTAATGCCTGTCTTATTGAGCTGCCTTCAAGCTCGTATACGGCTTCGATTGTTACTCCACCTGGGGTTGTAACCATATCCTTAACCTTTGCGGGATGCTCTTTCAGATCGAGCACAAGTTTTCCTGTACCCAAGACCGTTTGTGCTGCCCCGTACAAAGCCACTTTTCTGGGCAAACCAACTTTCAAACCAGCATACATTAAAGCTTCAATTATTATTGAGATGTATCCCGGCCCGCTGCCGGTTAACGCGGTTATGGCATCCATGTATTTTTCATCAACTTCCTCGCACACACCCATGCGGCTTAAAAGGGATTTAACTTTCTCTTTATCCTGTTTGGTTACGTTTTCTCCGCAGCAGTAAGCCGTGTAAGACGCCTGCACTAAGGCGGCCACATTGGGCATAATTCTAACTACTTTAGCGTGGGGAATAAATTTCTTCAAGTATTTCAGGGGAACAGTGGCGGCTATGGAAATTACTAGTTTTCCTTTTACAGTGCTGTTGATTTGCATTAGAACGCTTTTCATGCCCGTTGGCTTGACGCATATAAAGATGACGTCAGATTCTTCGGTTGCTTTTCTGCTGTCCGTGCTTGTTGTGACGCCTAGTTTTTCTTGTTCTTTCAATTTTTCAGGTTTAATGTCGACTGCGGTTATTTTGCCTTCGTACCCGCTTTTTAATAGACTTTGCACTATTGCTCCGCCCATCATTCCTGCGCCTATCACGGCGATTTTATCATTCATGAGATAGTCACCTTTTGTTTTAACTACATTGTATCTGCTCTTAACTTTTATTGTCTCCCTTTTACTTCTTTGTCCATAAGGGTGTGAAGTGGATACATCTCCCGCGTCACTTTCCCTTTTTTTTCTTGATGATAGGTCATTCCTATCCAGCAGCCTAAACTTTGGGTTCTCTTCGTTACGTTCTCGAACAACACACTCGACTCAACTATTCTCTAGACCAAATTGTTGAGCAATACAAAGAATGGGCATCTGAGGCTCTGTATATGATTCTCGCAAAGTGGGAATTTATAAAACGGTTTACTACTGGAACCAAACCATCACTTCCAATTAAGGTTTCTTTTGCTTAAGCTTGCATTCTAGACTTTTGCTATAGCTTTTCGCAGTAGCTCTTGCATGGTCAAGGCAGGGGCGTCGGTTCTGATGCCGCGTGAGTTGAAGTGTGTTCGGACGGCTTGGAATCCTTTTTTGAGTAGGCTTTGAAGCATACTAGAAACGGACGGCATTGACGAGGATAGTTTATCGCTGATTTGATCAATTACGTAGTATGTTGTAGGCGCTTCTGTCTCGTCTTTTATCAGAGATAGCAGCCTAGTAATTTTTCTGCTGTTTCGTAGTGCTGTCCGCCTATTTTCCTCCGCTATTGCATCGCAGAATTGCGGGTCGAAGATTTTGCCCAACCATAAGGGTCCTGCCCAACTTATCTTGCAGCCGCATTCTGGGCATTTTTCGAAAAATCGTGGGGAAAACGTATTTGCCTTTTCCCTATGGAAACAGTTGAAGCAGTGTAGAATGTAGCCGAGGCTTTTTATGCTAGCATCCGCTTTTTTTGCGCCATAGCCTATTTTAGCGTAGATTCGAATGTAATGGTCTGAGGATTGGCTGAAAGCTATGCGTACTCCGATGTCTTGTTTCGATGCGACCTTGGCTATATGCCCTGCTAAGAGCCTTACCGCAAGCTCGTGACAGTATTCGGTGCGAAGGGGCTTTCCCCCATATTTTCTCACGCATGCTTTAGAATGAACACCACATAAGGGTGCAAGATCGGTTGCAGTCGTAGCTAGAAGACCATTGTTGCGAAGTGCACGGACAGCTGAATCCACATACGGCACGGGGGACCCAAATGGGTCAATATCCACTATATCGAATCTTCGGTGGGGGGCACCGTGGCAGCTTAAAAGGCAATTCGCATCCATATGCTTGATCGTTACTAGGTCTTGCAGTCCATTCAAGTGCACATTGTGCTGTGCAAGTTTAAATGAGCGCTCGTTTATGTCACTAACCACTACCTTCTTTATGCCACGAATTTCAGCTGCAAATCGAACTCCTCTGATTCCCGTTCCTGTTAGCGGATCGCAAATGGAAATTTCCCTGTTAACAAGTCTCTGATACGCTTGGAATGCCAAGACGGATATATCTCGGTTTAGCTCCATGAGTGGATTATAAAAAACTGGAGCCTTGGACGGAGCGAAATCGCAAGGTCGTTTTTTGAAGGCTTCAAGTTTCGGAACCACAACTTTCACTTTGCCTTCGGTAACTTTTTCTCTTGGAAAATCAGCTTTAAAGTCCGGCTCTAACATAGTACCATGCCTTTATCTTCGTGGGTTATGAGAAGAAATTTATCTGCATATTAGACTTCTGGTCTACAGGACGTGAAGAATTGCGGAAACGCGTGCTGCTCATAATAGGCAACCCTGGCATCGGCAAAACCACGGTTTTGATGAAGGCAGTTAGCACGCTGAAAGAGAGGGGTTACCGTGTTGGCGGTATGATAAGCTGTGAATCACGCGAAGTTGGAAAACGGGTAGGCTTCGAGATTTTGGATCTAAACAGCGACAGAAGCGGCTGGCTCGCACACATAAACCAAAAATGCGGTCCAAAGATCGGGAAATACCGCGTTAACATCGAAGACCTCAACAGTATAGGCGCTCAAGCCATATTATATGCTGTGGCAAACTGTGAAATTATTGTTATAGATGAAGTTGGCCCTATGGAATTGTGTTCAGCAAAGTTCAAACACGCAACACACAAAGCATTGGAATGTAGAAAACCCATTTTAGCGGTTGTCCACTGGATGGCACATGACAGGCTGATATGCGAAGCAAAAAACCGCGAAGACTCAGAAACCTTCGCAGTCACACTAGAAAACAGGGACAAACTAGCTGGACTACTAATCCAAAAGTTAGTTAAGCTTCTATAAGTGAAAAGTTAATAAACAAAAAGCATCTTCGAAAAACCTAATTCTAAACTTTTATAGCCAACCGCCGAAATACCTCAATTTAGAGGTACTGCCCATGCTTGTTGCTGGTGTTGACGAAGCAGGTCGCGGTTGCATAATCGGTCCACTAGTTGTGGCTGGCGTCTTGGTTAAAGAGGAGAATCTACTTGTTCTACGCCAATTAGGTGTAAAGGACTCCAAACTTCTCTCGACAAAAAAACGTGAAGCTTTATTCAAACAAATCACGGGTTTAGCCGAAAAACACCATGTTATAAAGCTTTTACCCACTGAAATCGACCATGCAGTAGAATGCAAGAGGAAGCTGTACAAACTGAACAGATTGGAAGCACAAACAATGACACATATAATAAACGTCCTGAATCCAAATGAAGCTTACATTGATGCTGCAGATGTGCTTGAAAAACGCTTTAAACAACACGTTCAGGAAGGCTTAACCGCCAAGACAAAAATTACTGCAAGGCATAAGGCTGATAAAATTTATTCTGTAGTTTCTGCTGCTTCCATAATCGCGAAGGTTGAACGCGATAGGGATATTGAGGCTTTAAAAAATGTTTACGGTGACTTCGGAAGCGGATACTTAGCAGATAAAAAAACCATAAATTTTCTGAAGCAATGGCTGGAAACCCACTCTGACTATCCCAGTTGTGTGAGGAAATCTTGGAAAACCGCAAAACAACTTAAAGATGAAAAGGGAACAGTGCAAAAGAAGCTCTTTTAGGCAGTGATAGCCAAGTCTTCTGAGGTATGCAGTGCGGATAATTCGTCCAAGCAAATGCAAGAAATTGCTTTGTTGGAGAACCTGGGTTTTTCAGTAATCAAAACTGGATAAGCATGAATAACAGTGCACAAACTTATAATTTCTTCAATTCTCTTATCCAAGCTCCTCTCGTTTTTCGCGGCAACGCTACCCACAATCGCACGCTTGCTTTTTGGAATATTCATTATAAAATCGAAAGGTGCCCTGTAGACAGGAGAAACATCAAAGCAAGCAAACTTTTTTAAAACCTTTTGGAGGATAACTTTTCGGATAAATGCGTGACGCGCTTTTATGAGAAGACACTGATGCTTCTTCCGCTTTCTTTCAAGAATATCTATCGGCTTCGCCACTGGAATCCCCAACGTTTCAGCTAGCTTGTAAGCTGACTTAACTGAAGCCTTAGCCATGCCTCTTTCGTAGCCGTAAAGAGTCCTACGAGAAACCCCAATCATAACAGCAAGCTTACCGATGGAAAGACCTAACTCCTTTCTTCGCTTCTCAACAAGTTCCCCGTCAACTTCAACGGAATATCCGCCAGGAGCAGCATAAATCAACGGATTCGCCATTTTAAGCGCTATGTTTCGAATAGTTTTCTCAGTTACCGCAAAAATCCCGTTTCGCGAATAAACAGTATCATCTTCCAAAGGCTTACCATGGGTCTGCTGACTAATCAGCAATGAAGCTGCAGAAACCCGGTCAGCAATAATTTTCAATTCTCGAGCACTATAAGGTGAAAAAGCATCGACGTCAGAGGATACTTTCACTAAAACAGCTGTATCATTTCTTCTTGCTGCAAAATCGAAGCAGCTTTGACGCGAACAGCATACTTGGGAAATCTTGAAGCCTGCTTCTTTCAACGCGACCCCAAGGTGGACCACGTTCTCCATTTCCCAATGGTTCATCAGCTGTCACTGCCTAATAACCACTGCGATGAAAAATATAAACAATGCTCTCCAAGCTTTCTATGCACCCTTTCTCTTCTTTTCATAAACCATTGGAAGCACAAAAAAAGAGGAAATATGGGCATTAACCCTATGGGGCTGCCTCAGCTGTTAGTCTAGGAGCTGGGAAAAGCACGTATTCGCCTCGAGAATAATCCAAGCCGAACAGGTATTCAGCTTTCCATAATCCATTGCAGTATTTACCCCAGAAGAATTCGCCATCATAGAATCCAGCGAAGACACCTTTACCGTATATACCCCAACATCGCTTACCCAAGTTGTCGGTGCCTACGAACCTGCCGTTGCCGTATACTCCCCACATAATATGCACGCCATTTTGAGTCCATAGTATAAATCTGCTTCTGATAGGATAGATACCACTTTCTGCTTCTTCATACGTTTCAGGGGTTAATTCTTTCAGTTGCTCCGGAATTTCTGCTTGTTCCGGCGAAATAACAATGCTGTCTTCAAGAATTGTACTTTCGTCAACTGTAATAGCTTCTTCAGAGTCTAGCTTCTCCACCGCTAAGTTTTTTGCCTCAATAGAAGCCATGTTTGCAATAGACGTTGCGCCCATCACAAGATTCACCGCTAGGACTACTAACGTTAACACAGCAACTGCAGCCATTGATACTTTAATTTTTTTATGCATTTTTATCCTCACCGATTAGTTGTCAAAGCGATACTTTAGGAAACCCGTGAAAAAACGTGAAAAAACTCTTCCAAATCCAAAATAAAACCCAATTTAAGCTTAAAGGAGAATAGGATACATCCTATTTTTTTATATACTTCCTTCGAACTGAGACTATATTTTGTCTCCTAGACTTCCTTATGTCCACTATCTCCATTTTTTCAAGCCTTTTCAGAAGACGCCAAGTCGTCGTTCTTGGCAGATTCAGTTTTTCATAAAGTTCCGCCTCAAAAGCAGTTCCGTGTTTTTCAGCGAGAAAACTTATCACTTGCACCTCCTCTGGTCGCAAATACTTCTCTCTTTCAAAAAGCTTGTTAACATCTACCTCATTTACACTTTCTTTCAGTTGCGGCTTCGCTCTTTTACGTTTAAAAAACCAGATGGCAAACGCGATGGAAGATATAACTGGGAAGGATGCTATTGCTATTATCTGCCAATTTTCGATATTTTGGGTCCGCTCGTAGAGTCCCAGTTCAGAGATGTAAGAGATTTGAATGGTTCCTGGAGGCATAACTAGAGTAACTTGTCCGTCGGAGCTTTCAATAAGTTCGGGTACGTTGTTTAGGCTTATGATTGAAGTGTCTTCTGGAAGTTTAATGGTGGTGTTTGTAGATCCTTCTGCGTTGAGTGTCCAGTATTTGCCTGTTTTTGATGTTAAGTCGGGAGTGAAATATGAAATTTTAATTTGACTGACACCAAGAGTGTGAATTACTGCTTCACTGTCCGTTATTGTGTAATCTACTGGAAGATTTTGTTCATCGACGATAATCATTTCCTCCCGGACTTCACCTAGCAAAGTAGTGTTGATTGATGGAAAAGTTTGGTTAATCTCCAATTCTTGGTTAACTAGAACAAAACCGTCAAGATATACAGTAAGTGTTAATGTTTCAGATGTTTCGGGGTTACTTGCCAAGGCTGAGGGGGAAAGCTGTGAAGTTATTAACAAGAGCAACACTCCCAAAATTGCTCCTGTACCTTTAACTAACTGCATCATCTTGCTGTAAACGCCCGATTAGTGGTCTCTAGCTGATTACGATACTTATGCCTTTCAACTAAGATTGTTTTTTGCGGATTTGAGTCTTTAGGGAGACGCCTCTGAAACCTTGTTTGCTGTGGAATCAACTGAAGATTCAGTAAGCTTAAGGTTTTCAACCGCTTCGTTTTCGCTTACTTTTGAGTTTGCAAGCTCGCTAAGAGTTTCGTCTATCCGCAGTTCCTCCAACGCTACCTTAGCGTTGTCGAGGCTAGTCTCAGCGCTGTCAATAGCAGCAAGTGAAGCCTCATTTGAGAGAGATTCCGCAATTTCTCTTATAACATTAATGCGTTCTTGCGTTTTATTTATGTAAGTGGCTATCCTCTGAATTTTCAAGTCAGCAGCAAAGTTGTTTATAGAACTCATTACTTGAAAACTAATGGTTTTTACTTGCACCAGATTTTCCCAAGCTGCTTCGAAAAGCTTTTCTTCTGCGTTGTTTGAGGCTTTTTCCAAAAGGTGTTTGATTGTTTGAATCCTATCTTCCAAAATTGTAGTGTTATATCCTACAGAAGCAGCAAAATGTGTTATGTTTTCTATTATCTGCACCTGTTCATGATACCTACTAATGGAACTTCTTAATTGAACAGCCATTTCTTGACTAATTTCTGCCTCGGTTGGTCGCCAAGGAATAGCAACGATGGCAATTCTCAAAGCCTCTTTTAACTTTTGAAGTGCTTGCACGATTTTTTCGTTTGCTTCAGAATAATTACCTTTTTGCAAGAGACTTTTGGATTCTGCAACGAGATCAATTGCCTGTTTGTATTCATATAAGCTTGCTTGCGGTGCAGTTTCGCCTTTGGCTTCGAGCTGGCGGAAAAATTCCAAGATAGTGGCATCTGCGTCTTGAAAAATCGAATATAAATTCTGTGTTTTTTCTAATATTGGTTGCTGAAGCGAAGCTGAGCTTGAACCCAATACCAAAACGGAGAGAACAATTACTACCAACACTAGGATAATAGGCCTTTTAGGTGTATGTTTCAAGTTCAAGACAGTGTACTTCACATATAAAATTATGTTGTGGTCATATATGAGGAAACCCCTGAAAAAGAGTGAAAAAAAATCGTTCAGGTAGATTCTGTTAAGTCAAACACGTTGCGCAACTATCATAGCGTGTGCCTTGTCATAAGGTTCCAAATTCACCATTTCTTTGATGGAAAATCCTCGCTTTTTCAAGATCTTAGCTTGCTGCTTATATACTACAAAAGGGTCTTTCGTTACATCAATGCTTTGGGCTTTCACGGCTATCATAGCCCACCCTGAGGGCTTTAGCAGAATGTCGGCATTATCCGATAGAAGCTTAGCTTGTTCAGGTTGCGCTATGTCACAGTAGATACAATCCACCCTTCCCGGTATGAACATGGTATACTTCTCAGGAAACCTTGCATCTTCAAGAAATGGTGATATGTTAAGCCTATAAGCGGCGACGTTGTTGATTAATTCTCTTAGGGATCGTGCAGCGAATTCTACGCAGTAAACGTAACCCTCTTCTCCGACTATGTCTGAGACGTGACTCGCCGTGGTTCCAGATGCTGCGCCCAGATAGAGAACCCGCTTTCCTGGCGCTATGGGCATTGTTCTCAAGCCTTTGATTATGCCTGCTGCCAGTTTACTTCTGCAAGCGTCCCAAATGCGATATTCAATCTTCTCAAAAGAGACGAGCTTCTCGCCGTACACATTTCTTCCAGGAGTCAGGTTTCTCGTAGCTAACCGTTTTGCACCATCTTCAAGAAATGCATTGTAGATTTCTACAAACTGCGGGTGAGGTTTAACCCTAGCGTGCACGTTTTTTCTTTCTCCATTTCTTCTCGTGCCTTCGTTGGTCTCGTCTTCTCGATTTCTGTTCTCTTTCGTTTTTGAGTTTAGGTTTAGGAGCCCTTTCTTTTTGTGGCGGTGGTTCTTTGTACTTCTCCTGAATCTCCTCAAGCCTTTTTTCTATATCTGCCTTTAGTGCGTCTCCCACGTATCTGCCGCCGAAGGCGTCAATTCGCGCAGCAATAGCTACTTTTCCTGCTAAAACTCTAGCGATTTTGCCTCTCTGCCATCTCTTAGATTCGTGAAGTAATGCATGCTGGAAGATCAAGCCATGTTTAGGTGGTCTTGCCCCCGTTTTCAGCGAGCGGAAAAGGGCTTTCTCAGCGCCTAAGACCTGAATTGTACTAGCTGGTTTCATTGCTAGATTCCGTAGGCTGCCTGCTATAGCGATTAAACGTGCGCCTAGAAGAGCACCAGCTACTGCTTTGGTGTTAGGGGCTACCTCTTCCATGGCTTTGTTCACGTAGTTTTCCATGTTTTTCCGTAATTCGTACATTTTTAGTACTTTTTTGCTCAAGGCTTGAATTTCTTCTAGGTCTTGTTTAGTCATATCTGCGCCCATGGACTTTTCAGCCACCATAGCAATGTTATCTGCTTTGTCTTTCGGAATCGATTCTCCCTCAAGAGCTTCAACTGTGAAGTTGTCTTTGTAACCCAAATCCCTAACAAGACGCGCAAAAGTTTCATGCTTCTCTATTAAGCGATCAAGCTCTGGAAAGTGAATCCCAAACCATTCTCTAAGACGACCCATAAACAGGTTTACAGTCCTTTCCAAATCATCAAGGGTCTGAATAGCCTGAGCGATCACTAAATCCCTTTTTTCTGCAGCACCCTTAACCCGTAATTTTGCGAGTTCAATGCTAACATTGCGATTCCACACACCCAGTTCTTTTACATCTTCAAAGAAACCAGTTTCAACTGCGATTTGTTCCATGCGATTTCGAAGCGGCTCAGCCTCAGCTGGCTTTAATGCTTTCGTTTTAACGTTTAGGCTATTTTTCACTTGGTCCGCTAGATTCGCTTTTTCGAAGACAAAAGTGTTGTAACCTAACTTCTGCAACATGCTAACCAAACATGCTGTCTCAGTTGAGATTTTGCCATCTTCAGCCATGATAATTTTTTTTGCTGCTAATTGCGGCTTCTTCGAAAACATTACTTTCTTTACTAAGGTGTTTTGCTCGTTAAAACCCACAATTCCGAAAGTAAATTGAATTATTATTGCTTTCATTGTTTTGAACCCGTTACAAGCTAAATATTGCTTGTTGCTGTCTTAATAAATAGTTGTTGTTGGCTTCGGAGATCGTACCTTTTTTTACGTGATTTGCGATTCTTAAACAGTTTTTCCTCTAAATTCTACTGTCCACTCGAAACAGCAATTTATCTCCAATTGGAAATGTTTCTGATGGACTACGACTCTGGAATAGTTAACTTTTAAACTCCTGCTTTCTTATTAGGTACTACGATTTGAGGGGCGAAAGCATAATGGTAAAACTTCAGCGTCGTGCACGCGGCATCAAAGTTTTAAAAGCTGTTTCGTCACCTCTCAGGCTGCAAATTCTGAACTTGGTTTTCGACAAAGGCTCTTTATCCTACACCGAGTTGATGAACTCTTTGAAGATGAATCCTAGTAGGGATGCTGGCAGATTTGCTTACCACCTCAAATTTTTGCTTAAAGCAGATTTGCTTGAAGCCGATAGTGACACCAAAAAGTACATCTTAACTGATTTGGGTAAAATGGTGCTTGACGTTGCAGAACGAATTGAAAAGAAAGCTGATAAACCCCGGGGAATGCTTGTTCGCACCTCGCATTTCACAATGGAGGAGTTTGATGCGAACAAGATAGTTAGCTCGCTTATCAAAGAAGCTAGAGTGCCCCCTGAGCTTGCAAAGAAGGCTGCTAAGGAAGCAGAAAAACGCCTTCGCAAATCGAAAACGAAGTACTTGACCACACCATTAATCCGAGAAGTTGTAAACGCAATTCTGATTGAGAGGGGCTTTGAAGATTACCGCCATAAGCTTACGCGTCTAGGTCTACCAGTTCATGAGGTAGCCAGCCTAATTGGCGCTAAAAATCCAGCTCAAGATTCCGAGTTTGTTCTTTTTAAAGCAGGAAAGACTGTGCTCAGCGAATACACGCTTTTAAACATTTTTCCAAGAGACGTCGCTGACGCACATGTTTCAGGAGCTATTCACATAGAAAACTTAGGAACATGGATTTTGAAACCTAACGAAATTATGCATGACTTGCGATTTTTCCTGAAGCATGGCTTTAGATGGACTAGTCCGCTTCAACTCTCAGCTGAGCCTCCTCAAAATTTCGAATCTGCACTGTCCATTGTTTTCAACGTTCTTATGCATACAAATAAGGAAACAGAGGAAACGCAAACTTGCGATTACTTCAACGTTTTCCTGGCGCCCTTCGTAAAAGAGTCTGATATTGCTGCAATGAAAGAAACCTTGCGCCTATTTCTTCTAAATATAAGCCAACACGCAAAGGTTGCGTTGGGACTAGAACTTTCCACTCCAAAATTTGTTGCTGACAAAGCAGCTATTGGACGCAAAGGGAAAACATGCGGCAGGTACGGCGACTTCATTGAAGAAAGCCAACTCTTGGCATCGCTTACCATAGAAGTTTTAGCGGAAATAAGCGTTTCAAAACCTGTGCTTAATCCCCGGTTAATTCTTAGGATTAGCAAAGAAGCGCTAATGGATGAAAAAGCTCGAGCGATTCTTTTAAAAGCCCACCGTTTGGCAGCAGATCAAGGCACAATATATTTCGTTAATGCAATTCAAAAGGAGGCGAAAGCAGCCATTTTTTCTGCTTCAGGATGCAAACTTGAGGCAGACTTGACAGGAGACTGGGAAACGGATACCCTAAGAACAGGATGTATTGGAATGGTAACAATAAACCTTCCACGAATTATCCATGAGAGCGATAACGACAAAAATAAATTTTTTGAAATTTTAAAAGAACGACTTGAATTGGCGGCGCGAGCATTGAAAATCAAATATCGTGCGCTCAAGCAACACGGCAAATATTCTATTCCGTTATTAACACAAAAGTCGAACGGTGATACGTATTTTAGGCTTGAAAACTGTTCTAGAATAATAAATTTTGCAGGGTTCAAGGAATCTGTTGAAAGCTTTTGTGGAAATGATCTGAAGCACGAGGAAAGCATTAAGTTTGCGGTAGAACTTGTCAGGAATATTCTGGTTTTCAAGCGCAAGCTTAGTAGAAGGTACGGAAAACGTTTGTTTCCTGCTTATATATGCAGCGTTGAATCGTCTATGCGGCTAGCGCAATTAGACATTGAACAATTCGGAGTTGCTAAAGTAAAATTCTCAGGTACGAGAGAGAATCCCTTTTATTCGACTAGCAAAAGATTAAACCTTCAGTCAGGAGAATTTCCTTATATTTCCTCTGAATCCTTGGAGTTTGAACAAAAACTAAAAGGGTTGACCGCAGGAGGCAACTTAAGCATAATTGAGCTTGAAGGCATCGAATACTCGCCTGAGCAGCTTATGAGGTTAACTGAACATTTAGCTAAAAACGAGTTTTTAGAGTTCTTCACTTATAACCGTGTAACAACATATTGTAATACGTGCAAGAAGAGCTGGTATGGCTTATTGAATAAGTGTCCTTCTTGCGGTTCTATAGGAACCTTAACAGCGTTTAACCGCTTCGCTTCTACCTAAATTTTGACTTATTTTGAGGCACCTAGTACCAAAGATAAAAGTGCCATTCTAACTACGATGCCGTTCCAAACTTGCTGAAAATACCGCGCTTGTGGTGCTTTGTCAACTTCAGCAGCGATTTCATCAACGCGGGGAAGAGGGTGAAGGATAATCATATCTTCATTTGCCTTTTTCAGAGTTTTCAAGTCTATTCTGTAGGTGCCTCTGACTTTGGCATACTCTGCAGGGTCTGGAAAACGTTCTTTCTGTATTCTGGTTACATATAAGACATCTATTTGTGGAATTATGTTTTCCAGATTAGAGTCTTCAACTATGGAAATCTTGTTTTTTATTGTTCGGATAACTCCTTGTCGCATTCTCAAGGTTTCAGGTGAAATTAAGTACAATTCAATATTGTAGAAGGAAAGGGCGCATGCGAGTGAGTGAACGGTTCGTCCATAACGTAAGTCGCCTACTAACGCAATTTTTAAGCCGTCGATTTTTCCTTTTTCTTTTTTTATAGTGTAAAGGTCCATCAACGCTTGAGTGGGATGTTCTTCCGCGCCGCTGCCCGCGTTTAATACGGGTACTTTGGAGAATTCTGCGGCGAGCTTTGCTGCTCCATCAAGAGGATGTCTTAGGGCTATAATGTCCGCGTAGTTTTCTACGGTTCGTATAGTGTCGGACAGGTTTTCTCCTTTCCGGACTGAGGTATTCTCGGCTTCGGCAAAGCCAATGGTCGAGCCACCGAGCTTGAGCATTGCAGCCTCAAAACTTAGTCTCGTGCGAGTGCTGGGTTCAAAAAACAGGGTGGCGAGAATTTTTCCTTTAAGCATATCTGAGCTTTTGGCGGCGAGTTTTTCCATGGAACGACTGCTTTTCAGGATGTAGTTGATTTCTTCCCGTGAGAAATCTTCGATTGATATTATATCTCTTCCTTTGAACTGCAATTTGTGCACCAAAGAAAAGAAAATCGTTAACTGATAAATAACACTTTTTATGCGTAAAAAAACTGTCTCTAAATAATTTATTTGTTAGGAGCTGTGGTTTTTGAGAGTCTAAGGATTTAAATTGAAAATTATTTATGTTTGTAAGAAAAATCAAAGATATATAGTTGTAGTGTAATTCGGTTAAGTTAATGGAGGCTAAAAGTTGTCTATAGCGCAGAGAAAGTTCTTCACTGAAGTCGCAGCGCTGGTTGATAAAACTGTTATTGTTTCAACCACCACTGGCAAGACCTTTATTGGAACGCTCATTGGCATAAACCCTGACAGTTTAAGTCTTTGCATAGCTGAAGCAAAGGACGAAAATGGACAAAAATCCCATAGAGTTTTTCTAACAGGTAACGTCGTTGCCCAAATATCAAGTACAGAGAAACCCTTTGACCTGAAAGCTTTAGCATCACGCCTCGAAAAAGTGTTTCCAACAATGGTAAAGCTTTACGAGGACAAAGGTTTCATCTGGGTCATGGACAAAGTAAAACTCACAGAAAAAGGCGTTATGGAAGGTTCAGGCCCAGCTGCCGAGCGCGTGCAAAGAGTTTATGATCAGTTTATCAGCGAGGGCAAAAATTAGATAAACCAGCGCATCTGCTGCTCCTCTTTCTTCTTTTCTTTAGCAATATCCTTGATCAATCCAAAAGACTCAAGAGCCTTCTTTGTCTGATCCGCAGTTGCGTCAATCTTTGATAAGTCAACATCCAAATTCAAGTACTTTCCCAAAGTAATTAAAGCGTAACGAGTAGCGTTGCCATCTGGATACATGCCTAAGGTTTCCACCAAAATAGAGAAGCCTTTTAAATTTCTAAGCTTTCCCAACCCGATTAGAATACCTGCTATGCCAAATATGTGCCCTACCATCACTTTCGTCCCCAAATCCAAAACTTGCTTCATGGTTTTTTGATCCGTTGCAGCAGTGTAGATTCCTGGAGTATTTTGAATCTCGTCCTTCTTGAAGCCTCCGATAGAAATGACAAGACGGCAACCAAACTCCTGAACCAAGTCCAACACCTTACCAACCAACTCGTACTGTCCAGAAGTCGTCAATGCCTGAGTGTTACCATACCATATTACTAAGTCATGGTCTCCACCCTCTCTCTTATGATAATAAAGCTCGTTTATTGGTGAACTAGCACCGCCTTTCTCAGTTGTAATAGCAAAATCCTGAAAAGAGGCCGAAACTATCGTAGCAAACCGCTTGGCCTTCAACTCGTTTATTAGGTGCAAAGCAGCGATATTCGCTACAAAACCAATACCCGGAAGTCCTTCAATCAAAATCGGATCGTTAAGTTCTGGCTTTTCATAAACTTCAATTTTACAAACCATGTCCATGCTTCCTTCGTTCAGGCTGGGTATTAGAGGAAAATAAGCATATAAGCATGTCTAATTCAAGGGTTGTTAGTTGTCTATTTTGCTTTGTGTGCTAGAGTTGTCACAGATATTTTGCTGCATATAAGAAACGTGACATATATCTGGATTCCTTCTGATATATCCTGCCATTTAATAGTATCAAAATTTCTAATTCAATTGCGTTAAAGTTTTTACAAAACGTGTATTTTGGATCTGAATCTGTTTTTCATAAGTTAGGTAAATATTTATTTAATTAACCCAGATGGCTTTCCCATGAAATTTTAACACTAAAAATGATAAAGGATTTAATTCTCACCGTAGCCCTTCCATAATCTTAGCTTATGTATTTGCTCTAACACTTGTTCTTCTTTCTTATTATAGTATCTTTTCAAGATTTCAGAGGATGCCAATATAACAATAACAGCAATGAAGCCTCCATACAAGAAATACAAATAGGTCATCATTATGCTACCTACTACAAAGCCAAGTATTGCTGCCAGAAACGGGCTAATTTTTCTATATATTCTAATTTTCTTCAATTCACTCTCTAAAATAGAAATTTGTGATTTAGTCATAATTTATTTCAGATATACTTTGGTTTCTTGAAAGTATAAGATTTGGCACTATGAGTTTTTTTGAAATTTTTCTAATTAGATTTTCTTGAATCTCCTGCATGTGAGAGTGCATCACTTTCATGGTTTTGATTTCCTGTTTTTTAATCTCTGAGGGTAGCCTTTTTTTCGTAATTTTGCTACTCATGCATGGAGATATATCCCTCAAAACTCCACCTTTTTCTTTGAGAGTTAAAAACCTTAGAATTTATTAATTTGCCCCTGAGTGGCGATATCTTCTGATATCACCTTGCTTACAATGTTATATCAAATCAAATTTTGTTTCACAGACACTCTCTGGCAGACTGAGAAATTGACACAGAGGTTAATCAAACTGCACATATGCCAACTTAGAACCTCTTAGACAAGTGAAACAGAATCCATATATCACATTGAGCATGAAAAAGTTATTTATTTTCCAAATCTTCTACAATTCCTTGGAACTGCTCTAGTGCA
>CAYFXZ010000007.1:0-68513 GCA_964347245.1 uncultured Candidatus Bathyarchaeia archaeon | reverse complement strand
TTCCGTTTTCCGAAAGCTTCTTCATGGCGTATAATGCTTTGTCGTAGCTTCCTTTTCGTCGTATGACGTCGTTTGACTCTCTATCTCCGTCAATGCTAACTGCGGTGTGTACTTCGTATTTAACTAGTTTGTCAAGTCTTTCCTGATCGAAGTCGAAGCCGCTTGTGATTAGACTGACTTCCATACCATACTCGTTTTTAGCGTAAGATATAACGTCAAAAACATCTTTCCTCACAAGAGGTTCTCCACCGCTTATTCCGAACCACGGAGAGCCAAACCTGTGAATTTCGTCAACCATCCTGCAAGCGGCTTTAGTGTCAATTTCATAATCCTTGGCGTATTCTGGCGTGTAACTACAGTATAGACAACTACCGACGCACCTTCTGGTGCACCGCCAAGTTACCATGTACAATGGCGCTTTTCTTGAAGCCAATCAGGTCACAAGCAATTTTAGATTATGCCTTCGCGATATAAGAGTTACGATTAAATGGCTGATTTTAACATAATAAATGAAAGATGTGAGGCAAGCAGAACCATTAAGGTTGGCTTTGATTGTGCTCTATCATGAATAAATGCCTGAAAAACTCAAACTTTGTTTTTTCTTCATCATATTGAAGCTTAGATTTGCTTTGAGAAAGTCTTATAAACATCTCGTTTATAGAGTGAAACATATTCAATCGAGGAGATCGTGCAAAATAATGTCAAAACCAAAAGAATATTCTTCCATGACCAAAGACAAACTGATGATGTACACTTTCGTTGCTCTCCTGGTCTTAGCTATTATCTCAATTGTCATGTGGTGGCCGGTTACTCCGATTAACACTACTACTGGGGAACCGCTGATGAACTTGGGACTCACTGTTGCGATAGTTGTTTTCATAGCTGTCGGAGTTGCTGTGGGAATTGACGCTTTGCTCTACAAAGCTGCGTCTGACAGCCCGTTAAACACAATGTCAGCGGCCGTATTCGGCCTAATAGTCGCACTTTCCTACAGTATTGGTGTTCCAACGATGGCTCTGCAAAATGACGCCATTGGAGTGGCAAGCGCGCCCGGCGCGTTCATCAACGTTGCTTTGATATCTCTCATTGGCCTAGTGATTTTCAAGAAACTTTTTAAGAGGAAATATGTAAATCCTGCTGCAGCAGCAAAGCTCATCGGCCTGCTTCCTTTTATTAGCAGCGCATTTCTGGCTAAAGAGCATTTTGCCACCTTCGAAGGAGGAGGACTAAACCTGCCTTTACTCGCGGGACCCATAGGACGAACTGTAATAGGCAACAACGGCCTCGTTTTCAACGGAGACAATATAATAGGCTCATTCGTTACGTACTTGCAGGGATGTTACGCCAATCCCAATCTGGCACCAACGAGCATCCCAGACCTCAACTGGATCATGATTGTCGAGAAGTATCACGGATGGATCGGTGGCGCTTCGAGCATTGCTGTCATAATCGTTGGCGTAGCCTTGTTCCTGCTCGCACGCAGATATATCAAATGGCGAATTACGTTGTCGTACTTTGTGACTGTAGCTGTAATGGCTTTACTCATGACCGCAATCTACGGTGGAGAGGCAGATGTGAGACTTCTGTTTACAGTATTCATAGGAAGTTCGATCTTCCTTGGGTTCTTCATGGCTACTGATCCTGCCACCACTCCTTTGACTTACATGGGGCAGCTGATTTTCGGGGTGGGTTTGGGTGTATTGACGGTGCTAATACAGACGTACATGAACTTTTTCGGAGGCTCAATTTTGGCGTTAATCATCATGAACTTGATAACACCAAAACTTGACAAAATTGGAAAACTCAAACCAATAGAAGCTGGAAAGGAACCAAAACTGCCAAAAGCAAAGCTGTTCACAAAAGTAAAAACCACAGTCTGCATGAGATGCGGCGTCTGCATGCGCATATGTATCAATAAGCTAAGCCCAATACTGATTAAACAGGCACGAGATAAGAGCAACGCAATGGAAATGATGAAGCTGGATGCGGACTTCTGTGCAGGTTGTGGAAACTGCACTTTTGTCTGCCCCTCAAGAATAGATCTTAAAAGCCACATACTTAACTTTCCATTGGCGGAAGATGAGATAGAAACTTTTGAGCAGATGTTCTTGACAGGAACCAAAGACGAAAACCTTGGTGTCTACACGGATATATTTTCAGCAAAGAGCTCCTATAAAGGACAAGACGGTGGCGTAGCAACTGCATTACTGGTTTCAGGTATGGAACAAGGTTTGTTTGATGCAGCAATAGTAGTTCGAAGAGCAGAGGGCAGCTACAAGGCTGAATCAATCATTGCTGAGAATGTCGATGCGATAATCGAAGCCAAAGGCACCAAATATATGAGAGTCAGGATGATGTCAAAGCTCGGCGAATTGGTAGCAAAAGGCAAACGAAAAATAGCTATCGTCGGAACACCCTGCCAGGTTCGGGCTGTAAGAAGAATTCAGAGTGCTTTACTCGAAGATTACCCTGATCTTGAGCTGACCATAATTGGGTTGTTCTGCTATGAAGAGTTCGACTACAACAAGCTCAAAGAAGAAACAAAGAGGCTACTAGGTGTCGATTTAGATAAAGTGCAGAAAACTCAGATTCGCAAAGGAAAATTCATTGTGCGCATTGATGGTGATGAACGATCAGTTGCTGTAAAAGAACTAAACAACGCCGTTGAAAAAGGTTGTCTATCGTGCCCTGACTTTGCCGCAAATTATTCTGATATCTCTGTTGGTTCAATAGGCAGCGAGGATGGATATTCAACTATAATATTGCGGTCAGATGCTGGCAAAAAACTCTGGGAAAAGCTAGATTTAACTGAGGAAAAAGTGAAGAAGGAAGAAATTACGAAAACAGCAATTCGAAAGAAGAAACGTGCCCTTCAAAACCCCTAACTTTTCTTTTTTATTTAAAAAGATTATTTCCGAAACATATTTCATCTATATGTGAAGCTAAAGCCTTCTCAAACTTCGAAAGAACATGTTCTTCAAAGTCAAAAATTGATCGGTGTATAGTCGAAAATCTGCTTTTCTAAAACAATTATACTTCGTTTTGTTATCAAATAAATATTTAACCTTACAGCACTTGGACACAACGTTTTAAAGCATTAAGCTTATAAACTTGCCACCACGTACATAATTCAAGGGATAAAAATTGGAACCAGAAAAATTTAAACTGGCTAACCTAATAGACGGCATTGTCATACCAATAATTCTAGTTATACTGATTTTCCTTCTAGCAGTTTACGTTAACCCAACTGGAGAATACCACGTGCTCGGAGAAACAAACGTAATAAGTGTGATTCTAACCCAAGGCTTTGCTCAGATGATTGTTCTCGGTGTTCCCCTTATCTTAGGCTTACTGTGGAATAAATGGGCTGGTGGTGCTGCAGGCTTCGTCATGGGAGGCATTTACTACATAGCGAGCGCAGGGCATTATAACGGACTTTACTCAAGTTTGGGAGTAACCACTTACAACTTCTTCGGCGACATGAGCATGCTCTTTTACCTAGTGAACGCTGTTATAATTGGTTACATAGCTGGGTCATTAAACCAAGGATCGACAAGTTTCAAACGGATGCTAGGCGCAGGCTTAACCGCTGCCTTAATAACTGCAGTAATCCAAGCTTTCATGAACTACAATCTTTCACTTGAACCAGCACGACTTATGGCTATTGACATGTGGTTAGACATTCCATACGCGCTGTTGATAAACTTCGTTCCGAGCATTGCATTGGGCTTAATAGTGCCTCTACTCGCTAAAGTAATGACCTGGTACGGAATAATGCCCCAAAAGCACTACTAACCAAAAACCCCACTCTTTCCTTTTTATTATAAAATTACTTATTAAGCTGAGTTAGACGCAAATTCCCAAGCGATATTGCCTTTCCAAACCTCACCTAATTTGGTAATTCTGATTTCGTCATCGTCAATTTCAATCAATTCTTTCTCTTTTAGCTTTTGAAGTTGCTTTGGAAAGACTTTCTCTGGTGTAGTTCCAAATTTTTCCATGAATTCCTTCTTGCTGACTGGAAGTCGGAGGTAAAGCCTTGTCATAGTCCTTCTCATCATGTCTTCATCTGTGGATTCTGAAAGCCGGTTAATCGGAAATCTTCCAGCTTCAACGGCTGCTATGTACTCGTTTATGTCTTCAAGGTTAGAGTACGAAAATTTCTGCAGATATCCCATGAAGCATCCTGCACCTGTAGTAAGTATGCCTCCCCATGGCCAACAGTTCAGACAATTTTCTCTGAAATGCCACTCTACTCTGCTGAAGCGATCGTGGCCAACAGCCTTATAGCCTGCTTCAGTCAAAATCTTGTGCGCAGTTAAGTACTGTTGTTTCTCGTATTCCGCGTCTCCCTGCCGAGGAGCTATTCCCTTTTCAATCATTTTTTCAAGTGGAACACCTGGATCCACGTGCAATGAATAAGCATCGATCTCAACGTCCAGCTCTATAGCTTTTTTCAGTGTACTTATCCAGCTTTCCATTGTTTGCCCCGGAAGATTGTACATCAAGTCAACGCAAACGCACATGCCGAGTTTCTTAGCGTGCCTAATTGCTTTTTCCACGCTGTCCGCAGTGTCAGGCAAGCACAGCATTTTCCTGATCTTATCGTCGAAGGTTTGAGCACCCATGTCCATCTGGTATACGCCGTACTCTACAAGTTTGTCGATCTTTTTCAGTGCAAGCGTTTTCGAGGAACCAGTGACTTTGATGAAATATTCGTCGTTGGTAGTGAATCGTTCTTTGCAGAAATCGATAAGATCAATCATCTGCTCCGCCGAAAGCACACTAGGGGTTCCACCACCCAAAACTATTTCATCGAAGACGCTTGTCTTAACGTACTTTGTTTTTGCATACATCTTCAACTCTCTCTTCAGCATGTTCATGTATCGTTCTATAGGAACTTTGACGGTGGGTGTAGTTGGAAAATAACAGAAAGCACATCTGGAGTCACACATAGATATCCAGGGTTGCAACTCCATTAACCTGCCTGAAGTATTCTCAGTTGATAAAAACTCCATAAAAGACTTATACATTTCAGGTTCTATGTCTGGGTAATCCCTGTAAGTGTAGGGCGGCCAGTTTTCTCTTGAATTGTAGGCATCAGATTTGTTCTTGTCAAGAACAGCGCTTTTTATCGTTGTCCCCCTCGCATTCAGGTTTAAAAACCGTTGATTGCATAATAAAGTTTCCTATGATTCCGCCTTTTCTTCGTGAATCAATTGCTTGATATTATAAAATGGCTCTGGCTCTCCAGAGTAAGTAATTCACTGCGGTTCGTGCCATTATTTTACTGTATAAGTTCCCTTTCAAATTGCCTTTTACGAATTGGCGGACAACGTATTTTGGAGAATAGAATTTGTTATAAAACGCTTTTCTCATTTTACTAAGTTCTTCAGCAGGCAAATCAGGGTTCTCGAAGACGGCGTTCATCGTATTGTATAAAGTCCAGTCATCAGACATCTTCCAGCCCAATTTCTCCACTAGCGCACGAAGTTCGGTTCCAGGATAAGGTGTTGGCAAGCATAACCATACATCGTCAGGTTCAACTCTGTGAATGAGATCAAGAGTTTCTTTAACTGTTTCTTTTGTTTCTCCAGGGTACCCTATAATCACGGATACGCTGACGAACATGCCTGCGTCTTTCGCCCATTTGATCGCGTTTTCATTTTGTTCAGGAGAAACCTGTTTATGCACAGCGTTCAGTATCTTTTGGCAGCCAGATTCAACGCCGAAGCATACTTCGTTGCAGTTTGCTTGTGCCATCTTGTTCAAAATTTCCTTAGTAACCAAATCCACTCTGGTTGAGCAGCCCCAGGGAAGGTTAATTTTTCTGTTTATTATTCCGTTGCAGATGTCCATTATCCTTTTCTTGGAAAATGTTAATGTGTCATCATGGAAGGATATGCCCTCGGCATCGTGTTCGTCTCTCAGCCATTCAAGCTCGGCAAGCACGTTTTCTGGGCTTCTTGACCTGTATCCTGCTCCAAATATTCGGGATGCGGAACAAAAAGCGCATTGAAATGGGCATCCTCTGCTTGTCATGATTGGAAGAACTTTTTTTCCGTGAATCCTGTACATGTCTATGGGTAGCTTTTTGTATGCTGGGCGTGGTAGCTCGTCAAGGTTTTGTATGAATGGCCTATTGGGTGTTTGAATTATTTGGTTTTTACTCCTGAAAGTTATGCCTTTCACATCTTGGAGTTTATTCAGTTCTGGCGAGCGTTGAGCAAGTTCCAAAAGAGTTTCTTCGCCTTCACCGCGCACTACAATATCAACTGTAGGCTCCTCAGTGAGAATTTGTTCGTCTGCAAAAGTAGCGTGGGGTCCACCCATGACGACTTTCGCGTCAGGGCATACTTCTTTTGCAGTCTGCGCAGATTTTACGGCTGAAGGTAGCGTGGGCGTCATGGAGGCGACTCCGACTAAATCAGGTTTGAAGGAGGCTAATTCTATCCCCAGTTTATTATGGTCCATTTTGCAAACTGGACAGTCAATTATCTTTACTTCAAAATCGTTTTTTTCAAGTACAGCCGCCAAGTACCCCAAGCCTAAAGGTGGAAAAAGAGGGTGGTTATAATCTGTTTCTATGAGTGGCGAATTTACCAAAGCAATTTTCGCTGCTTTGCTAGCTTTTTTCATATTTTATACCTGTTATGCGGTTTATTGCTTCTGTGTGCTCTTTGGTACGTAGGGGCATGCTGGGTCAGATTCATAAATGTCACCTGTGTAAGCGTAGGCTCTATTTCTGCATCCTCCGCATATTTCTCGGTATTCGCAAATTCCACATTTGCCCTTCAAGCTACTTCTGTCTTTAAAGCTGTTGTAGTACTCTGATTTCCGTATTTCCTCCCATGCTTTCGTCAAACCTTTCTCTCTTATGTTCCCAAGCATCATGGGTTCTGAAGGCGTAAGGTCAGTATAGAAGCATGGAATTAAATCTCCGTTCTCGGTTACGCTTATATAGCCGCCAAATGCGAAGTAAGTGCATTTTCCATGGAATTTATGCTCGTACCAATCCTCAAAATTCTCTGGATTGCGCTGTTTGACGACTCGTGCATAATGCGGGCAGTGCACGTGAATTTCGAATTTACCCTCGTACTTTTGAGTTAAATCCCATATTTGATTTAGCGTCCACTCGTACTGTTCAGAGGTCGGAGCTAGCTCCATCGTTTCTTTTGCTCTTCCACTGGGAACAAGGTGATTGAACCATACAAAATTAGCATGGTATGTTTCAGCTAAATCGGCAACGTGGTCAAGATGTTTATAATTGATGGTTGTGATTGCAGCTGCTAGCCCGTTCAGAATTTTTCCTTTAGACAAATTTTGGATAGCTGCCAAAGCCTTCTTGTATGAGCGTTTACCTCTTAACTGGTCGTTTATCTCTTCTGGACCGTCTATGCTTACTGAAGTCCAAACATCGTTTTTGACAAGGTTGTCATAGATTTCTCCTTCAACGAAACATCCGTTGGTTAATAAGCAAACGTTTAGACCTTTGCTTTTCGCGTAACCTAGAATTTTAAATATATCTTTGCGCAGAAGGGGTTCGCCGCCTTTTATGCCGAACCACTTGACTCCGAAACTGCGAACTTCATCCACAAGATGTAATGCTTCTTCTGTAGTTAATTCTCGAGGAGCAGCTGCACCAGTAGCGTCAACATTGCAGTATCTGCAACGTGCATTGCAGGCACCTGTAGCCCTCCAAGAAGTCATGAGTAAAGGACCCATATCAGTCAAACTAATACCCCTCAAGCATTCCTCGGTACATCATCAATTATCTTAGAATTCTCGCGTCCTAAAAAAGATTATGCGTTCTCTCATTTTTCGCCTTTTCTGTTGCCTAGAAGCACTTTTCAGTCTTGGATTTTGGCTAATGAGGCATATCTTATGGTGTCCGCAAGCTTTATAGTTGGATTGACTCTTACTCCTAATCATGGGGGAGAATGGGGTCACAAAGATTATCATTTTTCCCCTAATTAAGAGGCTTAAAAATGAAGTTCACAAAACTTCTGGTTATTATAGTTGCCTTGACCGCGCTTCTACTTCTGTCCCTTCTTCTTCAAGACGTGTATTTCAATGGTGACATTAGCGAGGCTTCAAGCGACGGCACTGTAAAGGAAGAGATGTTACTTCAGTTTGAGTGGCCGCAGCTTCAGGGTGACGCGTCCTTTACGCGTTTCTCCGAAGGACCTGCTCCGGAAGCGCCTGATGTTTTGTGGAAAACAAACATAACTGGCATACAGAGTTACATCTCAGCGTTTAACGGCAAGATTTTTGTAACCACGAAAACTGATGTTTACGCTCTTGATAAGGACACGGGCAGCATCTTATGGCGTACCTTTGTGCCTGCGCCTGGGGCGTGGCCATCAGTGTACAAGATTGATGATACCCATCTCGTTGTAGGAAACAGTAGCCTTGATGTGGAGACCGGCAATATCTTGTGGACAAGTCCCGTTTTTTCTGCCAATCCACTGCCCTTTTTCGTTGCTAACGTTTACAGTCCAGAGGAAAAAATGTTCTACGTAAAGAAAGGTTCTTACGTTCAAGGCTGGGACTTTTCAGACCCGTCCAATCCGCCAACATTAGAGTGGGAAACCTATGTTGACGGCGGCGGACCCGTTGGTTCTGGAGTACAATACGGAGACGGCAAAGTGTTTCCTGGATCATATGACCCACATCAGATGGCGCTTGACGCCAAAACAGGCGATGTTCTGTGGGATACAGAAACCAAAAGCCCAATGGTTTTCTCCGGTGCCTATTATGAAGACAAATTCTTCAGAGGAGGTACTCACGACAACACGCTATATTGTTTTAATGCTACCAGTGGCGAAATCATATGGACTTACGACCCCCAAACCGCAGATGGATATTTCTCCGTTGGTCCCGCAGTAGCTTATGGAATTGTATACGAGCTTAACAAAGATGGGTTCCTTTATGCTCTTGACGTAGACACAGGCGAATTAATGTGGAAGTACGAAGGGCCAGGTTTGATGTTTCCCGGAAACCCCTCAGTTGCTGACGGCAAGATTTATGCTACAACAGGCCAAACCGCGTCCTATGTCAGTGAAAAAAGTGAATCTGAGTTTGCATGTCTTGACGCTTATACTGGGCAACTCTTGTGGAAGCTACCCATAGAAGCATTTGCTCCAAGAGAGTCTGTGGCCATTGCATATGGCAATTTGTACATCATTCCCGGCGACGTGACAACATCAGTCGACGTGGAATCAGGCGAAGAATACTCCACGTTTAATCAAGTATGGGCTATAGGTACAAGCTCATGGCCTATGTTTCGCCGCGACTCAGCTCACAATGCAGCTGGACAGTCTGCTCCTGGAAATTTGACACTGCGGTGGAAGTTCACCACTGATGGCGCAGTTATTTCTTCGCCCAGTGTCGCTGAGAAACGAGTCTACGTAGGGTCCAATGACAAAAACATCTATTGTTTAGACTCTCGGACAGGCAGCTTGATCTGGAACTTCACCACAGGCGCTCGAATTAAATCCTCACCCGCAATAGCTGACGGAAGGGTCTACTTGGGTCCAGACGATGGTTATGTTTATTGTCTTGACGCCGATAATGGAAGTCTTATTTGGTCAGCGTATGCTGGCGGCTACGTTGAGGTCAACTTTGCCGCTGCACCGGCGCTACGTTCATCTGCAACTGTAGTTGAAGGAAAGGTCTACGTAGGGTCACTGGACACTAATGTTTATTGTTTAGATGCTGAAGACGGTGGTGTCGATTGGACGTTTAAGACTGAGGGCTACATCACTTCTTCTCCAGCTGTTGTTGACGGCGTAGTTTACATTGTTTCAGAAGAACCAGAGACAGGTGCCCTTTACAAGGTGGATGCAGAGGATGGCAGTTTCATCTGGAAAAGAGAGATTCTGTACGAGGAAATTCATACTGGGGGAACTGATGTGCATGCGTCTCCAGTAGTTGCGGATGGCATGGTTTTCATTGGCTCCAACGTAAAGGAATATCACGGGATAAACACAGAGACTGGCAACATCGAATGGACATACCGAACCTCTGGCGCAGGAGAGTTTATAGTTTGTTCTCCAGCTCACTATGACGGTCATCTCTTTCTGGTTGATCACTTCTCTATAGTTTGCGTTGACATGACAAATGGCTTCGCAGTTTGGAGCACTTACTTGGGCGAGGAGCTTTATGTTTCGCCATCTTACGCTGATGGAAAAGTATACGTGGTAACTGACCAACGTTCCGTCTATGTCCTCAATGCAACGGACGGAGCGAAACTTTCGGTTTTCACCACTAACTCTAACAGTTGGTCCTCTACAACTATATACGAAGGAATGGTGTATCTAGGAAGTAACGACTGGAACGTTTACTGCCTCGCTAGCTACCCCGCCATAACCAGTAAAATCACCCTTGAAATACCTGAGCAGGGTTCATTAGGTGAATCAATGACTGGCTTCGGCTCCCTTTCCCCAGCTTATCCTAATACGTCTGTAACCGTGTCTTTAGTTGGACCTGACGGCTCTGTGACTGACCTGCAAGTTGCAACCTCTAAAACCGGCGCTTTCACCTTCACCTGCAACCCAGACGCGGTTGGAAACTGGACTGTTAGTGCTCGTTGGCAGACAGACAAAAGCTACTACACTTCCGCTTACAGCGAAACCGCCATAATCCAAGTGAACGAAACTTCAAAAGACAATGTCCCATTGGCAGTCATTGCTATCGTGGTTATTGCTTTTGCTTTAGTGTTGGCGTTTCTCGGCTTTATCTTCATCAAACGAGCCAAGAAACAATCATAGAATTCGTGCAAAAAAATTTATCCAAACATACATCATAGACTGCTATGAAAGGTGATGTTGTTACGTCTGCGGATTTAGCTTTGACTGGCGGAAACGTCTTGACAATGAATCCTTCTCAGCCCCATGTCGAAGCGGTGGCTGTGAAAGGCGACAAAATTGTCAAAGTCGGTACAACCGATGAAATTAGCCAGCTTGTTAGCAAAACCACTAAAGTGATCCAACTGAAGGGGAAAACAGTTGTTCCCGGCTTCATAGACACTCATATTCACGTCGCTGACTATGGAAGGCTCCTAAGCTGGATTGATTTGAGCGCCGCTAGCTCCATAACGGAAATGCAAAAACGCCTGAAAACACACGTGGAGAAATCGCATAAGGGCAAGTGGTTGTTGGGTCGCGGCTTGGATCCAACCCGTTTCGCGGAGAAACGCCTCCCAACCCGTTTCGACTTGGACTCAGTTTCGCCCGATAACCCTGTGGTTTTCTATCATCAAAGCGAGCAAGTTTGCATCGTGAACAGCAAAGCTTTAGAGTTGGCTGACGTGACGCAGCTTACAGTTGCCCCGGAGGGTGGCGCCATTGACAGAGACCCGGAGACTGGAGAGCTTACAGGAGTTTTACGAGACACCGCCACGAACCTAATATGGAATATTGTCCTCGAACCCAGCGAAGATGAGTTGGTGAAGGCAGCAGGTTTGGCTTGTGAGAAAATCGTGGAAGCCGGTGTTTCAAGTGTGCACTGGATGGTTCTTGCTCCGATAGAACTCTCAATAATAAAAAAACTTCATGCACAAAACAGGCTGCCTGTGCATGTTTACTTGGTAGTTCCCGCGAACCTCTTGGAAAACATAAAGAACTTCCATCCAAAAGGTGACTTCGCAATAACAATTGGCGCCGCAGTGATTTCCGCCGACGGCTATTTAGCAGCAAAAACAGCAGCGCTTTTCCAGCCTTACGCTACCGGCTCTGCAGGCGGAAAACTGCTTTGCACTCAAGAAGAAATGCAAACGTCGGCAGCTCGGATCCTCAGAAGGGGTCTTCAGCTGATTATACACGCTATGGGTGATAAGGCTGTAGATGCGGCTCTGAGCACAATCGAAAAATTGGCAAATGAGGTATTAGGAAAAGATGTGCGTAACCGCCTCGAGCAAGCCGCGGTTCTCAACGAAGAGCTGATCAGCCAACTGAAAAGGCATGGTGTCATCGTTTCCGTGCAGCCCCTTGTTATTGCCTCTGAATTTTCCGTTTGGTCAGCAATTGAAAATTTAGGAGCTGAACGAGCGCGTTGGCTCTATCCGCTAAGAACGCTCATCAAAAACGGAATCACAGTAATCAGTGGCTCGGACTGTCCAATGGAACCGTTAAGCCCTTTGCTTGGTATCGAGGCTGCTGTAACCCGAGAGGCTTTTCCTGAAGAACGGGTTACTGTTGACGAGGCTTTGCGGATGTACACTATTGATGCGGCGTACTCTTCCAACGAGGAAAACATCAAGGGTTCGGTTGAGACAGGTAAAATAGCCGACCTAACTGTTCTCTCGAATGACCCTAAGAAGGTTCTTCCATCTGAAATCGCAAAAATCGCGGTTGAGATGACTATCGTAGGGGGCAGAGTAGTTCATTCCAAATACTAAATCTATCTTTGTTCATTAGGTAGGGAGTTCAGAGAACGTGAGTGTTCGACTAATCGATACAGATAAATTTTCCACTATAGGAAGTGTAACTATCTTAGTACTTGGTGATTTGGCATATTTGCTGTGTTAGTTGCTGTAGTTGTGCTCGTGTTTGCTATAGTCTTAGACTTGTTTCTAGGTGATCCATCTCCGAACAACTCGGAGAAAACTGCGTTTAAGTTGCACCCAGCCGTGCTGATGGGTAAGTTGACTAGGGCATTGGAACCGCACTTAAGAAGCCGCAACCCAAAATTAGCTAAATTCTACGGTGCGGTTTTGGCGCTAACCGTTATCGCTGCGTTCACAATTCCCGTTTATTTCGGGCTTTGGGCAATCTATACGTTGTTCACTATCGTAGTTTACGCGTTCTTCGCAGTCATACTACTGAAACTAACCATCTGCATAAAGCTTGAAACTGACTGGGCAAGAGCTGCAGCTAAAGCCATCGAGACAGAAGATATGGTTGAAGCCAAAAAATACTCTCATTTTTCACGCAGAGATTCCAAAGACCTAGATGGACCGCAAATCAGCTCTTCAGTCATTGAGTCCATGGCGGAAAACCTCATAGACTTCAAGCTTTCACCCATACTCTCATATGCATTCTTCGGAGTAACAGGTGCAATCGTCTTCAAAGCCGTCAACACCCTCGATGGCATGGTGGGCTTCAAAGACGAGGCACACTTGCATACTGGCTGGTTCAGCGCAAACTTGGACACAGTCATAAACTACGTTCCAGCCAGGTTCACCGCTGTCCTCATAGTCATAGCCGCGGCCTTACTCGGTGAAGACTACAATAACGCTTGGGCAATCGCTAAAAGGGATCATGCAAAAACACCCAGCAGAAACCACGGCTGGCCAATGGCGGCGATGGCGGGAGCTTTGCGTGTGCAATTGGAAAAGCCTGGTCAGTACATTCTTGGTGAGCCGGCTGAGCCGCTTACTCCCGACAAGATATTAAGGGCATTGAAAATTCGGAACATGACGCTGCTTTTATGCGTGCTTTTTAGTCTGCCAATAGTTCTACTCATCAGACTGAACTTTTTCCCCTACTAGCCAAACTGGTGTGATCATTTGCAAAACGTATTAATCGCAGTTTCTCTCTAATTTTGTCACGGGGATGTTCGCTTAGTATGGCTAACACAGTGTTTCAGCGGCTTGAAACACTGGATTGCTTACGATTTAGCCGAAATGAAACCGCGTTTAGCAGGTAACAGATATGCGTATTTGTTTGATTAATCCGCCTCGTATTCAACCGAAAGTCTGGGGAAAACCGAATGTGGTTCCACCAATAGGCTTGGCGTATGTGGCCGCGGTGCTTGCGAAAGATCACGACGTGTTCATTATTGATGCTCCTCTTGAGGGTCGGATGAACCTTCAGGAAGTAGATGGAACAACATATCAGGTTGGCTTAAGTAGCAGAGAAATAGCGGACAGGGTGGAGCATTGTTCAGCAGAGGCTGTAATTATAGAGATTCCGTTTTCCGGTTGGGCTAAAGCCGCTTTTGAGGTTGCTTCGGCGGTGAAAGGTGTTGACGAGGGTATTTTTACTGTATTGGAGGGATTGCATCCTTCTGCTAGGCCTGAGGCTTGTCTTGCGAATTCTAGTGTTGATTTTGTTGTGATAGGTGAGCCTGAAAGTACCGTGTTCGAGTTGGCAAATGCGTTGGAGAAAGACGCTGGGAACTTCAAGGAGATCAAGGGTATTGGCTTCGTAAAGGACGGCGTGCCCATTTTTTCTTTGCCGAGGCCTGTGATTGAGAATTTGGATTCTCTTCCATTCCCTGCAAGGCATTTGCTTCCGATGGAGCAATATTTTGCTATTGTTAAGGAGAATCCGTTGAGGGGAGAAGTTAGCAAACCTTGGACGCTGCTGATTACTAGTCGGGGTTGCCCGTATGACTGCGTTTTTTGTACCCACCATGTTGTTTGGGGAAGGAAGTGGCGTGGCAGAAGTCCTGAAAACGTAGTTGACGAGTTGGATCAGGTTATTAAAGTATACGGTGTTAAACAAATTGACTTTCTAGATGATAACATGACGCTTGACAGGAAGCGGATGGAAAGGATTTGTGACTTAATCATGGAGCGCGGGTTAAGGTTTGAGTGGTTCACTCCTAATGGTGTTCGGGCAGATACTCTTGACGAGAAGCTTTTGAGGAAAATGAAGCGTTCTGGATGCAAGAAAATACGTGTTGCTCCTGAGTCTGGTGTTCAGCGTGTTGTGGATGAGATTATTGGGAAGAACTTGAACCTAAAAAGTGTGGAACGCGCTGTTTCCCTATGCAAAAAGGTAGGGATTAAGGTGGGCTGCTTCTTTGTTATAGGGCTTATAGGCGAAACAAAAGAAGACATCAAGGAGACCATAAATTTCGCGTATAAGCTACGGCAGCTAGGCGCTGAAAGTTTCATCTTTAGTATAGCTACGCCTGTTTACGGAACTAGGCTTTACGAGCAGGCTAAGCACGGTGGTTTCTTGCGGGAGTGTTTCAGTGATGATGTTTTGGCTGCAGTTGAGCCTCTTATTGAAACTCCAGAGTTTTCCGCGGAGGATTTGGTGGAATTATGTGCATTAGCTAACATGGTGAATCCCACTTTAACTCGTGACAAACTGATTAAAGCTATTCGCAACCCGAAGAAAGCTGTAAAAATGCTTTTAGGAAAAACGTAGAGCCATAAAAATGTAGGTTTCAAGCAGTTTCTGCTTAGGCTGTTGCTTGGCAGAAGCTTTAATAACCGTTTTTTGCTCTAGCCAGTTTCGGTTGATGGGATGTGGTTGAATGAAAGTTGTCGTTCACTGGAGTGGTGGAAAAGAGTGCTGCCTAGCTTTTCATAAGGTGGTTGAGCAGGGTCACGATGTTGCTTTTCTTCTTTCCTATGTTTATAAGAAGCCGTACGTCTTTCACAGTTTCAAGCTGATGGAGTTGCAGTCTCAAGCTTTAGGGATTCCACAACTTAAGGTTAAAATCAAAAGGTCTTATGAGGATATTCTTGCGACGCTGGGGCGTCTTAAAAGAGCGGAAGGTGTTGAAGCTTTTGTGACTGGAGACATCGTTGGCGCAGGCTGCGCGCAGATTCATCAAACTTACTATGATACTATGTGCGAGCAACTTAGCATGAAGCTAATAATGCCAAACGAGAATCCTTCGAAGGATACTTATCACGTTTTGAAAGAGGAAATAGATTCAGGAATAAAACCCATAATGAACTGCATAAATGTGGACTACCTTGGCGAAGAATGGCTAGGCCGAGAGCTCAACAAAAACTCAATAATAGAGTTGAAGGCATTAGCTGACAAACAAGACATTGACGTTTGTAGCGAAGATGGAAGAGGCTTCCACACAATGGTTCTCGATGCACCTCTTTTCAAGGAATGCATAGAAATCAGCAAATTCAAAAAGAAAAAATACAAAGAAAAAGCCAAAAACTGGAAACGAAACTGGTTCTACATGGACATAAAAGAAGCTTTTTTAATACCAAAAAATAGCCGTCTTTGATCGTTTCCATTTCATTGGAGCCCTCACGTGAATAAACAAGTTTGTTGACTGAAATTTGGGCGTTTTAGAAAACAACATAAAAGTTAATAATTGTACTTTAATCTAACCATCTTCGTTTGACAGGTGTGCTTTAATGAGAGTTATCATTCACTGGAGTGGTGGCAAAGACTGCTGCACAGCTCTTCACAAGATAATCGAGCAGGGTCACGACGTTACACACCTCGTCACCTACATTTACATGGAGCCCTATATTTTCCACAGCATACACTTAGCTGAAATGCAGGCTAAGGCTTTGGGGGTTCCACATTTGAAAGTTAAGGTTGAAGGCAACCGCTTCGACGCGATTATCGGCGAACTTACCCGCCTAAAAAAGGAGGAAGACATTGAAGGCATAGTTACAGGCGACATTGACAACGTCCACCACAAGCGAACATGGGACTACGCCTGCAAAAAGCTAGGCACGAAACTATTAATGCCCCTTTGGGACAGATCCTTCTTCTCGTTACTTCCAGGAAACCGCTACCGCAAACGCATCTTGGACATAGAACTCTCAGTGGGCATGAAGCCAATCATCAGCTGCATAGACCTCAACTACCTCGGCGAAGAATGGTTCGGTCGCGAGTTCGACAGGAACTGCATTGAAGACATGAAGCCTTTAATCGGTCCATGGGGCAAAGGAATAGACGCAACTGGGGAACCAGGCGAATTCCATTCTACCGTCCTTGACGCGCCACTTTTCAAGCAATCCATCGAAATCACAAAGTTCACTAAAAAGAATACGGAATTAGATTTTGGAGGATGGCCGAATCGCGTTGGTAACTTCCTTTACATGGATGTTGAAGAAGCTGTTTTAAAACCCAAAAAACGCTAGACTATGCAGTTATCAGCTGATTGTGCTATTCCACAAGTAGATTTCTAAATATTTTTCCTCATAATTGAAATGTGGGTCATCATAAATGATGTCCAGTTTATGCTCATAGTCGCGAAGCAACTTGTTCATGTTTTGCCCAATTATCAGGGTGTTTTCGTCCTCTGGCCAAAAACCCCATATCCTATCCTCGATAAAGTTTTCTGTTCGCCGTGTGCCCCATCCGTAGTCCTTCGGCAGAACAAGAGCAACTTCCCCCTCAATTTGCCCGTAGGTTTCTCTTGGGAACGTCTGCGTGTAATCCCAGAACAACTTCATCGCTTTGAAATGGTCATCATCCAAAATGCCGTACACGTTGTCCTCAGGATATTTGGGAAAATCGAACACGATCACGTATTTTGCCCCTGCACTATAAGCCGAAACCATTTCATGATAGATCTCTAGTTCGCATGCTATATAGGGCGGCTCGGAGTAGGTCCAAGTGATTATCGCACCCCAGTCTTTTCCTTGAACATTCGCCGCGCCGCGGCACAAGGCTATCTGCTGCGTGGTGCTGGCGTTCCATCCTAACTCCACGAAAATCGTGTCGTAGCCCGCCAAGTAGTCAAACCAATAAAGCGCATAGTCAGAAGTGACGATTGGAAGCTCACTGTTGATGTTCTTCAGGTTTTGCCAGCTGAAACTAGCTGGAATACTTGTTACAAACTTGTTTGCTGCGTCGCTGTAGTCTGAAGCGTTTTCCATAGCTATTCTTGCTGACCTCCCCGGTTGCCACTGGTTTGTATCAATCTGGTTTCCACCTGGTTCGTCGTAAAGGTAAATGCCGAGGAATTTTTCTCCCCATCTTTCTTTAGTGGTTTCAAGCCACGTGGGAAGCCATTGAAAAGTGCCAACCGGGAGAAAGTCGAAATACACAATAATGCTCATTCCAGCGTCTACTGCATAATTGCAAACTTCGTTGAGGGAGGTTTCGTTTATGTTTATATCCCAGGAACCTAAAACGAAGAGGTTCGCGTAGTCTTTCACTTTATCTATCAGAAGCTTCGCTTCCATAGTTGAGTTCGAGCCGTGCATTACTCCGAAAAAGAATTTCTCGCTGGAGCCTTCATTCTCGTCCTGGATTTGAAAGTAAACTACGGGCAAAAGGGCAACAGAGACCAGAAGTGCTATTAGAAAAATCAACAGTGCTAACTTCAAGGGCGCTCAACGACGTTTAACATATCCATTGGAAGCATAAATACTTTAATTGTTGAATAATGTTTTCTATTAAAAGTGAAATGCTATTCTATTAATGTCTGATTCTATTCTCTTTTGCTTGTTCGCAGGCGTGGTATGAAACCTGGAACCACGCGTTTATATTCTAGGAATTCTGCGCCGAACTTCTCCTCCATTTCCTTGTCTTCCTTTTTGGCGAGCCGCCAGTAAAGCACTGCCAATATTGGCCACATTATTAGCGTGATTATCGTTAGCCACATAACGTTCAAGCCCAGCGTAATTAGTAGGAACCCTAGGTACTGCGGGTGGCGAATGTACTTGTAGATACCCTCTATCATGAGTGTGCCTTGTTTTCTAGCCTTTTGAATTTGTTTCCAACCGTAGATGACTAGAAGTATGCCTATACCCATGACTATTTTCGAAGCTGGGAAAACATAGGAATTAAAGAATACGTAGAACTCGTATTCACCTACCAAGCCTGTTAAGAGGAATTCTAGTGAGAATATTTTGTCGTAGCCGAAGGCTCCTGCAAAAAAGTACATGGTCAGGGGAATGCCGTACATTTCCACGTACAAGGCAACTACAAAGGCTAGATAGACGCTGCTGGGCAGCCGCGCTAGGTTCTTTTTGAAGGGTAGAAATAGAAGAAAGAGAGAAAGGAAAACCACGTTTAACGTAATTAGAATCCATTTCTCCGTATCACCAAAACTGTAGCCTGTGAATGTTAGGTAGTTGAGTGGAATAGCAATTATTATTGTTATAATGATGAACTGTACGATTTCTTTGAGTTTACCCATGTGTCATATTCTGACTTGAGAGAATAAATCAGTTTTTGTAAAGGTTTTTTGACTCAAGAAAAATTGAGCAGCACAAGTCTTCTAGTTAATTTTTTTGGCACTCAGCCTGTCTTAAAACGAAGCTCTCCCCAATCAGTTTTCAGTGTTAGGCAAATACAGCTTTGACTGATTTTGAAGAAAATGGCCAACGTCGTTAACGAAAAAGCGAAAAACAGAAAAATAAATCGGAAATTATCTAGATTAGGTCAAAAACCATTAATTGAGGTTAAAGTTGAAGGAAATTGGCGATAAAAACAAATTTCGCAATAATGTTTACATTTCTTTTAACTATCGTGTTAGCATTAGCATTTAACATTCACCCCGTCAAATCCGCCGACGGAATAACCATCACGGCTAATGGATCCTTTGATCCTTCAACGGCACCTATTCTGCGTGTCGGAGATGTCTACACGTTTACTGATAACATTTCTGATGAAATTGTGGTGGAGAGAAGCAACGTAATAGTGGATGGAAATGGATACACGCTCCTGGGTTCAAAAAGCGGAAGTGGCTTCCATTTGAATGGCATAAACAATGTTACAATCCAAAACACAAACATCCACAACTTTGCGTCGGGCATATTCCTTCAGGGTTCTTCGGGTAACACGATCTCTGGAAACACCATAATAAACAATGGCTACGATAGCATCTTCCTCGATGGTTCTTTTGACAACTCCATCTTTGGAAACACCATAACAAACAACTACCATAGTATCCGCCTCCAGGGTTCTTCTGGTAACACTATCTCTGGAAACACTATAACAGAAAACTATCATGGCATCTTCCTTCATGGTTCTTCTGGTAATATTATCTTTGGAAACACAATGACAAACATCCACCTCAGGGGTATCGAACTCTATAGTTCCTCAGAATTTAACACAATCTCGGGGAATAACCTAACAAACGTCTTCAGGGGAATCTGGCTCTCAGCGTCTTTAGGTAACACTATTTCTGGAAACACCATAACAGGCAACCACTACGAAGGAATCTCCTTCTATGGCTCTTCCAATAACACTATCTCTGGAAACACATTCAAAAACAGCAATTATGATGCCATATCTATCTATGGTTCCTCACAATTTAACAAAATCACTGGAAACAACCTGACCAACGCCTACCATGGCATCCACCTTCATGATTCTTCTAAATTTAACACTTTGTCCGATAATACCATAACTAGCAGCAACCGTGGCGTCCACCTTCATGGTTCTTCTGAGCTTAATATCATCTCTGGAAATACAATAAAAGACAACTATGATGGCATCTACCTTGATGGTTCTTCAGAGCTTAATAACGTCTCCGGAAACACCATAACTAGCAGCAACCGTGGCATCTACCTTGATGGTTCTTCTAATAATACTGTTTCTGGAAACACCATCGTAGAAAACTACGATGGCATCTCCTTCTATGGTTCTTCTAATAATACTGTTTCTGGGAATACCATAACCGGCAATGGCTACGATGGTGTCTACTTCTATGATTCTTCTGGTAACACTATCTCTGGTAACACTATAACAGAAAACTATCATGGCATCTTCCTTGATGGTTCTTCTAATAATACTGTTTCTGGGAATACCATAACCGGCAATGGCTACGATGGCATCTCCCTCGATGATTCTTCTAACTTTAATACTGTTTCTGGGAATACCATAACCGGCAATGGCTACGATGGTGTCTACGTCTATGATTATTCTAATTTTAACACTGTCTCTGGGAACATCGTAGCGAGCAATGGCTACGATGGCATCTTCCTATATTGTTCTTATAATAACTCCATATCTGAAAACACCATAACAAACAATTTCAGGGGCATCTTTTTCTGGAATTCTTCTGGTAGCCCTATCTTTCGAAACACTATAACAGACAGTAGCTACGATGGCATGTGCATCCATGGCGCCTATAACACCATTTTTGGAAACACTATAACAAAAAGTGGTTACGATGGCATCGGCCTTCATGGCGCTTTTAACAAGATCTTTGGAAACACTATAACAGACAGTAGCTACGATGGCATTCACCTCTATGATTCTGCTTATAACCAAATTTTTCACAACAACCTCATTAATAATCCAGATCAAATTCGTCTATCAGACACTAGTAGCAACTGTGATAATGGTTATCCTTCCGGCGGAAACTATTGGAGCGACTACAAAGGAATCGACGAATACTCCGGCTTAAATCAAGACGAGATAGGCAGCGACGGTATAGGTGACACGCCGTGTAATATTAACGAGAACAACCAAGACAGTTATCCACTTATGGCACCTATTTATGTATTCGATGCAGGAAAATGGGAGGAGACTCATTACTTCGTTGACGTGATCAGCAACTCCATGGTTTCAGACTTCTACTTTGATCCATCTCAGGGGCCATTTCTGCGTTTTAACTTGGCCAATCCAGATGGGCTGTTAGGTTTCTGTAGAGTAAACATTCCTAAAGGACTTATATGGACTTCCGACGCTTGGATAGTTAAAACAAATGGCAAAGAAATCACACCAAACATCATGGAAGATGATGAGAACACATATCTCTACTTCACCTACAGCCAAAGCGTAACAAATGTTGAAGTAAGAGGAGAAGAAGCAATTCCAGAGTTACCAATTTGGACCACACTATTGCTGATGCTCATCGTGTTCGCTGTTGTCGTATCTCTTTATAAACGAAAACAATACAAAAACCAATCTCCCAAACTGAGAGCAGTCTAGTTTTTCTTTACTTCGCAAAAAACTAAAATGAAGAGCCTCTTGTAGTCCGTCAACTAATCCATACAAAACAAGGTGTTTAAAATGCTATTTGACTCCTAGCCGTAGTAACACTGCTCTTCGAAAGTGAGCAAGTATTGTGCGGATTATTGAGAAGCTCCAGAATCTTCCTTTACCTATCAAACTGAAGAAGTATCCTGGTCGGAGGTAAAACCTTTGGAAAGCCCGTTCGCGCAGTTCTCTCAGTTCTTCGCCTGTCATTGTTCCTAGGTCGAAAACAGGCGTTGCAGTGTCGAATCTGTTGAAGTCATGAATCCTCAGTCGTCCCTCTCTTACAACCTGTTCATACAGGGGTGTACCTGGGTAAGGTGTAGCAATATAGTATCCTACGTCGTCGGGTTTGATACTTTCTATAAACTTCACGGTCTCCCAAAGTGTATCTTTGGTTTCGCCTGGGAAACCGAGAACCACACCCGCCACGGCCATCAATCCGGCTTCTTTTGCCCACTTAAACGCTCTAATCGTTTGTGCGGGCGTAATTCCTTTTCTCATGGCTTCTAAAACTGGTTGTGAACCTGATTCAACTCCAAACCACACGGCGAAGCAGCCTGCCTCTTTCATTGTGCGGAGCAAATCTTTTGTAACCATGTCAACGCGGGTTTCACAGTCCCACTCCACTTTTAGTTTTCGCCTCGTTATCTCCCTGCAGATTTCCGCCGCTCGATCTTGGTCTACAGTAAACGCGTCATCATAGAATGTGAACTGGTGTGCTCCGAAGGTTTTCTGAAGGTACTCAATTTCATCCACCACGTTTTTTGCGCTTCGCATTCGGTATTTTCGCCCGAACATTCGGACTGCAGTACAAAAGTTGCACCAGTAAACGCAGCCGCGACTTGTCATTAATGGAAATATTACTGTTCCATGTTTCATCAGTCGTTCCATGGGCCATAGATGGTGAGCTGGAAAAGGCATTTCGTCAAGGTTTTCAATGTATGGTCTGTCTTTGTTTTTCACGATTTTCCCGTCTTTTCTGACGGTGGTACCTAGCACGTTGTAGTAGTCTTTGCCTTTCTCTAATCTTTCAGCAAGTTCCAGCATCGTCTCTTCGCCTTCCTTTCTCACAATTATGTCCAAAGCCGGGCACTCTTCCAATGCTTCCTTATCCCAGAAGGTAACATGGGAACCTCCCAAAAGCGTTAGGCAATCTGGCCAGACTTCTTTTGCAATTTTAGCTACTTGAAGCGCAGATTTATATGTGAGCGTGGTCGAAGTTATCCCGATTATGTCAGGTCGCTTAATTCTGCCAATTCTGCTTTTAAACTCCTCGTAAGAACACCTAAGCACTTGACAGTCAATCACGTCAATTTTACATTCACTTTTCTCTAAAACAGCCGCTAGATACCCTAATCCTAGTGGAGTAAACGGCGGATGCTGATGAGATCCGATTGGGTAGGGAGGATTAACAAGGGTTACATGAGTTCTCATCATTCTTACCTGAGCGTTATCCTTATAGGACTACATGAAGTCGCGTGCTTAATATGTTTTGTATTGTTCCAACTAAAAACAGCCAAAGAGTAAAAACGACAGCTTAACTAACGTGTCTCCCTATCTCCGAATCTCCTCATGAATGAGAGACATGACTAAAAATACGTTTTTGCGTCGCTATTCAGTGCAAAGAGACATTCAGCAAAAGTATTTAAGAGCATTATCGTTTTTAAGGTGTATCTCACGTTAAAATGGTAACTTCAAAATGCTCTGAGAAGGGGGAACAAAATGATTTTTTTGATGACTACCGCTCCGCCTGAAAACTCGCCCTGGAGTGTGCCAATGAAGCTTCCCCCATTAGGATTATCTTATGTTGCTGCATCTCTCGAAAAAGCCGGCTTCAAAGTGGGTATACTTGACAATTACCTACTTAGAAAGCCAATTGACGAAGTTCAGCAGATTGTCCTCAAGCTTAATCCTGAAATTCTGGGAATGACCTGCAGTTCTGCATCTTATCCGCGATGTGTCGAAACAGCTAAAGCAGTTAAAGAAGTGCTGCCTTCATGCAAAATTGTTGCTGGAGGTTGGCATCCCACGTACATGCCTGACAGTATGCTGCAACATCCCGAAATAGATTATGTTGTTATGGGCGAAGGCGAACAAGCAATGAACGAGCTTGCAACCTGCATAACCAAAGGCGAAGACCTCAAGGCTATTACAAAAGTTGCTGGTCTTGCTTACAGGCATAACGGGAAAATCGTGAAAACACCCCAGAAATTTATCCAAAACTTGGATGAGGTTCCCTTTCTAGCACGGCACTTGTTGCCAATGCATCTTTACGAAAGAGAAATCCCCTTCTTAAACGTAAAGCCTTTCGACACCATGAACGTGGTGCGGGGTTGTCCGTTCAATTGTATATACTGCGAGACTAGACGCCTGTGGGGGCAAACATGCCGCGCATTCAGTCCTCAAAGAGTCGTAGACGAAATCGAGCAAATGATGGCTAACTATGGCACGAAAGGCATCTACTTTGTTGGGGACAACTTCACCATTAACAAAAAAAGAACCATCATGTTATGTGAGCTGATGCAGAAGTCTGGACTCGACATCGAGTGGGTTTGCGACACCAGAGCCGACACGATCTCGCGGGATCTGCTAAAGCCAATGAAAGAGGCTGGCTGCAGGACTATATGGTTCGGAGTCGAGTCTGGGTCCCCGCGTATATTAGAAAAAATAAACAAAGGCATTACTAACGAGCAGACTATTCAAGCCTTTAGACTCTGCAAGGAAGAGGGCATTCAAACAGCCAGCTCTTTCATACTGGGCATCCCGGGCGAGACCATTGAAGACATGGAAATCACTTACAAGTTTGCCAAGAAATTGGATCCCGACTGGGCTCAATTTAACGTCTACGTGGCGGTTCCCGGCAGTGGCTTGTACGATGAAGTCATGCAGAAAGGTCTCTATGATCGTATTGACGGCTTTTTGACTTACGTTAAAACTAACGAGTTCAATTACGAGTCGCTAATGAAAATTCAAAAGCGCTATCAATCTGACTTGGATTTGTCACTGAGAAGAATTCTCAAGAAAATGAAGCGCGAAGGGTTCTGGACAGTTTTGAAAAAGGGCTCACGATATCTTGGACGATTAATTTAGTTGGGTTTCATAATTGCAACGATCAGATTATTACTCTTTCTCTGAGATTTGTCTTTCCTAATTGTATATTAATGGAAGCTGCATATGTTTCAACTGCTACTAAAGCTGTGAAACGGAAAACTGGAGGGTGTAAGCACTTTGGCTGTGACCCAGGACCTTAAAGAAAGGATTCATGAGGCGAATATTGAAGTACATCGGTTTGAGGCAGGCTACTACGAACTGCTTCACCCAGAGGTTTATAGCAAGCGGGAACAGAAAAGGCTGAACCGCGTATTAATGATGGTTGACAAGCTTGTAACTAAAAAAAGAAAAAAGGCTCTTGATCTCGGTTCAGGCACTGGAAATTTAACAGCCAAACTTCTTCGGATGGGTTACAATGTAACTGCAATAGATATTTCTGCTGAAATGTGTGCGGTCTTGAAAAAAAGGTTCAACGCTTATTTAAAGACTGGAAAACTAGTAGTTTTCAACTCGCCGATAGAAGACGTTATTTTTGATAAAAACTGTTTTGATTTAATCGCTTGCTATTCTGTGCTGCATCATTTACCAGATTATGCTAGTGAACTATGCAAACTCTCTGCATTCTTAAAGAAAGGCGGCGTAATGTATCTGGATCATGAGCCGTCTCCATTTTACTGGAAGAGCGAATCGCAAAGTTTAGCTCACATTGTGAAAAGCATGTACTTGCACTCTAATCCTTTAATAAACGCTCTACACTTCCAACTTATTGGGATAACTGTTCCTTCTATTAATTATGCTTTCTCTGATTATTGGCACAAGAAAGAGCATCCTTTAAATCATAAGGAAATAGAATGGATATTTAAGAAGGAAGGCTTTGATTTTTTCAAGCGAGTAGACTATCATCTTAGTGGAACATGGGTTTTGAATCCTCTCTTTTATTTGTACAAGCGTATCTGCAGACCTGAAATGAGTTTTTGGATTGCTAAAAAGTAGATCTATGTTAATGGGGTCGCTTGATGGTGGCAACAATGGGGAAAAAGGTCTCACATTCCCTTCAAATGTTAGATTGTGAGTGATACGGTATAATTACAAAAACTGCTCTCATCCACAGACAGAATTTTATCTGCTTCAGTTAAAAGATGATGACAGTCAGATTTCAGATTTCTTAATGATAAGGAAGTGGTAGTTAGACAAAAATACATCTCTATACCTTTTTTATTAAAAACGCAGAAAATTTGCTTTTGGCAGCAAATCTTGTTTTGAAAGTATCAAGTGTAAAATCCTGTATCTTTTACTTCTCAAATACTTTTTTCAAAGCTTTCACTAGTACTAAATTTTCTTCGGCTGCTCTAACAGTCACTCTGAAGTAATGATTGTCGAGACCCATGAAAGTGCTGCAGTCTCTAATTAGAAGACCCTCTTTTGCAAGTTCTTCCTTTAGAATTGTTGCTGTAACTTTCTCAAGCAGGATTTTCACCAGCAGAAAGTTCGTTACAGACGGAAAAACATGCAATCCGTTGATTTCACTGAGCATTTCCGCAAAGCGTGCCCTTTCTTTTGCGATGGTGTGTTTGGTGTTCTCTATGAACGCCTTGTCTTTGAACGCCGCCAATGTCGCGTAGCCCGCCAAGATGTTTATGCTCCACGGTTGTCTAACTGTTTGAAGCGTGTCTATGAGGCTTTCTGTGGCTATTCCGTAACCTAGGCGTATGCCTGGCATTCCGTAGAATTTTGTGACTGACCTTATAACGAAAAGGTTCTCGTACTTCTTGACGTAGCCAACCATAGTGTTGTGTTGACCTTTCTCTGAGAATTCAATGTAGTTTTCATCTACACTGACAATAACTTTCTTTTCGCAACAAAACTCAACAAGGTCTAAAATAGTTTCTTTACTATAAAGTGATCCTGAAGGGCTGTGCGGATTACAAATGGAAACTATACGTGTACCATCCGTCACTGCTGTCTTTATGCCTTCAATGTTTAGCGTAAAGTCGTCATGCAGCTTCACGAATACTGCTTCACCCCCGACTCTTAAAGCCGCTTTCTCGTATTCAGTGAATGATGGCACAGGGACGACGGCTTTGAAGCCGTGTTGGAAAGCTTCGTTGATCATATAAATTAGCTCTATGGAGCCGTTTCCCAGAATTATGTTTGACGCTTGAATACCGTGACCTAAGTAATCAGCGATTTCCGTTTTAAACTCCACAGGATTGGGGTCAGGATAAAACCTTATTAGTTTAGAATATTGCCTAACTGCTTCTACTGCTTTGGATGAAGGTCCCAAAAAATTGATTGGTCCACTGAAGTCAAGTACTTTCTCAAGTGGCATATTATATTTTCTTGCAAAACCCCATACATCTCCACCGTGGCTCACAAATCGCTTTTGCTTACATGGATTCGTCAATCATCTTCTCCTCCACCAACCTGGCTATTTCCTTTTCCAATTCCTGATGCGCTTTGAAGTGAGCATTGTACATGTTTACTATCTTGTAAAGCCAGTACACTATCCCCAATCCCAAAGTAAATATTGTTATCAAACCATATTTTCTTATTGGTATCATCTGCGGCATGAATATTCTTTCTGGAAAAGCTCTCACAAGAAACTCGTCTTGATGTTTTTCGTGCTTAAGCAGATCTCTAGACAACAAATACGTCAATACAAAAACGGGAACCACCAGAATAATGGAGGCAGCCCATGTTTTCGCGTTCATCTTACTAAAGCTACTCAAAGTTGTAGGAGTTTCTTTTCCTTGCTTCCTCAAGAAGTCTCCAATTTGCTTTTCTAAGTCAGATTCGCGGTGAAAATGCTTATTTCTGCTTTCTATTAAGCGGTAGAACATTAAGAAAAAAGCGGCGCCAAAAGTGGCTATTGATGCTAAAAACCACATGGAAAACCATAATTCTCGATCTTTTTCCATTCTTAATTGCATGTTTGTTTCCGTTCTAACAACAATCCTTGAGTTTGATAGTGTTCACAGCCAAAGTTTATAAATTCTTTCATTCAGCATCATAATAAAATGGAAACTAGTGAAATGCTGATTTCCGTTGTAATTCCAGTGTTCAACGAGGAACTGACAATAGGCAATGTGATTGAACGCTTAACACTAGTTATGAAAAAACACGGCTTTAAATACGAAATAATAGTTGTAGATGACTTTTCGACAGATAGGTCACTGGAATTTTCAAAAAGCCTAGGCGCCAAAGTTATCTCACTTAAAGCGCACATGGGAAAGGGATACGCCCTAAGAGCAGGATTTGCAAGAGTAACAGGTGAAATAATAACTACTATAGATTCAGATGGTTCACATCGTCCAGAAGAACTGCCACGGTTGCTGACCCCAATATTGCAGAACAAGTCTGATCTTGTCATCGGTTCCAGATATATAGATCAAACACCAGTGGTAGCCAGAAAACTAAACGCCGCCGGTGTTCGCCTCTTCAATTTACTAGTTAAAATCTTAACAAAAAAAGATGTTTCTGATTCTCAATCAGGTTATCGCGTAATGAAAAAAGCGGTCCTGAAGAATATGCGATTAAAGTCAAGTGGGTATGAAATTGAATCAGAGATGCTGGTGAAAACCGCTATACAGTGCTTTAGGGTTATAGAAGTGCCGATAAGTTTCGAACAACGAACCTACGGCACATCCAGTTTAGACCCAATAGTTGACGGTTTCAAGATTCTACTATCCATATTGTCGGCTTACATAAGGAGTGATCGGGACTAGTGACTGCTGCATCTCCTCCCAAAGTTACTATACTCGTGGCAACTTTTAACAGCGAACTCACCATAGACTCGTGTTTGAAATCTCTTAATGAATTAAATTATCCAAAGGATTTTGTGGAAGTAATAATTGTTGACGGCTGTTCTACAGATGCGACTCTGGAAATAGCCCAAAAATACCCCTTCAAAATTATTTCAGAACCTCTTTCCGCTCCAGCCGCCTACAACGAGGCAATTAAGATCGTGAGCAACGAGATTTTGGGCTTTGTTGACTCTGACGCGAAGGTGGAGCGGGAATGGCTGAACAAGCTTGTAAAGCATTTGGGTGATCCTGAAGTAGTGGGGGTAAGCGGTGGCATCGAAACTTGGAACAAAGAAAACGCTTGGGCAAGAAGCATAGGATACGACTTGAAAACCAGATATGCTAGGCTGAATAAGTGTGTCGTGCGCGTGGCAACCATGAATCTTTTGCTGAAAAAAAGCATTATAGAGAAGGTTGGCGGTTTTGACGAGAATTTTCCGTCTCAATACGACACTGACTTGGGTTTCAGAATAACAAACAAAGGTTACAAAATAGTTTTTGAACCAGATGCAAAGTGCTACCATTTTAATAGATCAACAGCAAGCGGTTATTTTCGGCAGCAGTTGCAGTACGGCAAGAATACCGCTAAACTGTACTTGAAACATAGTATCTTAGCTAAAGGAGACGAAATAACCGACTTCGGTATGAACATTCAACCCTTCTTGATACTTGCTGTAATCGCGTTTTTCCTTTTAGGACTGTTTGAAGTGCTGAGGTATTTATGGTATGTTTCAGCTTCGATTCTATTGCTTATGTTTATTTATTACCTTGTTTCCGCGGTCAAGCTTTCAGTTAGGTTCAAGGATTTTGCCGCCATGCGGATGGTTGTGCTTTACTTTATCAGGGCTTTCGCATGGTTTGCTGGCGGGTTTATAACAACAATCCAGCTACTGGTGGGTGAGCAGAGGTAGATAACATGGCTAAAATTTGCTTTTTATCTCCGGAGTATTTACCCCTTTCCGGCGGCACAGGAGCTTATGTATACTACTTGTCTAACGAACTCATGAAACTCGGCTATTCAGCTTCCATCTTAACAGGGCACAATGAAAGCAGAGACGTGAAAATTAGCGATCAACACACGATTTTCTTCCTCAAGTCATTTAAGGCTCCTGTAGTCAAATCGTTTCTATTCGCAGCGGCTGCCTCCAGAAAACTCAACAGTCTCCGTGGAAGTTTTCCCGTCGATATTATGCATGTTAATCTTCCGCTAATTCCAAGTTTTGCTGTTCCAAGCGGATTCGGACAAACGATAGTGTCCACTGTTCACTCGACGTGGAAGGGTGAGGCAGAAGCAATTAGAAGCGAGCCTTACAGCAGGCTCAACTCAAACGAGAAATTTATGGTGAGCTTTAATTGGCTCCTACGGTTTTTCGAGGAGGGAATGCTGGAGCGTTCGAGCAGGATAATTGCGGTGAGTGATTTTACGAGACGTGAGCTTATGCAGTACTACAAGGTGAAAGAAACCAGGATCAGGGTTATTCACAACGGCGTTGACGTGGAAAAGTTCAAACCGACAACTGATAAACTTAGGGCAAAAGAAGAATTAGGCTTAACTCCTGAAGATAAGGCGATACTTTCTGTTGGTCGATTGTACGCTCGAAAAGGCTTATTCACTCTAATAGAAAGCATGGCGTTTGTTGCTCGGAAATTCAAGAATTTCAAGTTGATAATCGCAGGGAAAGGCCTAAGCAACGAGATGAAAAAGCTAATGAGTTACGCCACGAAGCTTGGCGTAAAAGACAAAATAGTTTTCACAGGTTATTTTCCTGACAAAAAATTACCTCGGCTTTATCAAGCAGCGGACATTTTTGCTTTTTCCACTTTCTATGAGAACCTTCCCTTCGCCGTTTTGGAAGCATTATCAACTGGGTTGCCCGTCGTGACTACACGGGTAGGCGGGATTCCGGAAATGATCAACACTGGCAAGAACGGGTTTTTAGTCGAGCCTTTAAATTCTCGGGAGTTAGCAGACACGATTTTGTTTTATCTGGAGCATCCGAAGTCGGCTTCAGAGATGGGGCTTCTTGCTCGCGAAACCATTGAGAACAATTTTAACTGGCGTATCATCGTCAAAAAAGTGATAAAAGTTTATGATGAAGCTTTAAACTAGCTTGTTTCTAAGGGTCTACCTCTATACGCAACGGTTAATTTCTGTAAAAGGTTCACAAACCCCAGGGAGCAGAAGAGCACTTTCGTCAAAAACTCGTGACTGTAAATAAACATCTGCGCTCTAACGGGCAAATCAATTTTTGGGCGCTCAAAATCCTGAGCTACCTCAGCCACCTGTAAACCCTTTACCGCTATCGCGTCATCTTGCAGATTAGTTTTGCTGGCTATGTAATTTAGGTAGCTGATTTCTTCAATTTTAAAGCCTATGATCTTAGAAGCGATTAAGTCCGTGGCTAACGCACAATTGCTCGTCAGCATCAGATTCATTTTTACGAGTTTTCCTTTGGTTGGTCCATTTCCCTCTATCCCTACTCGTGCATCCATCACTGTAAGTTGCGGGTTAAAGACCGTGTATAGTCGGTAGAAGACTTCGCTAAGATACGGATGCAAGTAAATGCGTCTGTTGCTTGGCACACATCCAAAGAGATTTTTTATGGCTCCACTGTACATGGTGAACTCGTGCGTTTTCATAAGTGCCATATTAACTACTGCATCTGCGTCAAGGACCGTTTTAGGAAGGAACAACTCTCTTACATTGCTATTTCGGGTTGGAAATTTCACTTTGACAACTTTGTCTTTTGAAAGATTAATCACACTACCGCCTGACTTCTTAACGGCCAGTTCTATACCCGTCCTCTCGAATGCCCCACGACAAGGATAATTGAAGCCATTGGACTCGCCAACTATAACCTCATCATTGCCATTCCGCAGAAAACCAACAAGCTCGCTAATTAGTGCAGGGCTTGTTACCACTCCAGGTAAATATTCGGGGTGGCTCATGTTCGGTTTCACAAAAATCCTCTGCTTGCCTCTTAGCGCCGAGTTTTTAACTGATTCCTTCAGAATTTCAGCCGTTTCCTCTTTAACTCTGTAGATTTTAACGGTTTTCTTCTGCATTTCAGTTACCTTTCTCCTCTTTTGCTATTATGCAACCCACGTCGGAAGCCATTATATCCTCTTTGTAGGCATTTGCTCGGGCTCGACATCCTCCGCATATGTACTTGTAGTAGCATTTACCGCAAGCTCCTTTCAAATTATTCCTATTCCTTAAAGCGTTAAAGAGTTTAGAATTCAGCCATAGGTCCCCGAACTTTTCCTTTTTCAGGTTTCCAACGTTTATAGGAAGAAAAACACACGGATGAACTTCTCCCTGAGGAGAAAGTGAACAGTAGAGTCTGCCAGCGCCACATCCGCCTATGAAATCAGCCAACGGCACCGCTTTCTTGCTCACCCTTACAGTTTGCATGTGCGCCATAGACATAGTGGCTTCCTCTCCGGGTCCCTGACATTGTAAGGCTACCCGAGCCAGCTGCGGCGCTGTGGTCAAAATGGTGACCTTGTAGCCTTTTGACATTCTATCCAGCAAATACAACATTAGCTTCTCTCGTTCTTCAGGCGATATATCCTGATTGTAATGTTCCTTTCCGCGTCCAGTCGGGATGAAGTTGAAGTAAGTGAATCTTTCCGCGCCAATTTCCTCTGCCAAATCCAATATTTCAGGCATCTCAGCTAAGTTGCTCTTGGTTGCCGTGGTCGCGATACAAGCGCATAGATCTGCTTCCACACAATTCTTCAACCCTGTTACCGCCCTGTTGAAAGCGTTTGAAACTCCTCTGAAAGAATCATGAGTTCCTGCTGTTGCGCCGTCAATGCTTACCTCCACATAGTTAATTTTTGTCTGTTTGAGCTTCCGAACGTTATCTTTAGTAAGTAACGTTCCATTGGTAGCTACAGAAACATACAATCCACGCTTCACTGCGTGGCCGGCCACCTTAAAAAAATCATCTCTGCATAGTGGTTCTCCTCCTGAAAACGCGAGAGCAACCACTCCGAAATCAGAAAGCTGGTCTACCACATCTAGAGCTTCAACTGTGTTGAGTTCAGTTTCATCCGTTGCACCTGAGTTTGAATAGCAATGCTTGCAGTTCAAGTTGCATTTATGCGTGAAATCCCACACGACCAAGAACGGGGCGTATATAATCAGTGGCTTCTTAATTCCAAAGTGATTGAAAGACCGCACAAGAGTGATTATTGCTTTCCGTGCGTAAGGGTCAGCCAAGAGCTTTTCCAATTTCTCCCTTCTTATTACCAAGCTGCGCCTTAGCAAATCTATCCAGAAACCTATGATCCGCGAATAGAAACCGCCGCACTTACACTTCTTATTAGTTTTTCCCATGTAATCGTCCAGTGCTGCTTCAAGAATTGTCCTATCACATGTGCTGCATTTTTTCAGGGATAACTGTAACATTTTTTTGGTAGTTGACAAGCTGATTACTGCATCCCAGAAGCTGTCGTGGCTCAGTAAGCTCATTGGTTTTCCCCTGAAACGGCGAACTTTGTAATAGATTGAATGCACCAAGGTGTTAAAGATTTCTCTAAAAAAGCCAATTCAAATCCCAAATCTTGGCGATTTACCTTTTGTAGATGCAAGAATAGAATCTGCACAATCATTTTGACCAACAAAAACATGAAAATTAGACTTTTAACTTCCAGCAGGGATCTATGCAAGTTCTGCTTATTCACAGAGAGGTACAAATCAAAATTTGCACTAACTTTTGCCTTGTTCCTGCATTATCTTTTCAGATATTTCCAGATCTTTGAGCGTGTTTATGTTCAGAAGAACTTCTATTTCTTCAGTTATTATAGCGCTTGTCTCTATTTTTACTTCTTCTTGAATTTTTGCGCCATTTACGATGTTTACTCCGGAAACTGCATGCCAAACACCCTTGTGCTCGTCTATTGAAGAAATAGAAAGCCCCAAGTTTTCACGTTTTTCTATTGGAACGAAAACCGCTAAGAAATCTTTTCCGCAAACCTCAAATTCGCCGACAATCCTGTCCAGGAATTGTCCAGTTACAGCTGGCAAATCTGCGGGAATCGTCAACACTGCACCAGATAGACCAGCGTCCCGAACAGCCTGCTTCAAATCAGAATGATAACCTTTCGCATCAGTCCGCAGGAACATCCATCCCTTGTTATTACAGCGCTTCTCAGTTTCAGGCGTATTTGCACTCGTCACAACATAAAACTCTGAAACCTTCTTAGCCGAAGCAACAGCCTCCACCACCCAATCCAACAAAGGCTTGCCAAGAAATTGTAGCAAAGGCTTCTCAATCGGTAACCCCATTCTTTTGCCTTTTCCCCCAGCCATTATCAATGCAGGAACTTTCATAACAGTAATACACCCGCAAAAACCACCAAAGTTACAGCCCTTGCAGTCTCATTTGTTGCACCTATCGCGTCTCCGGATACTCCTCCAAAAACACTCTGCGCGACCCTCTCCATACCTGCTCCTACCAAAATACTAAGCAAAACCACCCATATACCCGTTAAGCCCAAAAGGGGATAAACAATCAAAACCGCAAAAAAATACGCCACAATGTTACGATTCCGCTTCGCCATCCCAAGAAAAATAGAACCTAAACCCGTGCGAGTAGGCTTCCCAAGCCAAACAATGGTAACCATACCCAACTTAGCAGCAACCTCAGCCGCAACTACCACCCCAAAAGCAAAATCAGCGTCAATAAAAAACAACCCTAAAATCGCTAGAAATTCAACAAAAATTGCTAACAACGCGCCTTTATAAGACACAGTCCAAGCATGAGCCGCTTCCCGTCTCTCTTTCAAAAAACCAAGACCTATCGCGTTCCCCAAATCCACAAGTCCATCAAAATGCTGAAGCCCAGTCAAAACAAGAAGAAACGCAAGCGTCATAACAGCAGACAAAAACCTTACCAAGAAATCAACGGGAATCTGAATAAACGAATTAATGGAAGCTAGAATATGTGACAACAAGAAGCTACAGCTCAGAAAGTACCCAACTCCCAGCAATCCGATGAATCCCCCTATCACGGGAAAAAGAAATAGCGCTTCAGCTGAAGTCACCACAAAGTCATCCGTTTTGCCCAACGGAATTATTGTAAGGAAAGCCAGCAAATCCCTAAAAGTTTTTATAGCCTTCATCTTCGAACTTATAGTCTAACTCAACCAAATAAGGATATAGACTTTGTCGTGAATTTCATGGAACAACTAGACGGAAAGAACATATTGGTGACTGGCGGAGCCGGATTCATAGGTTCCCACCTCTGCAAAAAACTTTCCATTTTGGCCAGCAACCTAACAATATACGACAACTTATCAAGCGGAAAAGTTGAAAACGTAAAGCATCTCCCAAAAGTCCGCTTTGTGAAAGCAGATATCCTCGATCTCAAGAAACTACTCTCCCAAGAAAAAGCCGACGTAATCTACCATTTAGCTGCTCAAGTCGTTGTTCCGTATTCAATGGAAAATCCTATTGAAGACTTCGAAACCAACGCTCGCGGAACATTAAATGTTCTTGAAAAGGCGCGTAAAGACAAAGCAAAAGTAGTTTTCGCGTCAAGTGCTGCAGTTTACGGCAACACCACTGAACTTCCTACACCTGAAACTCACGGTTTCAGCCCAGATTCCTGCTATGGCTTATCTAAAGTAGTCGGTGAACAATACTGCAACATGTATTCAAAACAGTACGGACTGGACGTAACTGTCCTAAGGTTCGCTAATGTTTACGGACCAAAATGCCACGGAGTCATTCACGACTTTCTGGATAAAATCAGTAAGAATCCAGAACAACTGGAAATAATTGGTAGCGGAATGCAGTCTCGAGATTTCGTTCACATAAATGACGTTGTAGATGCAATGATGTTGGTTGCTACAAGTGAGTCTTCCGTCGGAGAGACTTTCAACATAGGATTCGGGAAAACAACAACGATTATCGATCTTGCAAAAATGATCCTGAAAATCCTCGGTTTATCGGAAAGAACCGTTATAAAACCCACCAACGTTCCTTGGCACGGTGATATCAAAACCATTTGGTTCGACATAACCAAAGCGAAGAAAACCCTTAAATGGGCTCCGAAAATTAATCTTGAAGATATACTGAAAGAACTTGTCCTAGAGAGGAAAATGCTGTGATGACGGTAACACCTGCCAGAGGACTAATCGCGCTTTTGCGGCTTCCTTACTGGATGATGACAGGCGGCTTGTCTCTTATAACCGCATTTGCGATCACAAAACAACTCATAGGCTTCGACAGTATCTTGTTGATTTTCTTCTCAATGGCGTGCATAACTTCCGCTGGCTTTTCCATAAACGACTACTTCGACAGAGAAAGTGACGCTGTAATCAAACCAAAACGGCCCATTCCTTCTGGCGCCCTGTCTCTGAAACAAGTTATTGTGATATCCACTTTTCTTTTCACAGTGGGTCTAATCTTCGCTTTTCTAATTAACTGGCTTAGCTTCTTAGTTCTGCTTGTTGACTCCATTTTACTCGTAATTTACTCAGCATTTGTCAAACGTAGGTCTGGTTTCGCCGCAAACGTTCTTGTAGGCTTGCTGGTGGGGACAGCGTTCCTTTACGGGGAAGCCACAATTTCTCAAACCATAAGTCTTGTCTCAATAAGTCTCTACCCTATATGCTTCGGAACAATTGGCGGCAACATTCTAAGGGATATTCTAAGCTTCGAAGGAGACTCCAAAATCGGCTATCCAACTCTCCCGAAAAAAATAGGTAACAAAGGCTCCATACAGATTGCTTCTTTATTCTTCATCGCAACAGCTATACTTGCACCGCTTCCTTTCTTTTTCCAGTTTTTCGCCATTTACTACCTGTCCCTGATAACATTATGGGGTATTCTTTTAGTTTACTCCTCAATTCGTCTAATAACTTCAAAACCCACAGTTGAAAATGTAAGGAAGTACGAACGCTTAATCACGATGTCAATGATGCTGCTCATACTATCGCTAATCATCGAGGCTTTTTCTGCATGAGAAAAACTAAAAGCATCTGTCCAGTGTGCCAGGAAAAAATAGACACAGAGCTAACTGAGGTAGACGGCAAAATCCTGATTACCAAAACCTGCAAGGAACATGGAACTTTTTCAGCTACTCACTGGGAAAGTCCCAAAGTTTTCAAATTCGCAGAGCAATTCGATTACTTCAAATATTTTGGAGATGAAACCGCGCCGAAAAATCCTGATGACTGTCCTTACATCTGCGGGTTCTGCAAAAACCATGTTTCAAGCACAGTTATAGGTGTCATTGATGTTACAAAACGGTGCGATTTGAAGTGCAACATATGCTTTTCTGCTTTTCCTGAACATGAAATTAACTATGAACCTAGCAAAGGAAACATTCTGCAAATGCTAGAGTTTCTGAGTAAGCGCAACCCTAAACCGCCAGCGCTTTTGTTCTCCGGAGGAGAACCCTTGCAACGCGAAGACATGTCTGAAATCATAGCAGCCGCGCATAAACTGAGATTCATGACCATTTTGGCAACCAACGGTGTTCGACTGGCTGAATCACCTGAGCTTGCTGCAAAGCTGAAGAAGAATGGTTTAAACATCGTTTATCTTCAATTTGATAGTTTCCATGATGAATTCTATAAAAAAATACGTGGCAAGAAGCTGTTAAAAACCAAAATGAAAGCCATAGAAAACTGTCGGAAGCATGATGTGGAAATAATACTTGTCAATACTCTGATGCGTGGATTCAACGATAACGAAGTTGGAGACATCATAAGGTTTGCAGCTGATAACTCCTACATAATAAGAGGCGTAATTTTCCAGCCAATTGCATGCACTGGAAGAGCAACTGATCATCCATCCAGAGAAGAATTGCGTGAATGGCATTTTGCAGAGGAAGTTGAGACTCAAAGTAACGGCGAGATTGAAACCAAAGATCTCTTCCCTTTGTCAGTGATGACTTCTCCAATAATGGTTATGAGCAAATTCATGAAAAAGCCATGGCCTCTGTTTTCCTGTAGCCCACAATGTGGTCTAGTAAACTGGATGTACGTGTCAAAAAGCGGCAAGATTATCCCAATTAACCACTTTGTTAATTTCGAAAGATTCTTCTACATCCTCCAGAAAACGGCAAAATCTGTGGAGTCAAAAGGACGATTTTCTCTTCTTTCATCGCTGTTTTTGGCTTCACTCCAATCTTTAAACTGGCTTCTAGTCGCTAAAGAAATCGGCATCTTCACTCTGATGAAAACAATTCTGAAAATGCACATATCTCCTTCCTATCAATCGCTTGCCAATTTGCGGCGCAGGATCTTCCTTCTCGGTTGTATGGCTTTTATGGATACTTACAATTTCGACGTGAACCGCGTTAGAAGATGCGTGGTGCACTATGTTACTCCAGACTTGAAAATCATACCTTTTTGCGCATACAATAACGTCCATAGGATAGAAACTGAAGAGGAATACGTTTCGCAGCAGGCAAAAGCCTAATAGATTTTAGATCTGCTCTACGACTTCTATGTTCAAAACACAGTAATTGTAGGAAAACTCAAGTACCCCTGTTTCATCATCATGAATCCAAAGCTCAAATATTACAGAGTAGCTTCCTGTCTCATTTATTGTAACTGTAGCTAAGGTTTCCCATACCTCTCCGTTTTCTATGGTTTGCGTGTAGCTATTCTCTGCCTCTTTTCCAACTGGAAATGACGGAATCATATCACCAATAACTTTTTGCAGAACTTCAAAGGATTGTTTTGCTCCAATTCGGTTTTCAACTCCAATCCACACGCTAAAGGTGTTGTTTTCATTTAAGACTAGAAGTTCGGGATAATCTATAGCCTTTTTCTGCGGGTAATCAAGTATGTAAATAGTTGAGTATCCTTCTGGAGTGGAAAGGTGGAAATTGAGATAATATCCGATAAGTAAGCTGGAAACAATTATGAGTGAAAGTGCAATTGCCATTGTGTAACCCTTGTTATTGATTAAATTCGGTATTTTGCGAGGTTTTTTATTTGTTTCTGAGTGTGTCTTCACTTTATAAATCCCTTAACCATGGTGGTGAATATTTCGATTCCTGATTTGATTCTACGCATTTTTGGGATTCCATATTTTCTTGGTCTGTAAGATGATGGAACTTCAACTATTTTGTAGTCTTTCTTGGCGAACTGCACTAGCATTTCGGTTGCAAACGCCATATCATTCTCATATAGCTTAACTTTTTCGAGCGCGGAACGGGATATCGCCCGAAAACCGGACTGTGTATCGCTAAGAAATTGGCTGTAGAAGAAGTCAAAACAAAACGTTATTATTTTGTTGGCAACAAAATTTGTGAATCCCATAGCTTTTCTCAGATCATACATCCGCGTTGCTTGACATAATTCTGCTCTATTCTTTATCAGAGTGTCAAGTAAAAGGTTGATGTGCCCTACCTCGTAGGTTCCATCACCATCAACCATGACTACAACGTCACCTTTCGCATGTTTAAATCCAGTTCTGAGAGCTAGACCATAACCGCGTCTAGGCTCTACAACAAGTTTACAAAATTTCATATCCTTAACGATTTCTTTTGTTCCATCGGTTGAGTTTCCATCTACAATAATTATTTCTTTGGGATAAGCTACTTTCTTATTAATGGTAGTCACTGTTTCACGAATATTTCCTGCTTCATTAAGTGTTGGAATTACTACCGAAACCATCTCTACCTTCGATATCATAGCTTTGCGACTCTTGTTTATGAAAACTATATAGTTTCTGACATCTTGTTAAATAAGCTCTTCGTATATTTCAACAAGTTTTTCCACATTCTTGTCCCAACTATAATTATCCTCAACTATTGTTCGCAGGGCTTTTTTTAGCTCTGCTAGGTCTTTATGGGAAAACTCTAATAGTGCTTCTGCAAATGCCTCAGATGAGTTTGGAGGCACCAGTTTTCCATACTTTTCACTCATGACTTCAGATGTTCCTCCAACGTTTGTTGCTATCACTGGCAATCCACAAGCCATAGCTTCAAGCGCAACCAAAGGCAAGCCTTCTCCAGACTTAGAAGGCAAAGCAAACATGTCTGCCAAGTTGTAGTAAAACGGCAAGTCCAAATCTGATACAAAACCTGTAAGCCTGAAATTTCTCTTCATCCCTAACTGCACTATTTTTTCTTTTACTTTTTCAAAATCTGGTCCTTTACCCACTACAACAAAGACTATCTTCGGGGTTTTTTTAACAGCAATTTCTGCGCTTTCAAGTAATGTGTCAATACCATTCTTGTAGACAAGACGCCTCACCGTCAACACTACGCTTGCGTCCTTAGAAATTCCGAGCTTTTTCCTCATGCGTTCTTTGACTCCAGATAAAGGCTTGAAACGTTTGATATCAACACCGTTGTGAAGTACCTCAATTTTTCTAGGTTCTGCTCCTATACTCAGAACATAGTTCTTGGTTGCGTTGCTGACAACAATTATTTTGTCTGCTTCATTAAGCACTTGTTTTCCAATCGCTATGTCGTTTAATTTTTCTGCAGTGTCCCAAATATCGTTGTATTCTATGAAAGTATTATGCTGAGTGATTACCAATGGCTTTGAGTATCTCTTTGCGATTTTGGCGGCAAGAAAAGACGATAGATAGGGGTGGCCATGAACATGTATAAGGTCGTTGGATTTGACTGTTTCCAAAAAAACCTTTAAACTGCTCAAGTGTGGAATTGCATAAGGTATCCCTAGTCTGAATCCAATGTTTATAGAATCGTAGCATTGAACTTTTATTCCTTCAAAAACATAATCTCTTTCCGTGTAGTTTCGATGCGTCAAAACCATAGGTTCAAACTGATTCTTACTAAGCCGCTTACACTGTTCATAAACAACCCTTTCTATTCCGCCAACATGAGGAAGAAAAGTGTGAGTAACCACACACAATCTTGTCTGAGCCATGGCGCTCCAACTGCTTAAATCTCCTCAATCAGCAGACTATTATAATCTTATGGTTCTTTGTCTTTTTTAATTCACAAGCAGAGTTTTTATAAGCTACGCTTAGATGACCTATCCATCTGCTACCTCTTTAACAGCTGACTCTGCCGGAGAAGAAAAATGAACTTAATAGTTGGAGGCGGAAAATACGGGTGTTACGCAATTGAATATTTGCGACAGCAAAAAAAAGGGTTCTTAGTTGTGGATACAGATCCTAATTGCCTCGCGGTCAAACGTTATAAACTTCAGACTTTGGAACGCGTTCCCTCAGGAGAAGAGGGTTTCGTTAATGGTGAACTTCCTAAAGTGATAGAGTTAATAGATGAAATTAAGCCCGAATATGTTTTTCCAACCGCGCCCACGCACATTGCTGCAGAATTGGTTAAAATTAAGTTTGAACTCATGCCATGGAGCGAGGCAATTGTTGCGATTCTTCCGAAATTGCCTGAAGTGGTTGTTTTGCAAGCGGGAATTGAAAGACTTGTTGTAAGTTTTAGCCGGGGTTATGAGTGCATTGAAAAATGCATGATGCCTCAGGTTTGTCCTTCTTCGGGTATAGAAAAACCCTGCACAATGACTGAGCTAATGCGCTTTGCTTGTCCTGAGGCCTTTATTCTTATCAGTTATTCGATGGCGCCAGGAATGGGCGCCTTGAAAGGCAGTGAACTTTTCGAATTGTTTGACTGGGCAAAGGCGAAAGAAAAGTTTATTGTTGCCACAGCTTGCGACTGCCACGGCGTTTTTTCAGCTTTTCAAAAGCGAATTAAACCTGAAGCGTGATTTATTTTGCTTTCCGAAAGGCACGTGTATACACATTCGCTGAAACTCCTGCAACTAAACCTCCTATAGCATCATTCGTGATTGGTCCAAGCTTCTTTAGTATTCCGGGTTTGGCTTGATCAAAACGTGTGAATTCAAAAACTCCTCTTACACCTGCAAGATAGTTGGCTATAGCTAATCCTAGGAGCTCGTCAGCTATCAATCCTGGGCGACCCAAAAACCTCTCTTGTGATAGTCCCGGAATCAAGCCTTTTTCCGCGTCTTCTTGGGCGCGGAAGCAGGCGACTTCGAGAGTGGAAACATTTATATCTGAAAGAGCATCAAGAAATTCTTCACGGAACATTTCGGTTGCTGCGACTTCGGTTTCTATGCCGGGATGAGGGACGAAAAGCTCAAGTGCCGTGTTTATTAGGTCCTTCAATGTTATGCCTTTTCTCTCCAGATAATCCAATAATGGGGGTGCTTCAGGGTTCATGTTCATCAGTATCTTGTCTTATAAGAGCGTTTATTTTAAGCGTTATGTGTTTTCCGAAAAGTTTTATAAGGCTGTATGGATAAACCATCCAAGGTAAAAAAGGTGAAAAAATGAAGGCTAATTACATAATTGCAACTGTTGTCATAATTGCTGTGATTGCTACTGCTGCTTTCATCTATGTTTACTATTCGAGTCAGACTGATCCTCAACTTGAGGCTTTACATAAATTGGTGGATGATACTGGTTACCCCACAAGTTTAGACGCTATTCCCAACAAGATTATTTCAATGGCGCCAAGCACGACAGAAATTGTATTTGCTTTAGGTTTAGACGATAAAGTTGTGGCGGTTAGTAACTATTGTGACTATCCATACAATTTTTCGGCTTGGATTGAAGAAGGCACCATATCAAGTATCGGCGACTTCGCAGATCCAAATATGGAGGTAATTGCTTCTCTTGATCCTGACTTGATTCTTGCCACTGGGGGCGTTCAAGGTCCATTAATAGGAACTTTGCGAGATTTGGGCTACAAAGTTTTAGTATTGAACCCGTCTGACATCAACGGTGTCATGCAAAACATAGAATTAGTGGGCAATGCAACTGGTAAAATTGCGGAGGCCGAGGCTTTGATTGAAGATATTAGCAGTAGAATTGATGCGGTGGTAGATACGGTAGCTAACGCTGAATCTACGCCTTCAGTTTATTATGAGGTTTGGTATGACCCCACTTCATTATGGACTGCAGGCTCGAAAGCTTGGCAAAATGAACTCATCGAAAAGGCTGGCGGAGTTAACATTTTCGCTGATCAAGACCTCGAATACTTCCAATCAAGCGCTGAAGCTGTCATTGAAAGAAACCCAGAAATAATATTGTTACCTGCAGAAGGTATGGGTTTTGGGGAACCGTTTTGGGGAAGTCAGGATGCTGTCAAAGCAAGACCTGGTTGGGATACTATTAGCGCGGTTCAAAATGACGGGCTGGTTGAAGTTGATTCTAATACTATCGCTAGAGCTGGACCAAGAGTCGCAGATATTATAGAAGATTTGGCTGAAGCCTTTCATCCAGAACTCTTTTAAACACCCTTCTCTTTTTTTGTGTGAATATAATGGAAACCGATGAAACTGAAAGTACTTATTTCCGACGTGCTTCAAGATGGAAATTTATTGTAATTCTGTTGATAGCAACATTAATAGCAATAATTATAGTTTCCTTGAATGTGGGCTACGCTCAGGTTTCATTTGGAAAGATACTTGCGATACTGGGAAAGCAATTTCCATTTTTGGATAGTATTGTAGATTCTTCATTGATTTTACCAAGTGAAGTAGCAATTATCCTCCAAATACGTTTGCCACGTATTATCGCCGGTGTTGTGGTCGGTGCAGCCTTAGCTGCGTCCGGAGTCGTGTATCAAGGCGTGTTCAGAAACCCAATGGCTGATTCATACGTGTTGGGAGTTTCTGCTGGCGCTGCTGTTGGGGCTTCTTTCTCAATATTATTCGGAACTAGTTTTTCCGTTTTTGGCTTACGGCTTATACAAGTAGCGGCTTTCATTGGCGCTTTATTTGCAATGTTTTTAGTTTACAACATTTCTAGGGTTGGCTCCCGAGTTCCGGTGACAACATTATTGCTTTGTGGAATAGCTGTTAACTTTTTTTTATATTCAATTGTTGCTCTTTTGGAAGTAATAGCTGGCGACGAACTTCATGCAATAGTGTTTTGGCTCATAGGTGGTTTTTCAAACGTACTTTGGTCTGACATATGGGCTGTATTACCGTTCATAGTGATCGGTATTGTGATATCGTATTTTTATGCTCGTTCCCTGAATCTGCTTGCTATGGGTGAAGAAACAGCTCAACATTTAGGATTAAACGTCGAGCGAGTGAAACAGATACTTTTAGTTCTTGCTTCTCTAGTGACGGCGGCAGCTGTTTCACTCAGTGGGCTTGTAGGCTTCGTTGGTTTGATGGTTCCTCATGCAACTAGGTTAATAGTTGGTCCCGACCATCGGATTCTTTTTCCCGCTTCCACTATAATAGGCTCCATATTTTTGGTGGTTTGTGATGCTTTAGCGCGTGTCGTGGCTACGCCGTTTGCATCAACTCTGGAATTGCCTGTTGGAATAATCACAATGCTATTCGGTGCGCCTTTCTTCATTTTGCTTTTCAGAAAGAAAAAAGAGAGCTATGCTTTGTGAGAGGTTGGTGTTACGTCTGGTATTATTAAATGTTGATGGCATTGAATGTCGATATGGCTCTGTCAAGGTTTTGGAGAATGTTAGTCTTTCCGTAAGTGGAGGCGACTTCGTTGGGATACTTGGACCAAATGGGTCTGGAAAAACCACTCTTCTCAAGAGTATAAGCAGAACCCTCAAACCTCACAAAGGTACCATTCTGCTAAATAAAGACGATATATACTCTCTCAAGAATGTAGATGTAGCAAAACAATTAGCCGTCGTCCCGCAAGAAAGCCACATCGGATTCAGTTTTTCCGCGTTAGACGTTGTTATGATGGGGCGGAACCCTCATATAACTCGTTTTCAAATGGAAGGGACTAAAGATTTGGCTATTGTGCGGAAAGCTATGATAGTAACTCATACTTGGCAATTCGCCGATAGGCCTATTAACGAGCTCAGTGGGGGTGAGAAGCAACGTGTGATAATTGCACGCGCACTGGCTCAGGAACCCTCGATTCTGCTTTTGGATGAGCCTCTGACTCATTTAGACATCATTAACCAGCTACAAATAATGGATCTTGTGAAAGAACTTTGTTTGAAAGATAAATTGGTAATTCTAGCCGTTTTTCACGATTTGAATTTGGCTGCGCGTTACTGTACTTCAGCTATAATGCTCAAGAAGGGAAAAATATTCGCTGCTGGTAGTCTTTCTGAAGTTCTAACAAGTGAAAACATAAAGAGCGTTTTTAATGTTAACGCTATAGTACAAAAGCATTTGGTTTCCAATTCAGTCTTTGTTATTCCTTTGTCTCCTCAGAAATCTCCTCCAGCTAGGAGATGTTCGGTTCATTTAATCTGTGGAGCTGGTACTGGGACTGCGCTAATGAAGATTCTTTTGGATGAAGGCTACAGCGTCACCGCAGGAGTTCTTAATGTTCTAGACACGGACTTTGAGACAGCGCAGTTTTTGAAGATTCCTGTTGCAACAGAGGCGCCGTTTTCTCCAATAACAGAAAAAACACATAAGGCTAATTTGGCGATGATAAGTGCAGCTAGCACTGTAGTGTTAACATCTGTTCCTTTCGGCGACGGTAACCTGCAGAATTTGAAGGCTGCTCTAGCTGCATTGAAGAGGGGAATTCCAACATTTGTCATTCAAGAAGTGCCCATTGAAATGAGAGATTTCACGGGAGGAAAAGCAAAGGCGTTATTTATTGAGTTGAAAAATAATGGGGCCGAGTTTGTTAATGACCAAAATGAGCTTCTATCTTTGCTTAACGTATCTGTCGAAAAGCTGAAAATAGCTAAAGAAGAAAGAGACAGACTTCTCGAACATCTAAAACCTGAAGAAATTCCTAAAGAAACTAAAATAAAAGGCAAAAGTGAAAGCAGGTGAGGAGGAAAGATCGTGTGAAACTTGTTGCTGCATGGAGTGGGGGCAAAGATAGTTGCTTTGCTTGTTACAAAGCTATTCAAGAAGGCCATGAAGTCTCGGATCTTTTAATTATGATGTCTGACCCGACTGAATCAAACTTTCATTTGATCCGTGCTGACATTTTGGACGCGCAATCGCAAGCCATCGGAATTCCAATAGTGAAATCGACAACTACCCCAGACACCTACGAGCAGGATTTTAAAAAGGCATTACTTAAAATGGTAGCCAAGGGAGTTGAAGGCATAGTGACGGGAGACGTTTTCGACGTTGCCATGCATGAAGTAGGATGGTTAGACCGCATCTGCAAAGAAGTAGATCTAACGCCTGTAAGGCCCCTATGGCACCGTGACACACAACAAATTCTTGAAGAATTCATAAAAGAAGGTTTTAAAGCAACTTTGGTCAGAATAAAAACCGACATGCTTGGAATAGAATGGCTCGGAAGAGAAATTAACAAGGAGTTCTCTGACGATTTACTCAAGCTTGGCACTGTAGACCCATGCGGCGAAAATGGTGAATTCCACACATTCGTTACTGATGGTCCACTGTTTAAGAAGAATCGAATTGAAATTCTCGAAAGCGAAAAGGTTAAGCTTAACTGTAATGGTCGTTTAGTAATCAAACGCTTCAAGGTTAAGCCTAAAAGGAGTTAATTCAAGCAAATGAAAAAAGTCTTTGATGTGTTGCTAACTCATAACGAGTTCAAAGCAGAAGCTTTCATGAAAGAATTAGAAGGTAAGAAACCCCTTTTCGTCTGCACCATCGCCACGACAGAAACCGCTAAGATCCAAGGGATCTCTGCTGCTGGAGAAAATCCCGAGTTCACCGATTACACGCCACCCGCTGATGCTGAGTTACTTCTGCTTGGAAAATGCAAGTGTATCAAAGGTGTGCCTGTGACTCCCGATGGAATTCCTACGCCAGCTTTGATAACCATGTCCGCTTTACGGCTTGCAGACGTTCCTGTACTGGTTGCCAGTGGTGGATTGAAAGTGAAACCTCAAATTCCGTTTTTGGACTTAGGTGGAAACCCTGGCAGGGACATTAGAACTGGAAGTGCAGTTGACAACGTTGAAGAAGTTATCCAAAGAGCAACTTTAGCTGGCGAACACTTGGCTAAGACTGCCGATTACCTTGTAATAGGAGAAAGCATACCTGGTGGAACCACAACAGCTTTAGGCGTCCTGTCTGCTATGGGCGTAAATGCCGAGGGAAAAGTAAGTAGCAGCATGCCAGAAAACCCACATGAATTAAAAATTAAAACAGTCCAAGCGGGATTAGCGGCTTCACGAGAGAGTTTCGGAAGTTTGGCAACAAATCCAATCAAAGCCATTTCATGTTTAGGCGACCCTATGATGCCTGCTTTTGCAGGAATAGTCGGAGGCGCTGCGTCACAAATTCCTGTTTTGATGGCTGGCGGTACTCAGATGACTTCTGTATTGACGATTGTAAATGCTTTGAACCCAGATGTCCTCTGTAACGTTGCGATTGGCACCACAAGATGGATAATATACGACAGTTCATCCGATATTCGTAGTATAGTTGCTCAGATTGCCGACGTACCCGTACTTGCGGCTGATATAGACTTTTCGAAATCTCGATTTTCGGGTTTAAAAGCTTACGAGGAAGGCATTGTGAAAGAAGGTGTTGGCGCTGGAGGCGCTTCTATAGCTGCTATGGCTAAATTAGGCGGCGCCTTAACTAAGAACATACTGCTTGAAGAGATTGAGAATAACTATGCGGCTTTAATGAAAACAAAGTGATGAGGATGGATGCTTAAGGAGATCAAGAACCTTTTTTCTTTTCTTACAACTGTTCCTGTAAGCATGGACGAAGAGCTGTTGACTGACACCGCGAAATACATGTTTCTTTTTCCTTTAATAGGCGCTTTTATTGGATTTCTAGCTGGTTTGTGCGGTTGGGTGACTTCCCAATTCCTTCCCAGCCTAGTTGTCGGAGCTTTGGTATTGGGCTTTTTGCTGCTGATAACTGGACTCCATCACACTGACGGCTTGCTGGATTTCGGAGACGGCGTCATGGCTCATGGTTCGCCGGAAAGGAAAATCGAGATTATGCATGACCAATTGACTGGTGCGGGCGGATTATCTTTGGGAATAATAACCTTCTTAATTACAGCTTTCTCTATCGCTGAATTGGGCATGGATATGATAATTCAAGGTTTGGTTGTAGTGGAGGTTTCGGCAAAACTTTCAATGGTAGTTGCCGCTTGGGCTGGAAAAGCTGTACATAAGGGGATGAGTTCCTCGTTCTTAGAAGTAATGCATGGCAAGAAAGGTACTGCCCGCTTGATTGTTGCATTAGTAATCTCTTTTGTAATCGCCTTATCTCTGCTATGGTTGGTAGGCGCCGTAACCATTTTGGCGGCTATACTAGTCAGCCTCATTATGGTGGGAATTTCCCACAGGCGTTTCAAGGGCGTAACAGGTGACGTATTAGGCGCAACAAACGAGCTCTCTCGCATCGCTTCACTAGTTACTTTATTGGCGATTATAAGATGGATGTAACGGCGCTTGTTATGGCTGGCGGACAAGGATCTCGTATGGCTCTTTCTGAAGAGAAGCCATTGCTTCAGGTAGGAGGGAAACCCGTAATTGCGCATGTCCTTTATGCGTTGAAAAAAGCTATAAAAGTCAATTCTATTGTGGTTGCGGTTAGCGATTATACGCCCAAAACCGCTGAGCTTCTGCAGAATTTCCCTGTTTCAGTTATTCAAACCCCAGGTAAAGAATATGTCTCTGACCTGGGGTACGCCATTAGAACTTTGAGGTTGCAAACGGTCTTAGCTATTGGAGCTGACTTTCCACTGATAACGGGCGAGGTAATTGATGCCATTTTGAGACATTATGAACAATGTGGGAAGCCTGCTTTGAGCGTGGCGACTTTGATGGAAACAAAATATAAACTCGGATTAAGTGGAAAATATGTGTTTGAATTGGAAGGAAAGCTTTTGGTGCCTGCTGGGATTAACGTTATTGATGGACGAAGAATTGATGATGAAGAATTGGATGAGGAAATCTATTTGTTAGATAAAAAAGAAGTTGCCGTGAATATAAACACGGTTCAAGAGTTGCGAATTGCTGAAGAGCTCTTTTTAGAGAGATACTCAAAAAGCTAAGTTCTCTAGCCTAAGTATTCGAAGTTATTCTTATGGTCTTACATATGAAGCTTGAAGCTTAAGAAAAAAGGCAAATTATATAACTTTGATACATTTTCCGAGTTCATAATAGTTATTAGCAACATTCGGGAAAAAAAACAGAGGGGTCAATCATGACAGAAACAGTTAATGCCGAAAAAGTTGTTATAAAAGCCGAATCTCCAATCATAAAAGAGAACATTGTTAAAAGGAAAACTATTGTTTATGAAGCAAACATTGATCCTACGGTGATAAGGGTTTCTGGCGAAAAACTTAAACAGCAACTTTTCACCAAGTTTGGTTTGTTTAAGCCGAAAGCAGAAGAAATTCAGTTTATTTCATTGGATAAATATTATGAACCATACATAGTAATAAGTGGAAAATACTTCCTTGACTACTACCGTAAATGCACATACGTTTTCAAAGTTCATGAAGGCGTCAAAGAAGTTGTGCTATTAGACCATAAATTCTTACCTGAAACTTCCAAATCAAACAAAACCATTAAGCTACATGGGGAAGAACGCCTCCTCAAAGAGGACAAAGCTTTTTTGATCTTGGACAAAAATGGCAATGATGCTATGGTGGACAATCTTCCATCTGCGCCTTCTGAGAAGAAACCGGAAAAAATAATTGCCGAATATAGGATAGACGCGCTCCCTGAATTTCTTGATGTGAATTATGTCAGGGAGAGAATTGGTAAACGCCCAAAAGAACTAAGCAGAGTCGTAGAAGAAGTATTTGAAATAACTGACCGCTCAGTGATCTACACCCCAAGATTTAAGCTTCTTTTCAGAAACCTAAAAACGAGGGAAGAAAAAATAATGATTATTGACGGCGTTACATCCAAAAAACTATGACTAGCTGAGAATCTGTTTTAAAATTACTAAAAACTTTTTCCTTTTTTTACTTAATCAAGTTGTTGCGAAAAAAGCAAACTTACAAAACGTCATTTTGCATTTATCAGCTGTTCAAAATTAACAATCTTCAGGAGCCAAAAGCGTACACCTTGCCATCGTTTGAGCCGATGTAGAGTATGCCATTTGCCACAGAAGGAGTTGATTCTATTTGGTATCCAGTTGCATAACTCCATATTTTACTTCCTGTTGAGGCGTTTAAAGCATACACGTTGTAATCCTTTGAGCCAATGTAGACTACGTCGTTTGCAATAGTAGGGCTTCCATTAACCTCGTTGCCTGTTATGTAGTTCCATATTTTGTTGCCAGTTGTAACGTCGAAAGCATACACATTGTGGTCATTTGAGCCAATGTAGACCATATTATTGGCAACCGCTGGAGAAGACTCTACACGATCCCCAGTCGTATAACTCCATATCTTTTTGCCGCTTGCAGCGTCCAAAGCATAAACTGTATTACTTGCGCCAAAGTAGACCCTTCCGTTAAAAACAGCAGAAGAAGAATACATCGGACCCCAAGCAAAGAAGTTCCATATTTCTTTTCCCGTTGCAGCGTCTAAAGCGTAAGCTGTATCGAAGGAGTTAACATAGATCGCTCCTCTAACAACTGCAGGAGAAGAATATACAAAATTACTGGTCATATAACTCCATTTTTCTTTTCCCGTTGCAGCGTCCAAAGCATATAGGTTTTTGTCGTTTGAACCAACGTATACCACTCCATCTACCACAGCAGGAGTAGAATATACTTCACCTTTAGTGGTGAAATTCCATATTTTGTTTCCTGTGGCTGCATCTAAGGCGTACACGTTGTGGTCGTGTGAGCCAAAATAGACGATGCCGTTAGCAACTGTACATGAAGACTCCACTGAATTACCAGTAAGGTAACTCCATATTTTGCTACCGGTTGATGCATTTACAGCACGAACTATGTGATCATTTGAGCCAAAATAAGCAACGCCTTCAACAACCGCAGGTGAAGGATACTCTATTTGCATTTGGGTTAAGTGGGTCCATATAGTTTGATTTGTGAGCGGCCCTGTCGAAGTTGAGTAGCCTGTGCGTGCCATATCATGATGGAATGTATTAGACCAGTCTGCTAAAGACAGATGGTCATTTTGATCTTGTTGTTGGTCATTTATATATTGTTGCTGAAAAAGTATGTAAACTCCGATTCCTGAGATAACTATTAGGGTCAAAAGAGCCGTGAGTGTTATTATCAGTGTTGACTTTCTAAGCATGCTGAATCTGTTGGATGATTCCATCATCTATAAAAATTTTTTCCTTTTTCATTTTTTTAGAAAGCCCTGTTGCACTGCATCATCAATCAGTTCCTTGACATAGTCCCAAAGCTTTGGGGCTTCTTCTTCAATAATACAATTTCGATCCAGAACCTGATGTTTTTTGATATTGTGTTTAATCCATGCTTTACCTTTTGTATAATAATTATTAAGTAACGGTTGCAATCTATCGATTGCGTTTGCAAATCGTGAATCTGGGGTTCTACAAGCTTCAAATTCTTCCCAAAGTGTTAAAAATGTTTTGGCCTGATCCTTAGGCGCTAGATTGAATATCCTTTCAGCTGCCAGTACCTCCCGTTTATATTGATCCTCAAGAGCGGTCTCGTCGTAACAAAATGTGTCGCCGGCATCAATTTCAACCAAGTCATGAATCAACAGCATCTTGACAACTCGGAAAACATCAATTTTAATACTATCAGCATATTCTGACAACAAGATTGCAATAACTGCAATATGCCATGAATGCTCAGCAGAATTTTCTTGTCTTGGTTTGTTGATTGTAAAGGTTTGACGAAGAACCTGTTTAAGCTTGTCAATTTCAACAATAAATTCAACTTGACGTTGAAGTCTGAGGCCATCAAACATCTGCTATTCCTCACTAGATTCGGTAATTGCATTTTATGTTGGAGCAAAAACATATACTTTGAGTAAAAAATGCCCAGACTATTAAGATAAAAGTTTTTCAATAGATTTTTAGAGCTGGGGATGGGAATTGAACCCATATATAGCAGCTCTGCAGGCTGCCGCCTGAACCATTCGGCCACCCCAGCAAGGTTGACTTAAGGTTGAAACTGGAATAAAAATATTGTTGGGTTCAAATCTGCATATAACTAGGCAAAGTTTGCAAAAGGCTATCTTTCTTTTTCTGCACTCAGTTTATTGACGAGTGACAAAAAACAACAAAGGTTAAGTTATGCCTATTTTTTTAAGAATCTCCCGATATGCTTTCAAGGCTACATTTTCATTTTGAACGTTTTTCATTAGCATGCGTCCCCCGTTGAACAGGCTAACCTCCAAGTTCCCATAGTCGAAAATTATGGCAAAATGGGATTTCAAGCGAACCTTAAATCGCTGCTTGATTATTTCATAAACCTCGTCAAGTTTGAGCTTCAAAGGTTTCTCAGGGTTAATATTGGCTGTTTCCCGACCACAAAGCCAAACAAGCCTATCTTGAGGATACATCTGTGGCAGGGTACCTTTGCAAACGGAGCAGTTCGCGGCTTTCGAGGTATCAACAATGGTGAAGTACATATCGTTAAAGTCGCAAACCATAAGCTTGCCCTTCAAAGGCGAACCGATTCCCACCAGAACTTTTATAGCTTCCATAGCCTGCATTGCGCCGATTATTCCAGGCGTAGCACCAACAACACCACGAGTGTTGCAAGTCATCAAGTCGCTATCTGATATGTTTGGTAGCAAGCATTCTAAACAGCCAGTTTCCGGAGGGGCAAAAACTGAGAGGTTTCCTTCTATACCGATTGCCGCGCCAAAAACGTATGGTATACCCAGCTTAACGCAGGTGCGATTAAGTAAATAGCGGGTGAACATGTTGTCTAAACCGTCAACGACAATGTCCACCCCGGCTAAAAGCTTCTCTACGTTTCCTACATTTACGTTCTCTGAGAAGGGTTCGGCCTTCAAAAGCGGATTAAGTTTCTCCAACCGGTTTGCAGCAACCTCAGCCTTCGGGTAATGCAGGTCATCTAGGCTGTAAAGGATTTGGCGGTGAAGATTTTGTGTTTCCACTGTGTCTTGATCTATCAAACGAATGTATCCAACGCCTGCTAAAGCGAGATATAGCGAGGAAACCGTGCCAAGACCGCCTATGCCGACCACGGCAACTTTCGATTTTGCCAGTTTCTGCTGGCCTTCAACCCCTAATTCGTCTAGAATTGTCTGGCGACTATAGAATTTAGAAGCAAACTCTTTTCTTTCCTCGGTATCCATGTCTTTTCTCGCCTAAAAGAAAATGAGTATTAGTTGGTCTTATATTTGCCTTTTCGCGCAAACTGCCTATCATAAATTTCCTTGACCTTCTGGATTGTGTCTGCGTCCTTAGATGTCTTATCGTCGCGTACCCGCTTTATACGGGCAAACCTTAACGCCATACCGTACTTGTACTTGCGGCTTTTCTGAATTTCGTTGTACGCAACCTCAACCACAATTTTCGGAAGAACACTCACCTTGTTATGCTCTTCCTGAACAGACAACTCTTTCAGCCTCTGGGTCATTTCAATCATTTCCGCGTCTGTCAAACCCTTAAAAGTTTTTCCCACATTCACAAACTCTCGAGTCTTTGGGTCACGCGCAGCCAAATAATAGTCTGAAAGCCAACCATGCCTTCGCCCGTACCCGTACTCAGCAGCCGTGATAACCAGATCCAAGGGCTCCAAAACAGGTTTTATCTTCAACCAGCGTTTTCCCCGGGTACCAGGCGTGTAGTCACTGTCAAGCTTCTTCGCCATCAACCCTTCATGACCCTCGTTCACAGCTTGGTTAAGGAATTTTTCTGCTTGCTTCTTTTTGTCGGTGACAAGTTGCTTGGATAAGAGTATTCCCCCAGCTTTTTCAGCTAGAACCTTTCTACGTTCCAAGTAAGTCAATGCGATTAAACTTTTTCCATCAAGGAAGAGAACGTCGAACAAATAGAGCTTAACTGGAATTTTCTCCGCCATGCCCCGCACTTCGCGAATCCGCTTAAACCGGCGCATCAAGTGCTGAAACGGAATTGGGTGTCCATCGTTATTTACAGCTATAACTTCACCCTCTACTATCCCCTCGTCTGCTTTAACGTTGGCTTTTATGACTTCAACAATTTCGGGTAGACTCTTAGTCGCATCTGTGAGCCTTCTGCTGAAAACACGAACCTCATTTCCCCGCTTGTGGATTTGAACCCGAGCTCCATCATACTTGTACTCAAATGCCGTTCTACCTGCATGTTCTGCTAAGGCATCGCTAACGCTGTCAACTGTATGAGCTAGCATAAGCTTAACGGGTCTAAAAACTTTGAAACCTATCTGAGACAAGCCATCTAAACCCTTGGTCCTAAGTAAGACAGCTACTTCACCGATGTCACCCAAGATCATGCTCGCCTTCCGCACTATCAACAACGGAGCATCAAAAGCCTTAGCTACTGCCTGTTCCATCAACCCCTCATGTAATCCTGTCCTCATCTCACCCACAAAAATCTTCACAAGATACTTGGCTTCCACAGGCGATGCTTGACTCAGCAGGGAAGTTATCAAGCGTTCTTTCTTTTCTCTTGAACCCGAACCAGCACTCCCCGCTATGGCTTGTAGTAGACGTCTAACTTCATTTATCGTCAACGTTTTCTCCAGCAGTACTGCCTGTTTTTCCACTTTAGTTTTTTCAAAAACAGACTTTACAGAAGCGCCTACATCACCTGTGATTGAGAAAGCTTCACGGAAAACATCCCAGTCAAACCGTGCTATCCGCTTCAGAACGCCGCTGAGAGTCATCCAGCTTACCTCCCACGTTTTCTGACTCCATTTTGGGAGCGCCCGCCCAAGAACCATGGAAACTGCAGGCTCCACTTCCTCTGCGTCTAAACGCTTTAGGAAGTCAGCAGTCATACCTGTTATCTCAAGTCGCTTTTTGGTATATTCTACTTTTTCGAGGAGTTCTGCCAGAGACTTGAAAAGCATAGGCATAGTAATGACCTTGAAACTCTATTCTTAAAAAGGGTTTCAGCTTTATTAATCGGCTTCAAGCAAAAAAGAGCATACCGCATAAGGCTAACAACGATGGATTATTTCATATAGAAAGTGTTGCTTAAAAGATGCTTTCAAGTTTTGCCTTGGTTTCTTTGATTTTTTTGGTTAGCTCTTCGACTTCCTTAGTGTTTCCTAAGGCTTTGTGACAATCTCTAGCGTAGTCCAAGGCGCTCACGCCGAATCGGTCATACCCTTTATTAAAGGATAATTTCGCCGACTGCGTGAAATGTTCAATGGCTTTTTCGTACTCTTTAAGGGCTAAGCTACATTCACCCGCTTTGTAAAGCATAGTTGTTGAATCAAAATAATTCTGCTTTTTCCGGTAAAGCTCTGCTGTCCTGAGGAAGAGCTCCCTTGCTTCCTCATATTTTCCAGCTTCCATGATGTTATTTGCGTCTTTATGCATTTTAATTGGGTCTTCTTTTTCACTCATAATCGTCACCTCTTAACTTGCTATATCAAGCAGTGCACTCCCATTTAGATATTCCCCTTTCTCCACAGTCTTAAAAGAGAAACGCGACAAACAATAATAGAACAGTTAGGTTTATTGAAAGGTTGTATCTTGAAGGAGAAAAGAGTGAAGTGCTCAGGTGCATTTGCTGCGGCGCAGAATTCCCGACCTATCCGCTGAGAAGCAACTGCGAAAAATGCGCGGCCATATTGGAATACAACGCAGACCTCCCTAAAGAGGGTGAAGCCAAATTTTCTGGTCCTATTGGATTCTGGAGATATAAGCAGATGCTTCCGCCAGTCCAGCACACGGTCAGCTTGGGAGAAGGCGGAACACCCCTGCATAAAGCTGAAAGACTTGCAAAGAAATTCGGCTTGAAAGAGCTCTACTTGAAAGATGAGACGCGCAACCCTACAAACTCGTACAGAGACCGCGCAGCCGCTCTTCTAACTTCTAATGCCATCGACCAAGATTTTGACACGCTGATATGCGCTACAAACGGAAACATGGGCGCCTCATTGGCTGCTTATTCCGCAAAAGCAGGTTTAATTTGCCACCTAATCGTTCCCGAAGTGGTTGATGTGGGAAAGCTGGCGCAGATGCTTGCGTACGACGCAAGTATCGAGGAATTCGGAGAAATGGTTGACGACTCAATCCGCAAAGCTGCAGCGATAGCGGAGGAAACAGGCTGGTATCAGGCAACCGCAGAGCTAAATCCACTCGTGGTTGAGGCTCAAAAAACCATCTCTTACGAAGTTTACGAGCAGTTCGGGGTTCCAGAATGGATTTTGGTTTCAATGGGAAGCGGCGGAACGATTTACTCCGTTTGGAAAGGCTTCAAAGAGCTTAAGCAACTCGGCATAGCAGAGGTATTGCCGAAGATCGTTGGAGTTCAGCCAGAAGGATGCGCCCCGATAATCAACGCTCTAACTAAAGGCGCCGCTAAACAGAAGATTTCGAGTCCGTCTACCCGCGCGCTTGCCATTCTCGTAGCTGAACCTCTGCAAAGCGAGCTTGCCATAAAAGCAATCAGAGAATCAGACGGCGTGGCGCTAACAGTTTCAGACTCGGAAATTCTTGCCGCAGAACTGCAAATAGCGAAACTGGAAGGAGTTTTCGCTGAACCTGCAAGCTCCGCTACCATAGCGGCGTTGAAAAATCTGATAGAGAAGGGCAAAATATATTGCGATAGCAGCGTCATGTGCCTTATTACGGGAAGCGGGCTCAAAGCCACTGATGTGCTGCAGGTGGTGACTAAAAAGCAGAAGACAGCCGTTCTTGGATTAGAGATAAGCACGAAAGAAAAAATCCTTAGAATTCTCAGCAGAAAAGACACTTATGGCTATGATTTATGGAAAAAACTGGGGAAAACCATGACGCGAGCCGCGGTTTATCAGCATTTGAATGAGTTGTCAGAGAAGGGATTGATTGTGGCTTACGAGAAGAGCGGAAAGAAGTTCTTCCGTGTAGTGGAACGTGGGAAGAAAGTTTTAGCGGCGATTGATGATTTGAAACTTTTGATGTGACTTAGTTTTGGTAAAGCTTAATAGTATAGTTGTAACTATACTATTTTGGTTACTGAACAGTGTACAGACACATAAAGGCATCAACACCAATCGGCCTAGCACTTACAGCGCTCTCCACAGCACTAGTAGCAGTAGCAACCATTGTATTTTCATTCTACGTTCCACAAACCAGAGGTTTCTTCAACATAGGAGAAACAATGGTATTCACCACCGCCATATTATTCGGACCAGTAATAGGTGCTTTCTCCGGAGGCGTAGGCTCCATGCTAGCAGACGTACTATTAGGCTACTCACATTACGCACCAGCCACGCTGATAATAAAAGCAACCGAAGGCGCGATCGTAGGTTTTCTAAGCCGTAAAAAGCCTAATTTCAGCCCAAAATCTTGGAAAGCGTTCACATTTATCATCGGCCTTATAATTGGGGTCTCCTTGAGCACAATCGGGGTGATCTATTACACTGGTGAAGTGGAGCTTGCGCTGGGAATTCCTCAGCTTATCACACTCAACACCGTACTCGTGATATCTCCTATATTCTGGTATGTGATTGGCGCGGTCATTGTTCTGCTGATAACTTTAATGGGATTGCTCTTTGAGCCGGAACTGGGCTGGCTAGTCTTGACCACACTGATTGGTGGGTCAATTATGGTTACAGGCTACTTCATCTATCAACAATTTCTTCTCTTACCGTTGTTCAACATTGAAGTCTTAGCCTTTGCGGAAATCCCCATAAACATCGGGCAAGTGCTCATAGGATTGATCGTTGCCATACCCACTGTAAAGATTGTAACACGCAGCATTCCACAACTTAAAAAATAGAAGCATCACTATGCTTTAAGAGGGTTAAAATGAAACTGCCGCCAGGAAAAATTCCCGTAGATATACTCAAAGAGGTAGTTTTCAAAAACCTAGGCGCTGAACGCAAAGAAGTCACCATAGGTCCTTCAGCTGGAATTGACGGCGCAGTTTTAGACTTAGGAGAAAAGTCTTTAATCGTTTCCATGGATCCCATTACGGGAGCGATTGAGAGAATCGGCTGGCTCGCCGTTAACGTTAACGCTAATGATATAGCCACTTTCGGCGTTGAACCAGCATTCTTATTCTCATGTATGATGCTTCCTGAGAACGCGGACAGAAAACTCGTTGAGACAATTAGCTCTCAGATAAACGCGGCAGCTAAAGAATTAGGAATAGCTATAGTTGGCGGACACTGCGAATCCACACCCAACTTGTCCAATCCGATAGTTGTGGGCTGCGTCTTGGGTCTAACGGAAAAGGGAAGCTATGTAACGGCAGCTGGAGCAAAATCAGGAGACAAGCTTATCTTAACAAAAAGTGCAGGCATAGAAGGTACAGCTATTTTAGCCACGGACAGAGAACGAGCGCTTAAAAAATTCATGAATATCACGATGCTTCAGTCGGCAAAGAACTTTTACCGTCAAATAAGCGTCGTAAAAGATGCGTTGATTGCGTGCAAAACAGGCGGCGTCCATGCTATGCATGACCCTACTGAAGGCGGCGTGGCGGGGGGAATCCATGAATTGGCAGATGCCTCAAACTTGGGCGTCAAAGTCCTTGAAGAAGCAATTACTATTCAGCCTGAAACAGCCCAGATTTGTAGCTACTTCCAGATTGACCCGCTTCAGTTAATCGGGTCAGGCGCACTGGTCATTTCAGCAGAAGCGCAAAACGCGGAGGAGATCGTTAAAAACTTGAGAAGTGCGGGGATTCCGTCTTCGGTTATAGGTGAGTTTACGGAAAACCCACTTTGCAGGGTGCTAAAGCAAAAAAATGGTGTGACAAGGGATCTGCAGAGACCGCCTTCAGACCATCTTTGGACTGCGCTAAGGCTGTAATAGTTCTTGGGCGCCTTGAAGGGAAAGATGTATGAACCATTGAAACATGAAAACTGGATATAGAAACATGTATTCGTACATGTGGGAGTATACAACCCCGCACCTAAATTCAACCATAGCTTGTGAAACTCCATTCTTCAAATTCCAACTTCTGGGCGGCTTAAAATGTAAACAGTAAATATCGTCGCCAATTACCGTTTTATATCCTTTCTTTTTAATCCAGTTGATTATGTATGTGTCTTCGTAAGCGTGAAGTTGTTCAGGAATTCTTATTCCATCCACAGCTTCACGGCGGATAAGCGTGTCGTGCATGCCACCTCGAAGACTAAAACACAGTCTAGCGATTATGCTCTGCAACTTTAGAATACGTTTGTCTTTCACGTTAGGGACGAGATCAATATTTACCCCCCAAACGGCTCCAATATTCTTCTCCACGTTTTTTTCCGCTTTCTTAAACCAGTCACGTCCGAGTATGACATCACTATCTACAAACATGAACCAATCTGTAGTTACCTGCTGTATACCTTTTTCTCGTGCTCTACCTCTTGAACCGTTAACTCTAACTAATTTAACGTTGCCGTGGGTTTCGTTGGTTTTGTTAATTATTTTTGCAGTGCGGTCGGTTGAAAAGCCATCAACTACTATCAAGTTTTTAATAGGCACATTTTCGTAGACTGCGGCCAAGCACTTTTCAAGCAAGTATTCACTGTTTTTTGTAAGCACTACGACGTCTATTGGTTGCATTATTGTGCCCTTTCCTTAGCAGTCTCATCAAAGCCTTTTGCTCTGATAAGCTTTAATGTATTGAACCAGTTGGAAATAAGAATTTATCCAATATCTACTAGAAGAATCCTTCTGATAATGAACGGCATGAAGCCTAATTAGCTCTTCGTTTTATGTTGGTCTCTAAAAATTGATATATTGAGTATGCAATGTAAAAACCATAAGCTAATGATAATTTAACAAGCAGAGTCAGTCTGCCCGCTCTAATAGCATCAGCTATTATGCCTAAGCTGCCTCTAATAGTCCAGACGCTTTCTGGTCTATGATGAACGCAGTATGGGTCGTAACAAGAAATCAGCTTGTACCCTTTCTGGGTTATCCAATCTTTTATGTAGGCATCCTCAAAAACATGGAGAACTTTCGGGATTTTAATATCTCTAACCAAACCCGTTCGGATTAGCATGTCATGAGTTCCACCCCGAAGGTCAAATATCTTTCGCGTTATCCGCAGGAATAATTTTAGAATTGCTGTATTATGTATTGTAGACCAAACTTCGATTCCCCAGACCGCCCCCACATTCTGATCTAGGTATTGCTGAGCTTTTTTGAACCAGTTCTTACAAAGAATTGCATCGCTGTCAACGAACATGAACCACTCGGTCTTAACTTGCTCTATTCCTTTCTGCCTTGCAGTACCACGCGTTCCCTTTTCTTGTATAACCAAGACATCGCCATGTTTCTTTTGAAACTCGCTCACGATTTCTAATGTTCCATCGGCCGAATATCCATCAACGATTATCAGACGATTAAGTGGAACGTTTTCATAAACAGCATTGAGGCATTCATTAAGCATGCGCTCACTGTTTTTTGTAATTATAACAACGTCCACCCGCATATTCACTAATGAACCACGCCATTGCTTAATTAAGATTTTTAATAATACTGTATATAACACAAGATAATCGATTTCTCACCAGACAAGGACAATTTTTTTAGAACCGACTGTTCTTTAGTGAACACAAAAATTTGCTTTTATGCGTTTCAAGGTTTCGTATTTTTTTGCCTGATGACTTATATAAGTGTGGGCTAGGTCTATTAAAACAGCTACAATCGACATAAACGGTGCTTAATATTTGAATATGAAGTTGCGGAAAGCCTCCAGAATTGCGATCAATGCTCTTACTCCTAACAAGCCCCATCATGCTCAATGGATGATTACTAGGAAATGCAATTACCGTTGCAGAGGGTGCAATGTCTGGAAAGAACAAGATAAGATAGAACTATCCACTGAAGAAGTGAAACGAGGGCTTGATATACTAAAGCACCTTGGTATTATAGAACTTGTAATCTCTGGCGGAAACCCGCTTTTACGGAAAGATGCTCCCGAAATAATCATGCACGCTTCAAACCTTTTCTTAACCACGGTTTACGACAACGGAAGCATGGCTAAACAGAACCTTGAGGCTTTACGAAACGTGGATTTCGTGGCATTATCTATAGACAGCTTGGACCCAGAAAAAAACGATTACATAAAAGACGTTCCCGGCGCTTGGAAAAAAGCCATGGAAGCCGTGGAAACACTGCATAATGAAGGCATAAAAGTGAGCGTGACGCCTACAATTTCACAGTTAAACCTATACGAAATCGTGGACATTACAAATCACTTTACTGAAAAAGGAATTCCAGTTTGGTACTGCCTTTACACTTTTGATCAAACTGACGATGAGAACCAACTCTTCCGAATCGGCAAAGCTAACAACGAGTTTATCATTAAGGATAAGGAAGCAATGGTTAAGCTTTGTGACTCTCTTATTGAGATGAAAAAAAGGAACCACAAGATTTTAGTTACAACAAAATTGTTGAAGGCACTTAGAACTCTCTTTCTAGAAGACAAGCGAACGTGGGAATGTCATGCACTTCAAAACTTTTTAGTCCTTGATCATTTAGGTAGAATCGCCGGTTGTCACAGTCATAACTTTGTGGGTTCAGTCTTTGATTTACCTGAAATTTGGCATAGCAAGAAATTCGGCTTGTTGCGCAAGATCTATAATGAATGCACTCAGTGCGCATACTTGTGCTATATTTTCTATTCACTTCATGGAAGTCCTTATGGTAACTTAATGCTGGCTAAGGATCAGTGGAAAAACGCCCGACTTCTATTAGAGAGGTAGGCTTTGCTGTTAAAAACTTGATTTATCTTATTATTCCAGGCCTATTTAAAAATCATTAAGAAATATGGTTTTTGCTTTTGAAGACGATGTTTTCTATTACTCTGCAGAGTGTGTAAAAAACTTCGCTTGCATTCAGGTTGTTTGTATCTAAAACCAGGTTAAACGGCTTGAAGTCTTCACCTAGGTCGAAGCCGTAAAGCTTCTTGTAGATAGCTTTTGTTCTCGCCTCTTTTTCTTTCAGCACTCGCAATGCTTCTTCTATTGAGAGTTTATCTCTATTGGCGATTCTTTCAGCTCTCTTTTTTTCTGACGCAATTAACCATATTTTGAAACCTGTTTTAAGTAGCCAAGGCATTGTCCAGCTGTCTAAAAGGACACGCCCCTGCTTTGCGTACTCCAAGAGCTTATTATCCACTGCTCTGTCAAATTCGGGGTTCTGTTCTCTCTTTTCTAAAAAGCTTAGGCCTTCTGGGCTTTCCCACCATCCGTGGCTAGATGAATCATATCCTTCACTTGCCGCTAACTCTTTTAAGGCGTCACCGCCGGAGTAGTATCTTAATTTATATTTCTCGGCTAGTTTCTTGGCTAAAGTGCTTTTTCCGGTTCCAGCCATTCCGGATATGCAGACTATAATGTTTTTCATTGAAGCGCTATCCATTTTTTCATTTCTGGTCATAGCGCTCAGCCCTGCTTGTTCAAGCGATAGGTGTTACGCCTACTATGCGTGAAGCTAATGTACCGAAGAAGAATGAGCAGATCATATACCAGTATATCACAGGGATACCAGCAGGAGCGAGTCCCGGTACAAACGCCACAGCGTTTGCCCCGAAGGTAGGGATTAGAAATATGTACCATATTATTATGTAGCTGAAGCTTATGGGCAGCATTACCATTGTAGGTTTCATCATTTTACTTTGCATGTTTCTCATTTGTGACTCCTTTTTCCTCAGTTTTTCAACGCGTTTCGTGTCTTTCGCGCGCATGGCTTGCATAAGCTGAGACTGATATTCAGATGTCTCCTTCCGCATTACTCTGTATTCTTCCCATCCGCATATGCGGGTAATCACAAGCCGGTTTATGCCCATATTAATAAATGAAATAGCAACTGCGACAAGCATTATCACCAATGTTGCTAATGGAACAGTTGTAATGTAAAGCATCTTTGTTTCACCTTGCACTGCCTATTTGTTTTCTTGTTAATAACCATTTTTGCTCTTGGTAACTTATAATCTATGGAAATGCTTCTCATAAGATTTTTTGGCTCGACTTCTCAGCAGAAATGATGCGTTGACAGAACAAAGTGATCAAGATTCTATCTTAACCCTCTAAGTTTGACAAAAACTCAATAATCTTTTCCAGCCGTTCCACTAAAGAACGGTCATACTTTTGATCCTTTTCTATATTAAGAAGCCTCACTAGGTTTCCCACATCAAATTTCAATATGGTGACCGGTTTATAGCAATTCTCTTTGCTTAAACTTCGAACTTCGAAGTAGTAGGACCGTTTTTCCTAACATTTTTTAATATTTCATGTTAATTTTTAACTATTAATTTCGAGATAATTGAATTTATTAATTCAATTACGTGGCAGAAACATCGTATTCTTGTCTAATACACGGCTTCAACTGGTTCGCTCTCTTACAGTAGCCTTTATTACTGTCGAACTGGGGACAGTTAAAACAGGTAGCAACTTGGTTCTTCATGAAGTTTAATTTCCTTTGATGCAAACACCATGCTACTCAATGTGATCTAGGAATTATTCATTTGAAAACGTTAATTTATTTTATGTTTCCAATGAACCCTAAACTTACAGAATGGATCAAATTGCCTTGTTTGATTTTTTCACTAGCTTTTTCAAAAAGACTTTCAATATTTAAAATAAAATAAATGTAAAGCCGAATGGAATCATGATTAATTCGAAGCTTCCTTGTTTGACGAAATTGAAAAATACGGGTGGCGACATATTTAATATTTTGGGAGGATAAAAGTGGTAGAATATGTTAAGGGAGCTCCACCTGATAGATGGCATTGGTGTAAGAACTGTACGCAATATCCCTTGTACATTTATGCGAGACGCTCTAAAAGGCCGCGATATGACCTGTGTGATCAATGTAGCAAAAAGGAAAACAACCAAGACTGCATGACCTGAAAAGATAGAAAGAACAATTTGGGGGCTTCAACTGAGTTGCTAAATAGTGCTTTTTGGTTTTGAACAACTTATTTTAGGTTTTTTGAATAATACTGCCGTGTGATATTTTATGGGTTTTCTAAAAAAATGAAAGACAAGGCTGAAGAATCAGCCAAGCAAGTCGGGGAAAAAGGGTAAAGCTGGGTAGGAAAGGTCTTAAAGATACCAAAAAGGTAGCTAAAAAAGGAGCTAAAGCGACTAAGACCGTTGCACGGAAATGCTTAAAGGAAACCGAGAAGGCTGCTAAGAAAGTAAAAAAGAAAATAACGTAGCATCTTCTACATAATATGGTACCCTATGCTTTTTTCTGATCCTTGCTTTTTCTGGAAAATAATCTGCGTTCCACAAAGTTATTAGAACTGAATCTTGTTTACAATCAATAAATGCTATGGTGTTTCAAGAATGGTTCCGTTTTTCAATTTAAAAGATTCAATTGTTGAAGCATTAAAAGCTTTAAGTGGTTCCGGTACGGCAAATGAAGTGAGAGCTTTCATAAAGTCAAAACACGGAAAAGATTGGAAAGAAATTGGAAAAATAATGGAAGACTTGTGTCAAGATAGCCCTTCTTCCTTTTTCCTACCTGAAGACAGGGTGTTAGCGAAGATTGGACAAGAAAAATTCGCTCTAAAAGAAGCAGTAGCTACTAAACTGCCAGTATCAAACGCGAAACACAGAGAAGCACTATCCAACTTCGGACTAGCGAGAAAGGTTTTCAGTTTCAGGAGAGCTGAAGAGCTTCTTCGGAAGAAAGGTCAGCTTTCAACCATCATGCATGCTGCTTCCCTAACAGACCTTTCATCAGCTGATAATCACGATAAGATACAGCATTTTCTTCACAAGAACATGTGGGACATCGAGGTATCCCTATTTCCAGTGTCAACCTACAAGCTTGATGCTTTCAAAGAGAAAACTGCAATCGAGATTGAAAGGTCATTTATAGATGCGGTTCACAGATCCCTCTTCAGGTGCCTTTTGGCTTATGGAAAAAAACAATTAGATGTACTAGTCTTCATAGTTCCCACTTACAAGGAACCCAAATTTGAAAGTGTGAAACGAGACCTGCAAGAGTTCAAAGAGGTAATCCCTTACCCAGTTTACTTGGTGGGAGTAACTCCTCTCAGCGCTAGCCAACCTTGATCCTTTCTTACTATTCTCCTAGGATTCTTCTGAATGCGGGGAACATTTCGGCTGCGCGCTCGCGCATCAATAGCTCGTAGTACTGGTAGATTATGCCTACTGACAACAGTATGCCTGTTCCTGTTCCGAAAACGCCTACGAAATCGGCAATTCCAGCGATTAGACCTACTATTATTCCTCCGAGAACTGTAACCACTGGAATATACCGTTTAAGAATCGCCTGTATAGGTCTTCCAGAACGCCGGTAACCTGGAATCTGCATGCCTGAATCCATGAGTTGCTTCGCCACTCTGTCCGGTCCCAGACCCCCTACTTCAAGCCAAATGAGTGAGAAAACAGCGCAGAATGCCACAAGAATAGCCAAGTAAACAGCAGCCCTCACTGGTTCAGCTGCCGTGCTGACGATATTATTGGGTGGAGTAACAAAGTAAGCAAGTCCTCCAACAGGCGTAACACCACTAGATGTGCTGTTATAATCCCCTATGATCTGGAAGAACCAATTTGTTCCGGGAGCAGGTGCGCCCATCTGACTCCAGAGAAGCTGAGAAAAGAAGTATACGTTGGCGAAAAGCGCAGATGCAAAGATAACTGGAAGGTTAGACACATACAAAAGCTTGATCGGGTAACGACTACGGAAGCCCTTATAGCCAGCGTAAGTCATTGGAAGCTCAACTCGAACACCTTCCAAATAAATTATTATCAAGAACACTACAATTGTTGCTATAAACCCAACCAGCGATGGATACGCCCCTGCGCCCAGAACCCAATCCGTTACCGTCTGAGTGCCTCTTAGAAGCAAGTCCAGCGACCCTACGAACAAGCCGGTTCCAGGATTAAACGTTTGCCAGAGAATATTCTGTGCAACTCCAGCCATGATAAAGAGGCTGATTCCGCTGCCTAAGCCCCAGCCTTTCTGAATAAGCTCATCCATGAGCATTACGATTACTCCAGCACCTATGAGTTGCAGGAATATGATTATGGCTGTTGGTCCGGCAAGTGTGCCGTACATGCCACTTATTATATAGGCTGAAGCTTGGATTCCTGTCAGAAGTATGGAGAAAAATTTGCTTGCTACAGTAAACAAGCCTCTATCTTGTGGATCGGACATGTCAGCCTGTATGATGGCGGAACCTACTAGTAGCTGCAATATTAAGCCTGCAGTAACTATGGGTCCTATTCCGAGTTCCATCAGTGTTCCCCGGTTTGAAGCGAAAATTACTCTTAAGGCGCCAAAACGCTCTTGCACGGCCGAGGTAATCCCGTAAAGAGGGATTTCTGTCATTACCAAATAAACGATGAGGACGAGTGCGGTCCAGAAGATTTTTTCGTTGAAGCCTACTTTGCGTTCAGGAACTTTTATTTCAGGCAGAACTCTTGCGAGTGGTCTGAAGAGGCTTAGAAATCTTCCGGCCATTGGCTAAGGTTACTCTCCGTTTTCCTTAGACTGGGTTAAGACTTGGCCCCCAGCTTTCTTGATTTTTTCTTCTGCAGTTTTTGAGCAGGCTGGCACTATTACAGTTAAGGGTTTTGTGATTTTGCCTGTGCCGAGCAGTTTCGTGTAGCCGAGATTTGTTAGGTTTATGTGTGTTTTGCCTTTTTCTTTTTCAGTTGAGAGCGTGGATATTTCATCGAGTTTAGCGAGGTTGATGATTTTTTCCTTGTTTTTGAGGCTTCGGGGTGAAGTGAAACCATGTTTCCCGAAGTAGTTTGGCTCGTGTGTTGTAACGTAGCTCCAAAGATGTTTGTGACGTCCAACTTTCCGATGACCTCTTGAACCTGCGTCTCTGTGTTGACCAATTCTTCCGTAACCGTGAGTTCGGCTGCCACGCATCTTTCTAGTTTTTCTTTCTTTATGAGGCATTTTAATCAGCTTTTTTGTTTACTGTTTCTTTTGTTTGAAGTTTGATTTCAAGTACGCCGTTCTTGAAGGTAGTGCGGATGGCATTCGGGACAACTACTTTGGGGAGATTTAAGCTTTTATAGTACCTGCGGTTTTTCGCTTTTGCTGAAAGCGTTATTTTTTGGTCTTTTACATGTATTTTCAGGGTTTCCTTATTAAAGCCTGCGATTTCCGCGACAATTGTTATCCACTTTTTCTCTTGAAAAATATCAATAAGCGGTTTAGGACCCTCCCATTTTCGCCTTGCGTAACTTTGAGAAGACCTGTACTGCTGAGGATAGTGTTTTCTCGAGGTAGGATTGTTTTCGCTACGTGAGATTTTTGAACGGGTTTCACCGTTGCCTCTACCCTGATTGCTCAAGTCCAGCCACTTCAAATCTTTCCTGCTTCTGCGCCACTTCGCACTCAAGATTATTTCTCCTAAATACAAAGCCATTTCCAACCTAACTTTAAAATGTATCGCACAAAAAAGACGACTCCAACAAGCGGCTGAGTGGCGAAAACAGAAAGTGAAATTAGCTTCATGCTTACTGTCATGTTAGTGGAGGAATTGCGATTGGCACTGTTTTCTTCCGGAATTCATTTTTTCAAACATGAATTATTCATCGTACTAAGATTCATATTTTGCGGTAATAAGGTTTTTTTGATGTAAATCCAAGTTTAGAGGATGCTATTATTTTTGTTTATTTCAAGTTTTTTAACAATATATACGAAAAACGGAACGGTGAAAAATTGAAGAATTACGTTGGTGATTTTTCAGGTCCTTGTCTTTACGCTTGAAGGTTTTGAAGATTGCGCTATTCAAGAAAGATAAGAGACTTCAATAGAACCCTGTTTATTTTTTCGCTGAAGCTTTGAATCATAAACTTATGAAAAGTATTAAATTTTATTGCATAAATAATAATGGAAAACCAACAATGGATCTTTTGACTCAAGCAAAAGGTACACGCAGAAAGGTTCTTAGATATCTTAGATGGTCGGTTAAACTAGTTTTTCTGCTGGTTCTCGTAGCACCTATAAAATTTTTCGCTGATGCAGCTATAGGACTACCGGTGTACAGTCTAGCTTTTGGAGGTTTTTCTCAGCCTCTTTTTACGGTGCCTTATGGTGAATCCATCTGCAGTTTTTTGTTGTTCAGATGGACCTACGTGGGACCTGGCGCGTGGATAGTCTGTCCTTTAGGGGGCTCCGAGGTTTTGGCTACCGCTGCCATGGAGCCAATGCCTGGGCTTGATATTCCTTTCCTTCTAGTTTCGGTCATATCAGCAGTTTCAATTTTTCTTCTCTTAACAATCTTTTTAGGCGCTATGTTCTGCAGTTGGGTTTGTCCAGTGGGAACAGTGGTGGACAGCTTCGACAAAGGAGTTCAGCGTTTCATGCCTAAGCTGGACAAGAGAAGAGAAGAACGACTTAGGCGTAATAAGAGAAAAGAGGAAAAAAAGCAAAGCAAAGAAAAAGGTGGTTCTGTTTGTCCAACATGTTTTCTTGGTAGACTATTTAATAGCAAACGTGCTACGGTTGCGAGTGGAATCTTGGTTACTGCGGTGGTGGGTTCTGCCATTCTTCGGCTTCCCCTATGGTGCAGTGTGTGCCCGATAGGGATCTTGGCTAGGGGTATGTTTCATTTGAAGTCGTGGACTAATATTCTGGGTGAGCGTTTTTTGAATGTGAGGAACGCGGTTGGAGGGCGTATTGATATGCCGGTTATGGTTGAGTTTGTTTTGATTATTCCGTTGGTTGCGGTTTTTTTGAGTTTGAGGGAGAAGAGGTTTTATTGTAGAAGAGTTTGCCCGCTGGGGGCTCTTATAAGGCTGGTTTCAAAGCTGAATCCGTTTATGAAGCCTGTTAGAAGTCCTGATAAGTGTTTGTGCCCGTCTGATTTTAGGGCTTGTGTGAGGGCGTGTCCTCAGAGTGTGGGTCCGCAAGAGAGAGGGGTGGCTGAGTGTTCTAAATGTTTTGAGTGTTATGTGACTTGTAAAAATGATAGCGTGAGAATTAAGCGGTTTGAAACTCCGAATTTCGTGTTGTCGCTTAAACGTTTTTTCAGGAATAAACTTAGAAAGCCAATGTAATTGTAAGAGGCAGGGGCAGAATAGAAAAGAAGACAAACCTCGTAATTGCGCTTAAGTATTGACCTGACCTATGTTATGGTTCCTCTTCGAGTATTTGGGGTTTAAATGCCCTTGAGGTGTGGGTTTTTGTGTTGTTTTTTCGGTTTTTGGTTTATGTGTTGTACAG
>CAYFXZ010000006.1:0-85325 GCA_964347245.1 uncultured Candidatus Bathyarchaeia archaeon | reverse complement strand
AGATTTTGGGCAGAGAAGATTCATTCTGGTAAGCTTCGCATTTAGGCGTTTAATAGAAGCTCTGGAAGAAATGGGGAATTACTAGGAGGTGAAAAATGCTGTCATCTGACAAATTTGGAGAATTTGATGTTTTCAAAAGCGGTCTTAAGAGAATAATTCAGAGAATGATAACTGAGTTTGAGACTATTGCGAAAGACGAGAACCTCAAAGGCACTTGGAAGATTAGCGAAATTGACGGCGATGGCATAAAGGAATATAGTCTTCAGGGGCGTTTTGAATCAGGTCAACCTTGGAAGCCGTTTGATCCCTTTCACCCCTTTGAACCAATGAATCCGGTGAAGCCAATGCCAAAACCGCAAAGACCATTTGCACGGGTACCTCAGAGTGCTTTGAAAGAGAACCGCGAACCATTGGCGGATGTCTTCGATGACGGAAAGACAATAAAAGTCTACTTTGAAGTGCGAGGCGAAAAAGCCAAAGATATTCAACTAAATGTTACTGCAGACAAGGTTGAGGTCAAAGCTAAAAACTTTTATAATACGATAAACCTACCAACGCGCAACATCAACCTTGAAAAAGCATCTTCTAAGTGCAAGAACGGCGTACTAGAAATAGAAATACCAAAGATGGAAAAGACCCCTGAAAAAGAAATACACAAGATAGATATCGACTAAATTTAGTGAACAAAATGGTTCAAATTTTCAATGTTGACTATAATCAGTATGTTGATGTCATCGGTACAGCTCACTTCACAAAACGTAGCATCAATGACTCTTATGAGGCAATAAAGTCTTTGAATCCTAAAGATGTCGCAATTGAACTTGATTGGAAACGCTTCAAGCATCTTAATACGGCGTGTCTAGGTTGCCCAAAAATAAGTTCATGCACAGGCCTTTGTGAATTCACTGCAGCTGCTGAAGCTTTAGGAAACGTCGACGCAAACATATGGCTGATAGACATGACAGAAAGAGAGATGCACCACAGAATAATAAGTAAAATGACTCGTTCCGAGAGAAAGCGGATGGGCTTTCTGCTGTACCCTGGGTTAGATGAGGATCCCACTCGGCTCTGGGAAGAAGGGTTCAAAGATAGAGTGATAAACAACTCTAAAAAGCAGATTGAGGATAGTCGACGTTTGTTTCCCTCTGTTTGGCGGGTTCTTATAGATGAACGTAATGTTTTAATGAGTGTCAAGTTAGCGTGGATAGCGTCAAAGAATCTAAACGAAGGAAATAACTCCAAGATACTTGCATTTGTAGGAGCTGCTCACGTTGAAGGAATAAAGGACCTTCTTGTAAACCCGCTTTTGATAAAAGATCAACTTAGAAAATTTAACTTATCGTTTATGGAGCCAACTCTTGTTAGGAGAGTCGCCATTCAATGGAACTAGTAGCACATACCTAACGTTTTTAGTTTTTGGAAAACCATTGGGCTATGTTTTTTGAGGAATATTTCAATTAGGCTGGGGGTCAAATCTATCCTTAATTAATCTAGTACCGGTGGAAATCAACTATTTTTGCTGACGATTGAACCGCTTTATTCTAATGAACTTGTAACTTATCGGAGCATAAATTGCTGCAATTCCGTTAGCGATTGTATACAACACCATTAATATTCGAGCAATATCATTTGAAATCCATTGCACTGAAAATCTGAGGAAATCAGGTAACACATCTGCAAAATGTGTAAAATCAAATGGAAAGACCACTATAAGCCAAACGGTAGCCACAGCAATGAAGATAATTCCTCCAAAAGTATCAAAGAGACGAGACAAGAGTCTTTGACCAAGGACGCCTTCTAACCCAGATGTAATAATCCAAGAAATCCAAGAACCATAGAGCATAATCATCTCTGTTGTGCCAAATGCTGTAGTAAAGAAACCAGTTGACCATATCTGATGAGTAGCCAAGTACAAAATCATCAAGACGCTGCCTGCAAAAAAGAATCCAATCCCCGCGATGCGTTCGTTTTTTGGAATACCCTTATCTGCATCTGCTTTTCCTCTTGAAAACCAGTTCTCAGCGGGTTCAGTTTTGTTCAAATTAGTTCTTCCCTCATTTCTTTTGTAGTTGCTGTTTTATTTTTTGAGCAAAATCTTCTGCGTTTTTGAGGTCTTCATCATTAAGTCTGCCCTTATTCATTCCCCCAAAAAACCTAATAAAACTATTAGTGTTGAAACCTTTGCATTGAAATTCTTCAACAATTCTATAGCCCTTGAATTCTAGTTTTTTTCTAAGGATTGTGTGATCTTTTTCTCGTTTTTCTTCTCCAGTCAATGCAGCAGTTGAAAAAATAAGCGAGTTCTTTTTGTTTGCTGGTAGTAGTTTGTCGGCGAAATCCAAAAGAGGTTTATAGTGTTTTCCACTATCTATTCCTGCGCCAAAGCCTACTAAGTTATATTCTTTAAGCTCTTTAGGATTTGTTTGTGCATTAAGAACTTTTGCAAAAACCTTAGCAACTTTATCAGTGTTCTTGTGATGATATGAATATAAAGCCAATAGAGATTTAATTGACACACAATAACCTCTTGCTTATTAGAGTAATAAATTATGCACTTTCTTTTATTACAATTTGAGTTATTTTGGATTTGGGTAAATTTTTCATATTAACAGGAAAGTGGGACTTAATGTTTATATTATAAAAAAAGGCAATTTAGCAATAACTAGGGATTAAAGAAACCTTTCAAGCAAGGCAAGATTTTACTCCAGCAAATCGAGCATTTTGAACCTGCAGAGACCAAACTGCCAGAGCTAACAAATGAAATAAAAAAGCGTTAAAAAACGAATTTAATGTATGTACTTCAAATTATTGCCCTGATCGTCTTTAATTTCCTTCATCGATTTGAACTGGGCTTCCACGAGTATCTTTAATTCGTCAATGTTTTTCTTTATTTCCTCTATCTCCTTGCTTTTCTCCCAAATCCCAGACTTCCCAAGCTTCTCGTTGATGTTCCCAACTGTTATCTCCAGCACTTTGACTTTGAAAGCAAAAATTTGAAGTGCATAAAGCAAACTCAACCGAGAAGACAACCTTTCCAAACGGTCTATCTCAATAGTTTTTCTCATTAACGCTTGAGCTTTTTGCTCTTCAGTGGCTTCTTTCGAATGAAGTATTTTCTCACAGGCGGTTGTTCTCTTCACCGCTTTTTTCTTGTTTTCTTCAAGAGTCTTCTGAAACCGCTTTGCAGTTCTGTCAAGCATCTCTAGGACTTCATCCAACGCAATTTCTCCTCTTTTATTGTTTCCCCTAAATAACTCAGAGGTATATGTTATTTTCCATAGTTCCTACTAGTTATGAGCCGTTTGTGCATAGTCAAATCGTCAAAAATGCAGGGCAAATTCTAAGTTGTTAACACTTAACAAAATAAAAAGGCAGCATGGTGGTTTATTTCACCCACTCTCGCCTATTGTTTTGATTTTTTTAATGAAAGGCTACCCTACGACCTTTTCCCAACCGGCGAAGAAGTCTAAAACTTCTTGACATCCATAGGTCTTCAGTTTCTGCCTGAGTTCGACTCTATCAACTACTGCTTTCTGGAAATCCCAAATCTGGCTAGCTTTGTCAGTAAGATATAGAATACCATCAGCGCCTGCTCTTCCAGCACGAACTGATAGCGTTACTAGCTCGCTTGGGGCTGGTACTTCCGATGGATTGTCTCCTGGACCGAAAACGTATAGTGCTATGTTGAGTTTTACGTCTTTGAAGAGTTTTTTGAATCCTCTAGTAAGCATTTCCCAGTACCATGGGGTGGCGTAGTTTTTGCTGAACATGACGACAAGGAATTCGTCAGTTAACGGGGCTAGGTCGTCAAAGCTGATGCCGAAGCGCTCATAGCTGGCGACTGGGTCCGGAAGGACACCAATTACGAATTTTTTCTTTGCACGATCGCGTACTCTTTCGCTCACTTCTCTCATATAATCAGTGACTTCTTTTCTGCGCCATTCAAGCCAACTCAAGCCACTTTTCTTCCAGAGTTCTTTGCAACGTGGACAGGTGCAGTGTCCGTGGTCTGCAAAGTGAATACTGTTCAGCCAGACTCCTGGGCTATGTCTTGCAACATCTTCTATGTAGTCTAATTGTTCAGCTCTGTGATCCGGTTGTGTGTGGCAGAGAATGTCCCAGCGTACATTATAGTTATCGTTTGTTCTCCAAGCTGGACCTAGCGGTGATTGTGAAATCCAGTCTGGATGATTACGAGCTGTAACGTTGTCTCCGAAAATTGCAACATTACTATACATGTCTGATACTGGCGGTAATCGTCTCCCAACCTCTGGTTTAACACGAAACAGATGAAAGTCAAAGCCTTCAGCCTTCTTTGGCTCAAATACATATGTGCCGAATTTCATATTTTCTACCTTTTACGAATGCTGAATGTTAGGCGCTGTTATAAAGTTTTGCATAATCACTCAATAATCCGTTAGAAAGAATAAGAAACCAAGCCCCCTCATATAGAACACAATCACATTTATCGCCTATCATAAAATTTATGCAGCAACTATGTTGAACTTGAAAAGTCGAAAACACAGAACCCAATAATAGCTCTTTCAGCTCTTTGCATTTGTTCCTAAGTAAATAGGTGAATCTCATTAGTACGAAGCAACTTGCAACATGAATACATCTCTCTCAGCTCAATAGCTTAAATCTGTGATGTGAGTTATTCTTTAACAACGTGAATAAGCGATGTTTCGAGTGAGAGTCAACAAGATCGAGTCTGTCCGCGATTTGGATGGTAACCTTGGAAAACGAATCGAATTAGTCGAAGAAAGAGGAGTTTCGCCCTTCGTAGTCAGACCACAGACAGAAGAGGCTAAAATGGCTCAAGACGTACTTCAAGCCTTGCAGCAGCAGATGCCTTTCCTCCAGCAAAGAACACAAATATCCATACCAAAAATTCTATTGTTCTTGACAGAACAAGAATACGATAGTCTAGGCATAGACTTCGATGTGAACCAAGTTTTCGAAGTAGGCTTGGAAAATCAAAGCCTCAGGTTCAAGAAGCTCTCATAATGGCGCAGCGCAATTGCTTCAACACTGAATGCTTAGGATGAAACGAAAGCACAAACATCATTTTTCGTAAAGTTGCACAAATTTCTCGCATGCTGCTAGCTTTTCCTTTGTCACAAAATAGCGGAATAGGTTCACTCCCCTCACCACATTCGTAGTAAACATAAATCTGAGAAGAACGGGTCCTAAACTTCACAACTCCAAAATCCAAATTTAAAAGCTTAGCGGTTTCTTTCGTGGCTGTCTGGACAGAAGTCAAACGCTTTTTTCGCGGAATATCAGTTGACGCGTACACAAGCAACTTGCCAGAATTGTTTTTAAGCAATTACATCCACCAATACTCTCACACGCAAAGAACATTTTTAAAACATAGGCACAAAAGACAAATCCGCACCTCAGAGAGGTGTATTAAAGTGAAAACCCTTAAACCCTCAAGAAAGCCAAAATTATGAAACATGAAGTGAAAAACTGTGAAAACTCGTGCTCACGTGTTCGTAACTGGCAGAGTTCAAGGCGTGTTTTTTAGATTAGAAACCAAGAGCTATGCCGACAGGCATGACGTAAAAGGGTGGGTTAGCAACTTGTCAGACGGCAGAGTGGAAGCCGTGTTCGAAGGCGAAAAAGACGCTGTGGAAACGTTAATAGATTTTTGCAAACATGGACCATCAGGAGCAAAAGTAACAAATTTTGAGTTAATAAGGGAAACTTATACGGGAACGTTCCACAACTTCAAATTGAAGTTCGGTTAGGGTTTCTTGGGTACCCTGAAATGCGACTCTTTCCCAGCGCTTATATATTCTCCACCCAGTCCGCGAACCGTCGAAGCAATCTTAGCAAAGTTTTCAGAACCAAGAAACTGTTTAGGCTTCACCATTACGTAATCGCTTTTTTCCTGGAAACTTAACAGTACTTCTAGATCTTCTGGAAACGCCAAGCGTACATCGTCAACGGCTTTTTTCTTTTCTTGAATTTCACGAGAAATGGTCGCTGTCGCTTGAGGTGCTGTCTTTATTGCTTGCAAACCTACCACTGATTTTATTGATGAAGACACGGATCGCAGGTCCTCTGAAACCTTGTTCAAAACCACAAGAAGTTCATCAACTTTCTCGACAAGCCTTTCCAGATTATCTTTTTCACCGCTCATACACGCTGCCCCTTCAAATTCTAAAATACCTAGGGCGCTTATTAATTATTTGCAACCACAATTTAAACCCAAAATCATCGATAAAGCTTGGGAGAAGCCAAATTGTTCGAAATCGATGGAAGCAAAAAAAGCGGAAGCGGCACTATTTTGCGCCTATCAGTGGCCCTATCAGCTGCCATCAACAAATCGTTACACATCTTTAATATCCGACAAAACAGGCCACAACAAGGTTTGAAACCCCAGCACTTGGAAGCCGTCTTATTAGCGGCTAAAATATGTAACGCAGAAGTAGAAGGAGCAACACTTGGATCCAAAGAACTCTGGTTCAAACCCAATGAAGTAAAAGGGGGAAATTTTGAAGCAAAGATTGGAACCGCAGGAAGCATCCCGATGATTTTGATGTCAACAATGCCCATATGTGTTTTCGCCAAAAGCGCTGTCAACTTGAAGGTTACAAAAGGTGGAACAGACGTTTCCTACTCCCCCACTATAAACTACCTACGAAACGTGTTATTACCAGTACTGAACCAGATGTGTCTTGAAGCAACCATAAACGTGCACAAGTATGGCTACTATCCAAAAGGAATGGGAGAAGTAACAATGACTGTAACTCCGCCTGACGCTCTGCAACCAATAAGGCTGGACGATTTTGGCAATCTGAAAAAAGTAAAGGGCGTTTCAGTCTGTACTTGCCTCGCAGATAGAAAAGTTGCCGAACGCCAAGCCAAAGCTGCACATGCTTATCTGAACGAAAAGGGTTATTCAACTGACATTCAAGTCATAAATGATCAGTCGAACCCATTTCAGAAAGGGAGTTCCATCGCCTTGTGGGCTGAAACAGACACAGCCGTACCGGTAGGTGCAGACGCCATAGGAGAACTAAAAAAAACAAGCGAAGCCGTTGGCAGAAAAGCTGCTAAAAAGCTAAATGCAGAACTTTCTGTTAAGCCCACTGTTGACGTCCACATTGCGGATATGCTTGTTCCTTATATGGCTTTAGCCAAAGGTACCTCCAGTTTCTTAACAAGAGAGATTTCGGAGCATTTAGAGACAAACATTTGGCTTGCGGAAAAGATGCTAAAAGTGAGATTTAACACTAAAAAAGTGAATAACCTCTTCAGAATACAAAAAACAGTTGATTGAATGTCAATGCCCTCACTTTGTATTAAAGTCAAAAAAATTCATGGAGAGAAAACCCTTATTCTATCTAATATGCTTGGAATAAGCAATCGGGAACTTAAAATCCAAAAGGGCACAAACCACATTTATGTCCCGCTCGTTCGGAGTCCATATAAAAATGAACTGTCAAGACTTAAAGCGGAATTGCCCGATTTTGAACTTCAAACCAAAGTTTTCGCCAAAAAGAAGCCACGAGAAAAAACAATGCATCAAGTTCTCAAAGATCAGTTGCCTCCACATTTACTAGCTATTTTGCCTCGAGCGCTAGATATAATCGGCGACATAGCAGTAGTCGACATTCCGCCCGAAATGAAAACATATAACAACATCATTGGCCAAGCGCTCTTGAAGACACATAAAAACGTGCAAACAGTCCTTGCAAAAATAGGAGCGGTAGGCGGAAAACATCGTCTACGTGAGCTTGAATTTATCGCGGGAAAGAAAAAAACCACCACGGTTCACAAGGAACACGGATGCAAATACCAAGTAGATATTGCGACAGCGTATTTTTCTCCGCGACTTTCACATGAACACAATAGAATCGCATCAATTGTTCAGAAAGGTGAAACCGTAATAGACTTTTTCGCTGGAGTCGGACCCTTTTCAGTGCTAATCGCAAAAAAGAATATTGATGTAACGGTTTTTGCAGTTGATATAAATCCCGAAGCAGTCCAATTCTTGAAGAAAAACATAAGACTTAACAGAGTAAATAAACGGGTTATTCCAATTCAGGGAAATGCTAGGCAAGCTGTTGAGAACAGGTTATTAGGTGTTGCAGACCGCGTGATTATGAATTTGCCTAAAAAAGCCATAGAGTTCGTTGACGTAGCTTGTAAAGCAGTGAAGCCATCTGGCGGCATCATTCACTATTACGCGTTCGTACGCCTTCCGAACTCGCTTGAAGATGCTCAACTGAGTTTTTCTGATGCTGTGAAAAAAACAGGCAGAGAATTGATTGCATTTCTTTCCGTGAAAACTGTACGTGAGACTGCACCCTACGAACATCAGATTGTTTTTGATGCTAAGATTCTTTAAATGAGAACTACGAGTGAAATTTTCACTTTTTGTTCAGGGTTTTTCAGTTTCTCCACAAGATCTCTGGACAGGTCTTGCGCTGCTTTGTCGGCGTGTACTGCGAGTGTTCGACTGCACACATAATCGCTTTTTCTAATAACCATGTCGGTTGGGTGGGTTAGGATTAGCCGCGGAGATCCCTTTGCAATCACACTATCTGTTATTCCATCAGCTTCTATTGTAATGATTAATTTCGATTGTGGCTTACGCAGTTTTTCCTTAAATTCAGAGGTCAAGTCGGCTAAAGCTTTGTCCCCGCCTACTGAGACTATGCAGTCTCCTTTTTTTGAAAGGCCCCCATCCTTTGTCAATTCAAAAGTGGTCTTGTGCGTTGCCTGAATGTTTTTGTGACCGTAACCGAAAACAACCTCTTTTACCTCAGTAGTAGGCAATTCTATTCCATAACCTCTATGGAATCTACTTTTCCATCTCCGTCTAAATCAAAACCTTGTATGACAGCAGTAAAAGTTTCCTCATTACGGTATCTTTGTAGGGTTTTTTTCCAAAACCTTGTTAAAGCCAAGACGCAGGCTTTGGTTCCTACGGCTTTGTTACCCGCTAGAACTACAATTCGTTTGGTTTTGTCCCATGGATTAATTATTTTAGCTATTAGCCCAGCAGCGTCGGCTGTGTAAACTCGGGCCGTCTTTTTGGATAACAAACCTCCAAGTAAAAAACCTTGATCACTCGACTGCATATTAAACCTGATTGGGAGATACTCGTTTATTTCCTGTGTAAGCAAATTTGTCCCAGGACCGCCTACTAGAATCAGGTTATTTTTTTCTTCCTTTTCAGCTTTTACATCAACATCTAACTTTATTGCGAAGTCGGCGGGCATCTTGGCAAATTGTCCTATAAAAAGCGTCAGATACGCCGCGTAATGGCCGTCTCTTGCGCTAGTCTTGAAAGGACCGTGTGGAGTGGGGCTACCCACAACTATTTTGCCCTCCATAACCCCTCTCCTATCGACAAACTCATTGAAGAAACTTTGAATTTTCTTTTCCATACTCAAAAGTGAGATGCTCTGAACGGTTTTGTAGCCTTTAGGAAATTCGACGCCAAAGGCTGGCGATACGGATTTATAATATTTTGCTGTTGCGCCCTTCTTTTTTTCTTCTCTTTCAACGGTTATGGCTCCTGCCTTCGCCAGCTTTCTTATATGGTAATAGACTTTCTGCTCGTGGACACCAAGCTGCCGAGCGATTTCCAGAGGGTACATCTCCTCTGTGGAGAGCATAATCAAGATTTTCCAGCTTAGCTTACCCAAAATCATCTTTAGTTTCTGCGCGTCTTGCATAATGCTAATTTCTTTCACTCTTTGTGCTGTCCCATCGTCTTGCAACAACAATTTTTTTTCCATAATTCTCTCACAATCATAATCACATTTACTATTAAAAATTTTATTATAGTAATTTGTGAAAAGACAGGCACGTTCAAGACTTCATCGGCTTCTACAAAATTATACTTAGTAAAACCCTTAAAAAGTTTTTTTTAGAATATAAAGTTTTGTCCTAAAAATACTTATTAGCAGAAGAACCTTTTGAGTAGGGATTAACAGAACTAGAGATGATGAAATGAGGTCAAAAAATGTGTGGAATTTTTGGTTGCATAGTTAAAGAAGGGCAAGCAGCACCCTTAATTCATGCTTCACTAAAACGGCTTGAATACCGAGGCTACGATTCCGTAGGTATTGCCACTATGCAAGATGGCAAAATCTCCCTAAAAAAAGACCAGGGAAAAATAGATGATGTAAATAGACTTCTGGACCTTGATGATTTACCCGGCAATTTGGGCATAGGGCATACAAGATGGGCTACGCATGGCGCGCCTTTGAAGGTTAACGCTCATCCACATATGGATTGCACAGGAAACCTAGTCATAGTTCACAACGGAATCATAGAAAATTTTTCTGAGCTAAAACTTGAATTGGAAAACAGTGGTCACGTATTTGTCTCAAAAACTGACACTGAAGTAATAGCCCACCTCATCGAGGAGATCCTCGAAAAAAAGCCCAAGCTAAAGTTAGCTGAGGCTGTCTTAGAAGCAGTCAAACGCCTTGACGGCTCTTATGCAATTGCCGTGATATCAACCAAGGAACCAGACAAGATAGTATGCGCTAGAAATGAAAGCCCTTTAGTTATAGGGCTTAGTAAAAACGGCTTTTACTTCGCATCTGACATTCCCGCGTTCTTACCATTGACCGACAAGGCAGTTTTCATAGAAGATGGGGAACTTGTCAGCCTTTCAGCTACCGGTTATGAAATCAGAAATATAGAGAATTCAAAAGTTGTCACTCGAAAACCAAAGATTATTGATTGGACACCTGAAATGGCAGTCAAACAGGGCTACATGCATTTCATGATTAAAGAGATACATGAGCAACCTGCAACCCTTCGCAATACTTTGCGATTGCAGGAACACTACCTCGATTTGATCTCAACATTTCTTGACCGCGCCAACGAAGTTTTCTTAGTAGCTTGCGGCACATCTTACCATGCTTGCTTGGCCGCCTCATATATGTTCTCGAAACTTGCATTCTTGCCCACATATCCTGTTTACGCCTCAGAATTTGTTGAACAACACGGTAAATCGGTCAACATAGACAGCACTATTCTGGCAGTAAGCCAGTCAGGAGAAACAGCTGATACCCTGGCTGCGGTTACATGTGCCCAGCAGCGCGCTGCTACAATTCTAAGTTTGACAAATGGGATCGGTTCGACCTTAACACGTGTTTCTCGAGTTTACATAGGTCAGCAGTCGGGTCCAGAAATCGGAGTGGCAGCTACAAAAACTTTCACTTCCCAGCTATCGGTGCTAGCTCAGATTGCGCTTAGGCTGTCGAAGAAACGTGGCAAAATTTCTCAGGATGAAATGGATCATATTGAGGAGCGACTGGAAAAACTGCCTGACATTGTTGAGACCATTATCCAAACTCAGGAAGAAAAAGTCAAACAAATCTCCAAAAAATACAAGGATGCAAAAATTTTCTACTTTTTGGGGAGAGGAATAAGCACAGCCACTGCCTACGAAGGACGGCTCAAACTGATGGAGATAGCGTACATTCCATCCATAGCTTTTCCAGCAGGAGAAAGCAAACATGGTCCAATCAGCCTTGTCGAACCTGGCTTTCCAGTAGTGTTCATTTGCGCTAAGGACGGAACTCGGAAGACTCTGATCAGCAACATAATGGAAATGAAAGCTAGAGGCGCTTCAATCATTGCGGTCATAGAGGAAGGAGATGACGAAATCAAGGAGCTTGCGGACGACTACATAGAAGTACCCAAAGGGGTACCTGAAGTTCTGTCGCCGATACCTTATGCAATACCCCTACAACTTTTCGCTTATTACATAACTCTTGAGAAAGGTCAAAACCCTGACACGCCTAGAAATCTAGCGAAATCCGTCACCGTGAAATAATTCGGATGCATTCACGGAAAAACCCATTTTTTTATCAAGGTATGTTGAAAAAGTCTTTCAAAATGTTCGCATAGCAGTTCACTTTTCATAAAGTAGGGAGAATTAAAGAGAGCACAATAGGTCCTACCGTTTCGCAGACATATGAGCCAATAGAGCGAAAGTTGAACCAAGGCAGTTGACCTATTTTTCAGTGCACACATATTAAAAGGGACGACTCTACACTACTTTATCGGTGCTTTAATTTGGAAAAGGAAAAATGGGAAAAACTTATTGAAGGCCTAGTGAAACAGGGCATTTTGCGTTCGCCAAATGTTATGCAGGCAATGCGCAAGGTTCCTCGGGCCAAGTTTCTCTCCAACGACATGCAGTCTTATAGTGCTTCGGACACTCCGCTTCCGATTGGTTTTGGCCAAACAATTTCGGCGCCACATAGTATCAGTGTGTGCTGAACTAGGCGATACATGGTTTCGATAATGAACGAAGCCCTCCAGTTGGAGGTTGGCCAAAAAGTTTTGGAGGTCGGTGCAGGTTCAGGTTGGCACTCGGCTACGATAGCGGAGATAATTGCACCAAGCAGTGCGCCTAGAAGCGAGTGGGGCTGTGTATTCACTACGGAGATCGTTAAGGCTTTGGCTGAAAACGCGAGAAAGAACATAATGAACGCAGGTTATAGTGACCGTGTGAAAATAATTAACGCAGATGGGTCCAAAGGTTATGCTGAAAAGGCTCCTTATGACCGTATCATAGTTACGGCTGCAGCTCCAAAAATCCCTCAGCCACTGATAAACCAGTTGAAACCCACTTCAGTTATGCTGATTCCAGTTGGTAGTGTTTCCTTGTTTCAAAACCTTCTGAAAATCACTAAAACCCCTGACGGAAAAATCAAACAGGAGAACCTCTGTGGAGTGGCTTTTGTCCCTTTAACCGGAGAGTATGGACACAGGATCTAGGGCTATCCGAACCATTCTTCCAGAGTAGTTTTGCTCTTAAGCTCTTTGACTCCTTCCTGCATTTTTTCTAAGGCTTTTCTCACACGGTCTTCTGAGAAGTCTTTTTCCCTTACCAGAAAATCGACTATGCCGTCTACGTCAGGGTCTTTCCAGTTCAACCTATAATCACTGCGCACTTTCGGGTGTAGAAATATTTTGCGTATCTCCTCTGGCGGATGAGGAAAATCGACCTTCTTTATGTGGGGCAAAGCGTTCTCCAAGGTTCCGTGTTTTTTTATTAGTTTTAAAGAGGTTTTTGGCCCTAAGCCCTTTATGCCGTCGGGATTAAAGTCTGTGCCAATTAGGATGCCCACGTCTATTAGTTGTTCGTAGGTGATTTCGCATTCTCTAAGCACTTTTTCAAGCATGAAAACTTCAGGAACGACGTCGATGTATACGCTTTTGCCTGGAAGCTTTCTTTTACCCGAAACGGTTACGTTTCTAAGCAGGACAGGAGCACCAAACAGGAGGCTGTCGTAATCTTGGCTGCCGCAGTAGTTGGAGTCTCCACGCTTGGTCATATAAGCAGCTTGGGCTTCGCCCTCGCTGGGGGCTTGAATCCACGGTAACCCCATGAGGTTCAGAAGCCGTTGAGCGTCATCTTTCATATAATCCTTCATGCTTACGGCTGCTTGAGCAAACTTGCGAGCCTGTACCATGTCGCCCTTAGCCAAGGCTTTCTCGTGAAGCACTTTCGCCTCTACTTTTGCATGCTTGCGACGCTGAACTTCCTCAGCTTTAAGCATGGGAGGCTTGCCGTCAAAAACGTAAATCAGTTTAATACCTAACTCCACAAGGTTGCTTGTTCTGTAAAGCAACCCGCTCAAGTGGCTGGTAACTCTCCCAGTGTGATCCTTCAGGGGAGTGCCGTCTGGCTGGCGAATTATGGAGAGAAACTGGTAAAGCGTGTTGTAGGCATCTATAGCAATTGTTTTCCCGCTTAGGTCTTTTAGCTTAACCATTGTTTTTGGAGCAATGTCGCGAAGGTTTACTCCCAAGAATAACCCTGGTAAAGTATAGGCTAAAAACCAAAATAATAAACTTGCGAAAGGGAAACATAGAAGATATAAGTGAGACTTGCATTAGTGAACCGTCACAAGGAGGAAACTAAATGTCAGAAGGAGCAGCTCTTTCCTTAGTTACATGTACAAGTTGCGGTAAGCCTATACAGCCCGGAACTGAAGCAACAAAATTTCTATGTCCAAACTGTGGAGAAATTCGCATAAAACGTTGCGGAAAATGTCGACAGTTTGGCCGTACTTATAAATGTCCAAAATGCGGGTTCATAGGACCATAAAAGAGGTAGAAGACGTGGGTAGAATAAAAGTTGTCTACAAGGTTTTTCCAGAAGACTTAGTCGATAGTTTTGATGACTTGAAAAAGAAAGTGGAAAGCTGTCTCCCCGAAGATTCTTCTGTTGAAGGCTTCGGCGAAGAACCCATAGCCTTCGGACTAAAAGCACTCCTAGTCCAAGTAGCTTTCCCAGAAGAGAAGACAGGCATAGTCGATGAATTCGAAACCCAACTTGAAAAAATTGAAGGCGTAAGTCAAGTCCAAACAATGATGGTTCGCAGAACCAGCAGATAATTTACTGAATAACTATCATTTCTGATACATCCACCTCTTTATTTCAAACAGCTCCTAACTAGAAGGACTACAGTCTCTTCCAAGCATAAGAGTAAACCAGCCTATTTACCGAATAATATTAGTTCACTGCAAAAACCAATAGAGGAGGTCTTAAGCACAAATTCTGAGGTCTATTTAGTGAAAAGGGAGACCTCCCTTAGCAGGGTATGACAAAATCGGTGAATTCTTCGAAAACTCTTAAATGATAGCGAGAAATAACTGAATCTAATATTTAATGTGTATTACCTAGAAGGATGAAAATAGAAATGGCTACAAAAAACGCAAAAAGCCTTGAAATTCTAGGCTACGACGACAAAACAAAAGTTTTCACCGTGAAATCTCTGCAAACAGGAAATATCTGTAATGTTGTGGATACTTTTGCGGAAATGTTCTCCCTTTGGTCTGGAAGGATCCTAATTACAGCAGAAAATGAGAAATGGGTGTTAACAGCCGCGAATGTTGCAACAGGCTTTGCCACCAGTGTTATCATGGCGCCAGCCGAAGCCGCTATCGAACGTCGAGTTCCATCAGACAAAACTCCCGACAATCGCCCAGGAATGCTTATTCAAATCTATAATCGCGACCGCTTCGAGCTTAAGCATCAACTTATGGAACGTATAGGACAATGTATTATGACTTGCCCTACGACCTCAGCTTTCAACGGTTTTGAAGCAGCTAAACGAAAACTCAATGTCGGAAGCAGCCTACGCTACTTCGGCGATGGCTTCCAAAAGAAAGCCATGATTGGCGGAAGAAGATGCTGGAAAATCCCAGTCATGGAAGGCGAATTTGTCGTAGAGGACGGTTTCGGCGCACAGGAAGCCGTAGCAGGCGGTAACTTTATGATATTCGCCGAAAATCAAGCTTCAGGTCTTAAAGCAGCAGAAGCAGCAGCCGATGCGATACGCGCAAAAGCGCCAGACGTTATCATGCCTTTCCCTGGAGGTGTGTGTCGTGCAGGCAGCAAAGCAGGCTCACTTAAGTACAAGATGAAGGCTTCGACGAATCATCCCTACTGCCCAACACTGCGCACTCTTGTGTCTGATTCGGTTGTTCCCGAAAACGTAGCTAGCGTCTATGAAATCGTTATTAACGGGTTGACTCTTGAGGCAGTAAAAAACGCTATGAAACAGGGCATAACAGCAGCCGTAAAAGCTAGTGGCGTTGTAAAGATTTCAGCAGGCAACTACGGCGGCAAACTGGGACCACACAAAGCTTTCCTGAAAGAAGCGATCGAAGCTCCCTAGCATTCCTTTTTTTAAAGTAGCAACTTTTATCTTAACGGCTACAACGTAACTTGTGACAGGAAGTTACGAGTGAAAACCTTGAGCACCAAGAAAAAATCGTCTTTGGAACTATTCAGGTTGAAAAAGACGTTGAACATGCTAGCCAACAAAGAAGGCAGTCATACAGAGCTAATTACGCTTTATGTTCCGCCTGGAAAGCAAATCAGCGACGCCATAAATATGTTACGTGACGAGTATGGTACTGCTTCGAACATTAAGTCAACTACTACACGGAAAAACGTGCAGGAAGCCATCGTGAAAGTGCAGCAGCGTCTTAAGCTCTTTAAGGATCCGGGAGAAAACGGGCTTGTCATTTTCTGTGGTGCCATTCCCCAAGAAGGTGGTGGGCCAGGCAGCGAAAGAATGGAAACTTATGTTATTATACCACCTGAGCCGATTAGAATTTACTTGTACCGTTGCGACTCAAGGTTTCACACTGAACACTTACAAGAACAGCTGAGAGAAAAAGAGACCTATGGTATTCTCCTAATAGACGCTTCAGGTGCCACGATTGCCACGCTTCAAGGCAAAAAGTTGGAAATACTCAGGGATATGACCTCTGGTGTTGCCGGAAAAACCCGAGCAGGCGGTCAATCAGCCCGGAGATACGAACGGTTAAGGGATATGCAGCTTAACGAGTATTTCACTCGCGTAGGTCAACATGCAAATGATATATTTCTATCTATTGACACATTAAAAGGTGTGATTCTTGCTGGTCCCGGACCTACAAAGTACGATTTTGAAAAGGGGGATTACTTGAATTACATGCTTAAAAAGAAGTTAATCGACACTATTGACACTGCCTATGTAGAAGAGCAAGGCGTAAAAGAAGTTGTGGAGAAAGCACCTGAAATAATGCGAAAAGTTCGCTACATAGAAGAAAAGCAGATTATGCAACAATTCCTGTACGAGGTTGGCCACGACAGCGGATTGATAACGTACGGGGAAGCTGAAGTTCGTAGAGCGCTTGAAACTGGGGCCGTCAGAACCCTTCTAATATCAGAAAAGGTTGATCTTTTGCGCGTCACAGTCAAATGCAGCGCATGCGGCTACGAGGAAAAACACACAATCAAAGCTCATAAGCTATTGGATTTTGAGCAAGACCTATCTGTTAAACCGTGCCCGAAATGTCAAGCCCCGTCTTTAGCTATAATAGACAAGCAGGACTTAATCGACGAGTTGGCAGAGTTGGCGGAGCAGGCAAACACAGATGTGGAAATAATTTCCTGTGAAACAGAAGAAGGACAAATGCTCAAGAACTCCTTTGGAGGAATTGCAGCACTTCTGCGGTTCAAAATGTAGTACAAATAGAACCTCATTTCGTGCACAACAACTTTTCCACTTTCCCTTTCGAAACCCCTGTTATCAGCAATATTTTTTGTCTAGAAGTTAAGCCCGAAACGAGCTCAACTTTTGCGTGAAAAACTTTTAAAAACTCTTTTAGGAGTTCTTTGTTAACTTTGCCTTCAATAGGTTGTTCCTTGCATAAAACCACAAAACCATCATTTGTTATTTTGAACTTATTGGAATTCGGTTTTACAAAAATTTCAACTGCGTTACTGTATTCTTCTTGTTTTGGTTTCATTCAACCGCGCACTCGGTTTCAGCTTCAGCAGTTTTGCTCTGTAAAGCCCAGCTGAATTTGTTCCGTAGTGTTTTGGAATAAAACTTTTCCAGGTCAAAATCCACTTTTTGCGCCCAATTTGCATATGCTCTGGGGTCAATGTAAGACTTGAGAGATGTGCTCAAATTGTACTCTTTCGTGAGCCTTGTTAATTTGATGTCAAGCATGGTTTTTTCGATTCTGGTTTCGAGCGAAACTGTTTTTTTTGCTTCCGCTTTCTTTTGGTTTAGTTGAGCTTTCATTTTCTTAAGTTTGGCTTCTTTCTTGGCTAAGCGCTCCTCAAATTTGGGTGAAACCTTTCGTTTATGGTTCGCTACTTCAGCTACCTTAAGGTTAGCCATTTTTGCATGAAACTTTTTCAGGTAAACTGGGGCTTCTTTTCTAACCTGCTTCTTAGCCAATTCTTCCTTAACGGTTTTTGTGCATCTCCAAGTGCGGAATACTTTGGCTGTCAATCCTGGCATTTTTTGGGAGAGAAACCTAGAAACCTTTTTGGAGTCAACTCCCTCGAAAAGGTATTCCTTGCTTGTTTTTGCGTAATACTCCACATTTCTAATGACTGCTTGTGGAGCCTGCACGCTTTTTTCCCATCGAACTGAGTCTTTTCCTAAAAAGTCAAAGTGTAAGGTATACCCATCTATTTTGATATGTTCTGCTCTTAGCGTGATTGCGCCCACTGTGTCGGCTTCATCAGGATCTCTTTCGTCGCCAACTCTCATATTTGGCTTTAGTATAAGCCAGCACACCGTAGCGACTTTACGTTTCGTTTCGTCTTTTGAGTCTAAGTTCTTAATAATATGCTTCTCGATTTTGGCGATATTTTTACCAAGTTTTTCCGCTTTCCTAAACTTCTCTTTTTCGCGGTTTTGTTTAATAAACGCTGTATCGCTGAACCAGACGTATTTTATTTTTCCGGTGAGTTTGTCATCCCACTTAGCAACGTACATCTTGTCAGGTTCCCAGACTATATCTTTCCAGTTTCCAGCTGGTCGTGGGCTGTCTGGAGAAAGATTAAGAATTATATCCTCTTCGCTGGGACCTTCTTTCCATCTTCCTCGGCGTGGGTGGTCACCGCGACCAGCAAAAAGACAAGAGGGTTCAGCGGTCCAATTAGCTATCTCCAGTTTTTTCCCGTCAACTTCCGCGTAGCCGTACTTCTCTTTCCGTTCCAAGCGAATAGTTTTACGCTCCGCAGCTAGCATCTTCTTTTGGTCTTTACTCATATTCGCTTTCTTGTCTTTTTCTGCATCTAAATAATCTGAAACTTCCGCGAAATCAATCATAGTTTTCTCTTTCAGGCCATTCAGAGATGGATTCTCCTGTTTCAAGTGCTCCAAGAATTCTTTTATGAAGTTCTTTTCGAAAACTTCGTCCGGCGGAGACAGGGTAGACTGTTTTTTTCGTATCCATGCAATAGCCATTTGCTCGCTTTTAGGAGACAGCTTTATTTTTCGTCCTTCAATTTTGATGCTGAAACCTTTGTGATTGTAAGATAGAACGTAAATTCCGTTGTGCTTTAGGCTTTTCATAACTTGCTTCATTAGTTAATCCTTCTCAGAGCGTATTGGACTCCAAATGTGTAACTTTTTCACTTTTTCGGGTTATACAGTAGACTTCACTTTTCAGTCTTTCCGTTACTTAAAAACTTTTAAAATATGCCTTTTATCATCCGCCTATAGGATAGTCTCAAATTTTTTAGAAGCTCTCTTCTGTTGCAGTTTCCTGTAAAGCTGCTCCACTTTTTTGCTTTCAATATAACCTTTATGTGGGCGAAAACCACCTGAAAAACCACCTGGGATATGCAAGAGCTCGTGAATTAGGGTTTTCTCCTTGTCTTCCTTGGACATTTTATCATAAATCTCAGAGACAACCTCAATAGTGTAGGAAGGTGGAAGGTTCAACACGCTCTGCCAGATTTTCCCCAATCCATGAATACGAGCGATTGTACGCTGGGCTTTTGAACCTTTGCTACGAACGCAAAAAACAAACTGTGGCACAATATGAAAAAAATCCAAGTCAGCCGCAATGGCATCTACCTTTTTCTTAATGTCTGGCGCTTCATGATATTTAATGGGCACAGTCTCACTCTCAGATTCAATAGGTGAAACATAATTTCCAAGATAAAAAGGTTAAAGATCACCACTTCAAAAGGCAACTACTAAATGCTGTCAGCAGACTACCTCCTCCCTTGTATGCAGTTAGCAACCCACCTGGATGGTCCTCTACCTTTCTCCAATAAACTAGTATTAGTATCAGTGTATACTAGTTTTCCTTGCTCTGTGCGTTGGGATCGTTGTTTTCAGATTTTTAAGTTTGGCTTTCTGCGTTATTGTTATATTCCGCCATAGTGAAACAGAAGGAGAGAAACTATGTCGGATATTGGAGTGACAGTAAAGAAAAGGGACAACTTCTCGGAGTGGTACACTGAAGTTGTTCTAAAATCTGGAATGATAGAGTATGCGCCGATAAAAGGTTGTATGATCTTACGAGAACAATCTTACGCTGTATGGGAGAAAATTCAGGAAGTTTTCAACCTGAAAATTAAGAAAACAGGTCACAAGAACGTATATTTTCCATTGTTCATTCCCGAAAGTTTTCTGAAGAAAGAGGCTGAACATTTTGCCGGGTTCGTTCCTGAGGTTGCTTGGGTAACAGAAGGTGGAAGCACTAAGCTGGAGGAGAAGCTTGCGATTAGGCCGACTTCTGAAACAATTATCTACGCTACGTTTTCTAAATGGATAAGAAGTTGGCGTGACTTGCCAATAAAAATTAATCAGTGGTGTAATATAGTTAGGTGGGAAACAAAAGCTACTAAACCTTTTCTGAGAACCAGAGAATTCTTGTGGCAGGAAGGGCATACCGCGCATGTAACAAGGGAGGAAGCTGATAAAGAAGTTATGGATATTCTTTATGAATATAAGGACGTCATGGAGAATTACTTAGCCATTCCAGTGCTTGTTGGAGTAAAAACTGATAACGAAAAGTTTGCCGGAGCTCTCTACACAACAACTTTGGAAACTATTATGCCCGACGGAAAAGCGTTACAGATGGGAACTAGTCATAATCTTGGGCAAAACTTTGCCAAAGTTTTCAACATCAAATTTATTGGAGAAGACGAGAAGGAGCATCAAGTTTGGCAAACTTCATGGGGTATTTCAACGCGGGTGATAGGCGCGTTAGTTATGGTTCACGGAGACGATAGGGGACTAGTCATGCCACCCAAAGTTGCTCCGGTGCAAGTGGTCATAGTTCCTATAACCTACAAAGCCTCGGATTCTGCGGCGATACTGAAGAAAGCCATAGAAACTTTTGAAAAACTCAAAGCGAAAGGCTTTCAAGCAATATTGGACGACAGGAGTGAATACACTCCTGGATGGAAATTCAATGAGTGGGAACTAAAAGGCGTGCCCATTAGGATAGAGATTGGTCCTCGAGACCTCAAACAGGAAGAGGTGACCTTGGCAAGACGTGACACTTGCCAGAAAACCACTGCCAAACTGGACGAAGTAGTGCAAGCAATAGAAAAGTTGCTTGAAGAAATACAAAATAACATTTACACTAAAGCTAAAAAAACGTTACAAGACAAAACAACTGTTGTGGAGAACTACGACGATTTCCAGAAGGTGCTTAGAAATAAAGGTGGCTTCATTAAAACAGCGTGGTGTGGCAATACGAATTGCGAAGAAAGAATAAAAGAAGAAACTGGAGCAACAATTAGGCTGAGACCTTTCGAGAAGAAGAAAAACGTAGCTAGCTGTGTCTACTGTGGAGAGAAAGAAGGAGAAATGGTGTACTTCGCTAGGTCATATTAAATGCGTGAAGTCTAATCGGACAGAGTTACGTATTTCTCAAGTTGCTTAGCTACTTCTGGTAGACTGAGCTTTTTCAGCGTCGACTTTCTAGGTATTCCCCTTTCATCCCAGCCTCTCTTGGCGTAGTATGTTTTTAGCATAACTTCGAATTCCGCTAAATCAAGCAGGGCGCCTTTCATTGGTCCTTTTGTTAAGGGCCTCTTAAACCACTTCATAGGTGGAAGTTCCATCTCCCTTTTCCAGTTGCTTCCATACTCTCGTATCCAAAAAGCACGAATCAAGTTCAGTGTTCTGTCAGCAGCGTACATAAGAGCCTTAAAGGGAAGATCCTTTCCTGTTGCTGCTTGAAGGTACTTTGTGTACCATTCAAGTTTAAAGCCCAATGAAGTATTAGGGAAACGGCAGACAATAAGGGACTCCAAAACGCCACCGCGAATTCGCTGCATCTCTATGACTTTGTTAATTTTCTCATCAGCGTAGCCTCTGCGATCAAACTTGACTTCCCAAGATAGAACCCACGCTTCCTTGTGATGGGCGCCAACCGAGCTTGTAGCATATGATAATGCCATAGCAGGTGAAGCGTGACAGTCGTAAGCTGATACTTCCAAACCCTTAATATGCATGGACCATTCTTGTGAACCTTGACCGATTTTTGCTGCAGCGGTTTTTACGCCTTCAGCCAGGAGCTTTCCGAAACCGCGCCTGTAAGCTATGTCATTAATTAAGTCTTTTGTTTCTTTGTATTTTCCCCAATCGAGCTTTTCAGTGATTAGGTTTTTTTGGGAAGTTTCTATTGCGAAGCCTATCACGTTACCAAGCGAAATCGTGTCTAAACCAAGTTCATCTGCGAGTCGGTTTAAAACCGCAACCTGCCTGAGATTGCCTATACCAATATTTGAACCTAGCATTGCCACATTTTCGTAGTCAACTTCAGACTCAATTCTATTAGAGTTCTTAACCACGTTACCGCAGGTCATATTGCAATTTGGGCAACCTCGGTTTCCAACTTTGATTTTTTCCATGGCAAACCCGCCAATTTTGTCAGCTTTTTCAAAAACACCCTCACTAAAATTGAAGGTGGGTAATGCACTGTTTTCTTGGCACCACTCTACCGTAGACATTGTTCCCTGTTGTTTCCAAAAAGCATATTTTGGCATTGTCATTATTTCTCTGTAACCAGCAGCAATCAGTTCCTTCAGGTCCTGTTGGTAGGCAACAGGAACGTCATTGAACCCCTCGAAAACTATAGCCTTCAAGTTCTTGGAACCCATTACAGCGCCCATGCCAGCTCTTCCCCCGGCGCGGCCTTCTTGAGAAATAACTACAGCAAACTTTACGAGGTTTTCTCCAGCTGGACCAATAGAGACTACTCCTACGTTACGCCCGTACATTGCTTTCAATTGAGCTTCAGTTTCAAACGAAGTTAAGCCCCAGAAGTCTTTAGCGTCTACAAACTCAGCGACCTTGTTTTTGACGTAGAGAAGAACCGGCGTTTCCGCTTTACCCTTAATAATAACAGCATCGTAGCCTGCCTGCCTCATATGAATTCCCGCATAAGTCCCTATGTTTCCATCGCCGTAGCCACCCGTCAAAGGACTTTTAGCGGCTATAACTAATTTACCGGTGTTTGGTATACCTAAGCCTGTTAAAGGTCCAGCAGCAAAAACAAGCCTGTTTTCAGGTGATAAAGCGTCAACACCTGACGTTAGCTGATCCCACAAGATTTTTGCTGCGAAGCCTCTACCGCCAATGTAGCTTAGAGCTAAGAGAGAATCGTATGATTCTGCAACTGCCTTGTTTCTGGTTAAGTCAACTTGGAGAAAGCTACCATTCCAACCAAACAGCGATATCACCCGACATTATACTAATACAAATTCTAATATCTTAGTGAAACTAAAATGTTTTTGAAAAATTACGATTTTATATTCTGTGAAAGAGATTGTGTTGCTGGTATTTCTAATTCACGCGTGTCAATTTTTCGGAAGCTTTATGTTATTGAACTGCGCAACTGTGCATTAATATAGAGGCTTTAGAGTGGTTAAAGTTAAAGTTGCTGAACGGGCGAAGACTATTGAGTACGCTATACGCGACGTCATAGTCAACGCAGGACGAATTACGAAAACGGGAAAAAAGATTTTTTACCTTAACATAGGAGACCCTGTAGCCTTTGACTTTCCCACACCCAAACACATTAAGAAAGCGTTAATTGAGGCAGTTCAATCTGGAAAAAACTTTTACTCACCTTCAGAAGGTATTCCAGAACTTAGACAAGCTATAACTGAAAAAGAAAAGCGAGTCAACGACGTCAACGTACCGGCGGAAAAGGTCTTGATTACCTCAGGAGTCTCCGAGGGAATTCAAATGTTGATAGCTGCTCTAATAGAAAAGGGCGATGAAATCCTTATTCCAGGACCTGCCTATTCACCGTACATATCCTACACTAAGGCTTACAATGGAACACCAATCACTTACGAAACAGTTGAAGAAGAAAACTGGCAACCGAACATTGACGACTTGAGAAGTAAAATCTCAGAAAAAACACGTGCCATCGTAATAATAAATCCAAACAATCCCTCAGGCGCGCTTTACAAAAGCAAAATAGTCAAACAAATGCTGGATGTAGCAGGAGAACACGATCTCCTTGTTTTATCTGATGAAATTTACGACCAAATAAGATACGTTGAAGACTACTTCAGCACAGCCCACTTAGCAAAAGACTTACCCGTAGTTGGATTAAACGGCTTCTCCAAAGTGTACCTAATGACTGGGTGGAGACTGGGATACATTTACTTCCACGAACCAAACGATGAATTGCAAGAGCTGCAAGAAACAATCGAAAAAGAGCAGCGTATAAGAATCTGCGCTAGCACCCCAGTCCAGATGGCAGGTATAGCTGCATTGAAAGGCCCACAAGACCACGTAAAAGACTTAGTGGAAAAACTCAGGATTAGAAGAAACTACGCATGGAAGAGACTAAACAAGATTGAAGGGATAAGCTGCGCAAAACCGGAAGGCGCATTCTATATTTTTCCTAAAATCCACTATGTCGGATCAAAATGGAAGACAGACATTGAGTTTGCTATAAAACTTCTCGAAGAAACAGGGGTGCTTTTGGTTCATGGTTCAGGCTTTGACCCGATTTACGGCGCAGGGCACGTCAGAGGAGTATTCCTTCCGCCTATTGAAACTCTGGAACAAGCATTCAATGAAGTAGAGCGGTTCATGAAAAAGAAGTAGCTACGAAGCCGTTTTGACGCTTCGACTTTAGGGGTAGATTTGCACTCCGAACGCTGGGTCAGCAGTTGCTTTTTCAAAAGCCCCCATCAACTTCTTTGTGACAGGACCTGGTTTACCGTTGCCTATTTTCCGCTTGTTCACTTCTCTGATGGGCACAATTTCCGCCGCTGTTCCAGTGAAAAAAAGTTCGTCGGCGGTGAACAACTGGAACGGCGTTAAGTTGGCTTCAGAGACTTCGTATCCCAAGTTTTTGGCAAATTCGGTTGCAAGCTTGGCTGTGATGCCTGCTAATGCGCCAGTGCTGTTTGGCGGAGTAAAGACCTTGCCATCTTTAACTATGAAAAGGTTCTCGCCCACTCCCTCGGATACAAGACCGTTTTTCTCCAAACCTATAGCTTCATCAGCACCATACGCAGTGGCTTCCATCTTAGCTAACACGCTGTTAAGATAGTTCAGCGATTTTATCTCATGCGTCGTTGTGTCCACAGGGTGTCTTCTAATCCAAGTTATAACCGTGGAAATGCCTTTCTCTTTGGCTTCACTGGACATTATGGATATGGTATCTGTTATTATGATAACTGAGGGTTTGGGGCACTTACGCGGGTCCAGTCCAAGGTCGCCCACACCGCGGGTTACCACCAAGCGGATATAAGCATCTCGTAGATTGTTTTTTCGCAGGGTTTCCACTACGGCCCTCGTCATCTCGTCTTCTTTTAAGGGTATCTTCAACATCAATGCGTGTGCAGAACGATAGAGCCTACTTATATGCTCTTTTAGTTTGAACACTATTCCGTTGTAAGCCCGGATTCCCTCGAAAACACCATCACCATATAAGAGTCCGTGATCGTAGACTGAAACTGTGGCCTTTGACTTCGGATAGTAGACTCCATTTATGTAAACCTGCAGTTCTTTTCCCATAGGGTTCCCTCATGTGTTAACGTTTCTTATTAGGCTATGATTTGATATAGTTTTTGGCAATGTTGTATATGCTTCGTTTATTAGCCATAAAACTGTGATCTTCTAGAAAGATATAACGGCAATGGAAGAGGTTTGAAAGGCTTACCCTCAAGTTTACCTGCAACTTTAGTCATCAAATCATCCAGCTTCATCTTTTGCACTTTTCCGTGAGCCTCTCTGTCTCTAACTGGCAGAACCCCCGACTCAAACTCTCTCTGCCCTAAAACTATGACATAAGGAATCCACTCCCTCTCCGCCTCTCGAATTCTCTTCTGCAAAGTAGCCGAACGGTCATCGATATCCACGCGTATGCAGAGAGCAGTCATCTTCTTCGCGATTTCATCAACTTTTTCAATGAAACCATCAGAAATAGGTATCAGCCGCACTTGGGTAGGCGAAAGCCACAACGGAAGCATTGGTAATTCGCCTCTCTGCTGCGCTTTGAAAGCTTTTTCCAGCAAAGCGTAAACGCATCTTTCGATAGCTCCGCTTGGAGAACAATGCAGAATCAGAGGATTTAGTTTCTCGCCTGTCTCGTCAACATAGGTAATATCGTATCTTTTCGCGTTTTCAACATCTATCTGGTCGGTGGACAGCGCCGCTGCTTTATGCTGATTGTCGATAAAGTTGGCGTCCCATTTCAGCATGAAATAGAAGAAACGTTCCTTCCAAACTTCAGCTAAAAGTGGTTTACCATAAATTTTTGCCAATTCTAAGATGAACTCTTTATTTTCTTCATAGAAGTCCTTCGTGAAGCGCAGCGCAATTTCGTAATCGCCCTTTGTCAAGCCAATGTTGCCCAGTATGTTTATGCACAGGTTAAAGCGCTTCTTAAATTCATGTTTTGCCTGTTCTAAATTGGCGCAGAAGGCATGGCAGTCAGGCATTGTAAACGCGCGCAGGCGCCTTAAGCCGCAGACTTCGCCGCTTTTTTCGCGTCTGAAACTGTAGCGAGTTAACTCGTAAAGTTTCAGAGGCATCTGCTTGTAAGAGAATTGGGTATCATGCACCATTAAGAATTGCCCGAAACACGCGGCAAACCTGAGAAAAAGGTCTTTATCCTCTGTTTTCAACAGGTACTGTCGTGCAGGAAAACGGTTCAGGTAGTCCGCTAAGCTTGGATGATTAAAATCGTACATAACTGGAGTTTCAACTTCCATCGCTCCATAACTAATCATTTCGGCGGTGACAAACTGCTCCAGCAACGACTTGATCAATCTGCCTTTCGGGTACCAACGAAGGTTTCCTGGGTCGCTTCCCGGCTCGTAATCTACTAATTCGAGTCTCTTCATCAAAGACACGTGAGGAGGCATCTGCGTGACTGCGCGGGTCTTCTTAATCTCGTATTGAGAGAACTTTTTCAGGTTGTAATATCCTTTGAAATTGAATTCTTCAATCGGCACCAGTGAGCCGTCGGTTTGGAGAACGTACCAAAAAGACTTGAGCGTATCTTCAGCTTTCAATGCTGCAGAAACTTGTTCTTCTTCCTTAACTTCTTGTTGCACTTCCCTTTTTTCAACTTCGGTTACATAGGAGCGTGACTGTTCTGCCAACGGGTGTCCCTTTATGGAAAGCGTGAATTGTTTAGTCCAGCCGAAAGGAGCACGGTAAGTTTCGATGCCTTTTTCTTTTGCGTAGCCTTCCATTTCTTTAATCAGTTTAAGCGCTTCAAAAGGCTTTGCCAAGTTGCTGCTCAAGTGTGCGAAAGGATAAAGTAATATACGGTTAACTTTGAGGTTTTGAAGGAACGCGTGCACGTCTTCTATAGCTTTCTGTGTAGTAGCTACGTTATCGCCCGCTTCGATGGCGGTGAATAAGACCACAACTTCTTCAAAACGGATCTCTTCATTTGCCGCTTCTTCAGCTATGTTAATCTCCTTCTTGACAGGCTTATAAACAATATAGTTAGAATGCAATTGCAGTATTCTCATGATGCTTCACTCTTCTTAAGCGCTGTAACGCCACTTGTCAATAGTCTTGTCCTTTCTAGTTTTCTTCTTAAATTCTTTGTAGTGTTCTTTGCAAACGTAAACACGTTTTTCGCCACTGCCAACATTTAACCCGGCAGACTTGGCTTTTCCAGTTGACAGTGAACGGACAGCCTCTCTGTTGCAACCGATCACGCTGCAGTTAATTCCTTTATCTATGCGACCCAACAGTTAATGCCCTCATACAATCTTACGCAGTACAATACGCGTCATGACTTAATTTCTTTTTCATAGACAGAACGCGCCCTTTGATAAATCTCTTCTTTTTCCCCGAAAAATGTAGGTCCAATGCCTTCAATAACTAGAGAAGCTGCAGCAGCGCCAACACAAGCGCACCAAAAAGAATCCTTTTGACGTATGTACTCAATTAAAAAACCTCCCATGAAAGCATCCCCAGCGCCAGTAGGGTCAACAATAGCTCGTGAGCTACATGTGGGAATGTTATAAAGCGTTTTCTCCACGGAAAGCACAGCACCTTGGGAGCCTAAAGTCACTATGACTGTTTTAACTCCAAAGTCGTGGATGGCGTTTATCGCCTCGTTTATATTAGATTTTCCGGTGAGCGCAGTGATTTCCTCCAGCGAAGACTTGTAAATGTTTACTAGGCTGAACAGTTTTTTATCAACTGAAGAGCTTGGTGTAACCTTTCCCGTTTTTTTATCAAAGCGCCGCAATAAACCTTGAGGGTCAAGTGATAAAACATCCGTACAACTTTTCAATCTCTCGACAACTTCATATGGTACTTCGCCTGCGATAGGCGCTATGTGAATAGCTTTAGTGTGCAGAGCCTTTGGCAAGTTACTCAAACTTATAGGAGCCGCCTTGCTTTCCAGTCTAAGTATCCTGCTTGATAGGTCATTGCTGTATTTCAAATCGAAACGCGTTGTTCCCACCCTCTTGAGCTTAACGATGTTGGAAACGTCTATTCCTTCTTCCCTAAGTAGCCACAAGTAAGCCTCTGGAAAATCTCCCCCAACCTTGGAAATCACGGAAACTGTTCCGTCCAAACGTTTTGTCACAAAAGAAACATAAGTTACAGAACCGCCCAAAACCACGAAAGGCATAGAACGACTTGGCAAACGAATAGTATCTATAGCGAAATGACCTACTACTGTCACATCAAAATTCTGGTTTTCCATCAGAGCCCCTATGAAACACGTAATGGAGTATCTGATATATAGAAATAACTGAACTTTCAAATCTTAATTTGTAAGAGATATTTAAGATGTTACTGCCGTCAGTTTTGCTGCAAGTATCTTTGGAAAATGCTAGTCGGCTCTTCCTCTCTTCTTCCTTTAAAACCGGTTCCGCGTCTTGCCCATGCGTTTTTTAAATCAAAATTGGACTTGAGCTTGAAACGCATTCGTTTATCTGAGACGCGTTTCGAGAAGCATATGCTGCAGTAAACAGGCTTGCCTTCTTTAGGCTTGAAAGGCACTGTGGTGTTTTTACCACATTCATCGCATTTTGTTCCAAACATTTTCTTTTGTGGCGTTTAAAATCACCTCTAATTCCCTTGGTTAAAAATTGAAAATAGAAATTTTCAATTATTATGCTGGTATAACTTGCCACCTGATTTAAAGGTTTGCAAGCAAAATAGTAAAAAGTGTGAAATAAATAGAAAGGTTAATCCTTCAGTTCAGTTTGTTCAATCTTTAACTTAAATTGATTTGTCGAATCATATCAACGGCTATTCGCAGCTATTCATAGAAGGATATATTAACTTTTACGAGAATATATACAAAATAATTGAGGAACATTTTAGATTATTAGGCGATAACTAAATTTTGTGAAGTTTTGTCGTCTATCAAATTATATAAGAAAGGGGGAAATAAAATAAGCATTAAAGACGAAGCCGAGTTATTCATGGCTATGCGAAACTATAGTTGTGAAGATAGGGAAAAATCAGATGAAGGAATAGACATCACTGCTTTAGATACTGCATCAAATGAAAAAGTTCTGTTACGAATAGTAGAATCAAAATCCAAATCTGGATTTGTTGGAGTAGACACTGTGCGTAAGATGTTGGAAGCTATGGAAAAAGAAGACTATGATAAAGGTGTTCTCTTCGGCAAAAGGTTCACGGACGCTGCAAAACAAGAATTAACACAAAACGACATTCAGAGAATCTCCGAAGGATACATGCCAACCTTCAAGCCGGAAAGGCTCTACCTTCGAATAAATCAGTACGTTAACGATTTGTGCAAGGTCAAGTGCGGGAAAATTCCGGAGAAAGAATCCGACTGCAAAGGCGATTGTAGAGTCAGAGTAATCAGCGATAATGCTTCCTTTCATTTTGAACAAGGATGGATAAACCTAATGAAAAAAGACCTGAAACAACTTTTGGCGCTAAAGAACTCCAAGAAATCCGATTAGTCGATTTAACCTCAAAATTGCATATTAAGCCCCCTTAAACCCCAAAAAACATAGGCAAAACATGGTTCTACTCTGTAACGCCGTTGGACACCACGTAAAAAACACTGGAAGGGTAGCAATGAAGAATTGCTAAATCAGGACTGAAGTAGCAGTATAGCTTTCGCCAAGTCACCTTCACATTCTTCCAAGGCTTTTCTTGCTTCATCCACACTTTTGCCCGTTTGGTCGGCTACAAGTTGCACGTCTGCGTCAGAAATAGAAATTTCAGAAGCCCGGGCAGCATAATGTTCAGGAGCTTTCTCCGTTACTTTTCCACCAACAACCTGAAAGATTTTTTGCCCCTGCATTTCAAGAATCGCCACTTCAGGTTCTTCTATTGTTATATCCTTACTGTTGGTCCTAATGATGACTTGCTTAACATCAGGAACAGAGTCCATATTCATGCCCATGCGTTGCATCATGCGCCTTTGTTCTCGGGGATTCATGCGTCTATGCATAATTGATCGCTTCCACAAACTATTCTGCGATATGGGTTATATACTTAACTTTATTTTGCACATCCGCGCCTAACTTTGACTGCAACGCCAGTTTTGAAAGCCTTCATCTCCAAGGCGGAAAGCAACGCTCGTCCAACCGCTATAACCTGGTGATCCTCGTCGAGAATTATAACTTCGTCCCTAGCATGGACTTCGTCATCAACTGTTACAACATGAACGGCAAACACATCTCCACCTTTTGCAATGAAGTCTGAAATGGCGTTTTGCACTGTGACGAAACATCTAGCGGAACCGCGGTTTTCAGCTATAATCTTAGCAGCAGCGATACTTAGGGACAGCAAACCATCAGTAGGACGAAGTGTTGCCAGTCTTTCACCGTTTAGATGTATAAAGCGTATCCTTCCAGTGGCTTTGGAATACGTTATATCAACGTTTTCTGGAAAAAGCTTGACACCTATGCCTTTTCCGAATTGGTAGTCAGCCGTGCTTCTGATTCGGCTCAACGCATTTTCCACTTTTTCACCCGTGTTCTGCATTTCTGATTCGACAAGTATAAACACTACCGTACAATAAAGACAAATAGGTGAAAAATCTTTGCGATGCGAAGTCTGCGGACGCAAAATTCATGGTGTTCCGGTAAGGGCTCTAATTGAAGGCGCCAAGCTAACAGTTTGCATTGAATGTTCAAAACATGGAAGAATAATCAGGGAAGAGATTGAGCAGAAAGCTCCGAAGAAATCTTTGTCGCATATGCTGTTTTTTCAGAGAAAGAAGCTGCCCCAAGCTAAAGTGGATACCACTCAAGAGATAGTAGAAGATTATGATTCGAAGATTCGGCGCACACGAGAAAAGCTGGGGCTTTCTCATGAGGAACTTGGCAAAAAAATAAATGAGAAGGCGTCCGTTATAAGCAAACTTGAGACTAGGAGGATGACACCTAACAATCTTCTCGTCACGAAGCTTGAACACGTTTTGAAAATTAAGTTGCTTGTTCCAATAAGAGAAGAAAAAATATTACCGGGTTTTCCTAAATCGCCAAATCGGGAAAAAACTTTAGGCGACCTTATAAAGATGAACAAGAAAGGCGAGGAGGAAAACACAGAACGAAAGCAATCATAGTTCAAAGACGACTAAGTCACGAAACATCAACTTTAGAGGAACTCAAAGAACTTGCGGAAGCCGCAGGATATTTTGTCGTCGCAAAAGTTGAGCAGTTCAGAGAGGCTGACGCCCGATATCAGATAGGTGCTGGAAAAGTAGAAGAATTGGCCGTGCTTGTCAAGGAGACGGGCGCGGAAAGAATTCTATTTGACAATCCGCTAAAGTCTGTTCAATCCTACAATTTGGCTAGAGTGACAGGTGTAGAAGCCATTGACCGGTTCAAGCTGATACTTGAGATTTTCACGAAAAGAGCTACAACAACAGAGGCTAAACTCCAGATTCAGCTTGCAACGCTTCGGTATGAACTGGCGCACGCTAAAGAACGCGTAAGACTAACAAAGTTGAAAGAGCAACCAGGATTTATGGGGCTAGGCGCCTACGAAGCAGATGTTTATCATGACGCTGTAAATAGGCAGATTAAAACTATACGAAGGAAACTTCGGAAAATCCAAGAGAAACGGCTTTTACACCGTGAAAGAAGAACTGAACTAGGTTTTTTCACAATTTCTTTAGCAGGATATACAAGTGCCGGGAAAAGCTCATTGTTTAACGCTCTAACGGAAGGAAAAGCAAGGGTGGACAAGGCGTTGTTCACGACGCTCTCAACCACAACGCGACTCATAGAAATCTCCAAAAGACCTTTTCTCTTAACTGACACCGTCGGCTTTATAGACCGATTGCCTTTAACCTTGATAGAAGCATTCCGTTCAACTCTTGAAGAAACAATCTATTCTGACCTCATATTACTGGTGCTAGATCTAAGTGAACCCCTACAGAAAATTGAAAAGAAAAACAGCGTATGCTTGGAGACAATTGAGCGAATAGGTGCAATAGGGATACCAATTATAACAGTGATGAACAAAATTGACTTGTTAAATAAAGCTGAAATGAAGCAGAAGCTTGAAGCATTAAAGCAGAAGACAAAGAATCCAATTCTCATATCGGCACAGCAACAAACAAACCTAGAATTGTTGAAGCAGGAAATACTGAAAAAACTCGAAGATTACGTTCACGTGTCATTCTCTATTCCGTTGACAAACGAAACCATGTCTTTTATGTCGTGGGTTCACGAAAGTGCGTTTGTGAAGGAAGCAAAGTTCATGAGCGACTATGTAGAAGTCACTTTAAAGGCAAAACCTTTATTCGCTGAAAAAGTAAGGAAACGGATTGAAGAACTTGATGGAAAATTTGGAAAAATCAATAAATCCTGATCGAAAACAAAAGATGCAGAAAATTGTCGTGCTGAGATGGGGTCACCGTCCACAACGGGATGCTCGGATGACAAGCCATGTTGCCCTAACAGCGCGAGCATTGGGCGCTTCAGGATTCTTGCTTTCTGATACAATAGACAAGAAACTTGAAAAAACTGTGGACAAGGTTACAGAGAACTGGGGTGGAAAATTCGCTTTTATAATGGGCAAAAAATGGAAAAACTTCGTTAGAGAATGGAAGACAAAAGGTGGAATCGTAGTCCATTTAACAGTTTACGGAGAGAACGTGCAAACCAGCCATGTTATAAATGAAATTCGAGAATCGGGAAAAGATGTTCTGGTGTTATTAGGAAGCCAGAAAGTTCCTGGAGAATTTTTTTCAGATTACATTTCAGACTTTAATGTGGCGGTCGGAAATCAACCACACTCTGAGTGTGCAGCTCTCGCTGTATTCTTGGACAGGTTTTTTGAAGGAAGAGAATTAGCTGAGGACTTTAAAAACGCTAAGATAAAGGTAGTACCTCAAAAGAGAGGCAAAAAAACGATAGTTAAATGTTGATTTTCTACGTTAAGAGCGTAGTTTACGTCCGAGAGTTTAAATATGGCAAGCGGGAAATTTTCCTTGTACCACGGAGGTGAGGCAAGTGGGAGGAAAACGAACATACGAAAAACGCATGTTTACAATACACGACCGCGAGTTTTGGCTTGCAAAAAACGAAGTTCAAAACGCGTTCGGTTGCCTCTACGCATTTTTGCGTTTAAATTTGCACAGTATAAAGCTGCGTAAATAAGCACGTATCTGCTTTGCTGCCAAGCGGAAAGATGGTTATCAGCAACGAGGATTAATCATAATCGCTGTCCTGTATGGTTGAATTGCAATATCCATAAAAAACTTAATTTCTTACATTTACAGTTAGCTTTTCGCAGGTTTCTCCATTGTTATTTTTCGCCAGCTAGAAAGTAGCTCTTTTTTGCATTCTTGCATGAGCTGAGCTTGTTCCGTCTTTATCTCAATTAACAAGTTTAACGCTTGTTCAAAAGGCAAGACAGAGAATAATTTGTTGTCGTCAGGGTTTACAGTTACTATTCCTTTGCTTTGAAGGTTCTTGAGACTGCAAGTGAGTTTCTGCTTGCTAAGCTTCAAAACCTTAGTCAAGTTCATTATTTCTATCGGCCATTTTTTTGCTAGGTGAACATACACCTCAGCATCAATCCTTGGAAGCCCAAGATCAACTAATGCTTTTACTACACGCTCTAAACTCAAATTACCACATCCAGATAGATCCAAAAAAAGGAAAAGGCAAAGTTGTTTTTTTCAGATCGCATTTTTGAACTAAGGAGTTAGACTTATTTGGCCCCAAAGAGCGTTGTCAAGACCATAATGTATCGGTGCAAAAGGTGTTTCAGGAAAATTGTATGGGGCTCCCATGTAGGTTATTGCAGAGTCTCCTTGACCATAAAGTTCAACTCTTTCACCCGTATCTGAATCCACCAAGTTGCTTGTTGTTATCACCCATTTGACATTAGGTATTATTCCAATCATTTTCATGACAAATTCTCCCGTTGCTTCACGTTCACCTACTGTCACTACAGCATCAGCAACATGAAGTATATTCTGGACTGTGGCTTTTCCAGTTTCCAGTTGCACTTGAACTGTTATTTCCCGATTTATTGTTCCTTCGAATGGACCTGAATCAAAATAGCCAAAAAGGATCCGTTTTGAGATAACAATATTTCCAACACTTCTTGATTCTACTATTTTTGCATCCATTTTCATTAATATAGGATCCATAGGATCAACTGTAATGGGTTTAGATGCCAGAGATATGTTAATAGGGGCAATAATTAGAACAGCTAACAAAACTACTGCTGTACTTACTATTTTCTTATTCATTCTTTTTCACCTCCCCCTGATGGACTAGTCGGAACTGTCATTCCGATTATCGAAAACTAGTTAAAGTCGGTAATCGCACTTAAAATTGGGCTGGGTACAATAGTCACCACCCACTGTTATTAGACGTGACTTAATTTGAAGAGGGGAACAATAGAAGAAGCTTTAAGAGATTTTGGACTAACGAAGAAAGAGTCAGAAGTATACATTTTCTTAGGTAAGCGAGGTCCCCTTAAAGGTGGAGACGTTGCCAAGCAGATTAAAATGAATAAGGGTCAAGTTTATCGAACACTGAAAAGTCTTCAGAAAAAAGGTTTGGTGGAAGCAACTCTTGAATATCCAACTCGTTTCACAGCTGTGCCATTTGCGAAAATTATTGATTCTTTCATTAAAGCTAAGCAAGAAGAGGTTGCACTAGTAGAAGAAAGAAAAAAAGCATTAATAGATGATTGGGAGAACATAAGCCAAACCGAACTTCAATTTCCATTAGAAAAGTTTGCAGTGATTGAAGGCACAAAAAAAATCTATCAGAAAATATCTCAGATGGTAAAAGAGACAACTACTCAATTGTCAGCTATTTCAACGGTTTCAGACTTAGTGCGTGCCGACCAATTTGGTGTCTTTGATTCTGCCTATCATCATCCGTTAAAATCTAAGGTTCAATTCCGTTTTCTCACAGAGTTATCCAATCAGAATCTGAAAGCAATGAAACTTCTTAGAGCAAAATTGAAAGCTGGACTGGATTTTAGAGGAAGAAATCCTGACTTAGGCTTGACCGCATTTCCTCGATTGGTTATAAGAGATGGTGAAGAACTCATCTTTTTTATCACAAGAACCGATCAAGAAGAGTGTCTTTGTACAAACTGCAAATCTCTAATCCAAGCTTTTTCGAGCGTCTTTAACAATCTTTGGTGTAATTCAATAGATATTGAGCAGAAAATTATGGAGCTTGAAACTGGAAAGCCAACCCCTAAAATGGTCCTTATTAAAGATGCTGAGAATGCTAAAAGAAAATATGACAAATTTTTGAAAAATGCCCGAGATGAAATTATGATTGTGACCTCTTCTGAAGGTCTTATTGATTTTTATAATCGGATCGTCCAGTTGAAAGAGTGGACTAAGAGAGGGGTAGCTATTAGAATCATGGCACCAATTATTGAAAAGAATTTAAAAGTTTCACAAAAACTTTTAGAGTTATGTGAAGTAAGACATGTTCCCATAAGTTACCTAGGAACAACAATAATTGATGGAAAGCATCTTTTTCAGTTCAAGTATCCTCCGTTAGAGCCAGAGAAGGCATTTTCGTTACCGTTTTTTAGGAATACGTTCTATGCAAACGATTCTGAATACATTAAAAAAACGAAAACCATGCTGAATGACATTTGGAGAAAAGCTTGCGTCCCATCCCCTGTTACCATAGAATCAATAATTGTGCCTACGGAAACCGCAACTGCGACTACAGATTCATCCAGTCCTGTTTTAAAGAATTTTAGAAAGGTAGTTACTTTTTCTATTGAAGATCAAAAAACTCCTGGAAATCTCACAGAAAGAGACGTTTTGAATAAGATACTTAGAGCCAAGAAAAACTTAGAACCTATTCGATCTAGAGAAGGCGCGTTGCTTTTAGCAAGTACTGGGCAAGCCATTATTCATCCACCCGATTACTTCAATCTGCCTGATATGATGCTTCATGCCTTTCATGTTGATGAGCATTCTTCAAATGGGGGTGGAGATAACTTAGTAGTCTTCTTATGGCTTGACACTCCTTCCGGTTTTGGTTTTGTACCAGTTGCGATTTTGGGAAATACGCCCTCTCAAGATATTTTGAAGAGGATTTTTCGTGGTACTCCAGCTGGAAATAATTTCCACCTTTTAATGAAAGACGAGTTCCATGTCCGGATACATGGGCACACACTTTTTGCTGGTTGGACCGTTCAAGTACCACTGTTTCCTCCGTCATACAGTCTTCCTCCTTCATGCTTTTTGCTTGAAGGATTTGGCAAAGTCAAAACTGGAAAATTATCCCTGGTTTACCAGAGTGGCTTTAAGAACTGGATTGAATTCAATGCATTTGAGGCACTTGTAACTTTCTTCCACCCATCATCACAGTATTCAGGACCCGGTACTGATGGTATATTATTTAGAGATTATGTTGGTGAAGCATACATACCTACATAATGGAGTTCAAAAAAATTTAATCCACCTTACGAATAATCTCGCGAATTCTTTCAGGTTTTTTAATGCGTCTTTGGAATCTATTTAGCCGCAACTCGTCCAACTTTTTCTATTCTTTGATAGAGTTTGTATCCAATTATTGCACCCGCAATACCTTCAATTATTATCACTGGAAGCATCAACAAAATAACATTAACAAAGGTCGCTAAAACGGTTGGAAGATAGAACAAGTAAAAATTAAGCATTTGCACAAATGGAGATATTAAGAATAATTCAAGGGTACTTATAATTGCCCACCATCGCAATTTGTTGCTTCTTTTAAAAAACCCATAAATGCTATTGCATACAATGTCTACCTGCAAAGCATTGATTATTATCGGTATCCTGGCTAGGATATCAAATGGTATTCCACCAAAATATGTTGGAATAACCAGTATAGCAAATAATATATTTTGTAATAAGAATCTCCATCTTCTACCCTGATACATAAGCAAAGCAAGACTGATGATAATAGCAAAACCGATACTGAAAAGATAATTTGACCCGGGTATTCCAGTGAACAACCAAGCTATTTGACCTATGAATACTGTGTAGACAAAATTAGTAACTGCAAAAAGAATGACAAGGGCAAGGTCTCTGCTCTCCCACATTTGCTAACTCTCTCGTGATGAACCAATATTTGACAAGTTGCATAAAATACTATTCAACAATTGTCTTTCCCCTTTAAGTTGAGTGTGCAAAGTCCCAGCAAACCCTTCTCCAGCTTTTCCTAAACAAATAATCAACTGTTAATCAAGATCCCAATCTAAAATTGGGTTGAATTAGCACACCAAGATGTCTGCTTTATAACCCATACAATAATGTCTAATCCTATGATGCAGAAAGCACGTTTTGCTTCGACAAATAATTCCTAATAATCCGACTGCTAAAAGCCATTATCTTCAGACAGAGCGAAAGAGTACAAACCACTGGCGGAACGAACAGCCCGCCGCGCCTATTGCAAAAAGGTTGGTCAAGATTTTTACGAAGATTCAGTTGCTGAGACAGGAATAGCTATAGGAATTGCAGAGAGATAGATTTGTGTCAAGTTGTACGAGATTTTCCAACTAATTACTTTTCTCATAACACTAAAATGATTTTCCAGCATTCAAATTTTTTTAAGGCTAAAAGAATTTAAACCAATATAGGAGTGCACATAAGCTGGATAAACTGCAACGTGTTTTAGAAACCCTTTGCAATGATTACAATAAAAAAGTTTTTTTGCCAATTTTAGAGGCCGACATTGCCGCCTACCTTTACCATCTTTGGGTCTCAGAATTTGGAGAAGCAGTCAATTTGCATCTAGATACCCGAGTCTATCAGAAACTTGATCGCAGGTTTGATTTTGTAGTCGGCAGTGTTGATTATGGAGCTGGAAGACCTTGTATCACTAAACCAGAATTAGTCACTGAATTAAAAGCCTTCCCTTATGGCTTCACTGACTCGCAGCATTACGTTCATTATCTTCACGTAATAAAGGATGATCTTCCAAAACTCGCAGCCCTTAGCAATCCAAAGAATTTTCGGTACGAGATACTCTTTGACGAAGACAATTATCTTAGAGGATTTGACAGAAAAAATAACTGTTTAAGAATAGAACGCCTGATCAAACAACGAGATGAACTTGATCAAAATATAATAGTTGTTTACCTCAGAAAGACCGCGGAAGGGTTAAAATGCAAATTCACATAGCAGATTAAATTGGATCTGAGCACGGAATTAGCTATTAACGATTTAGATTTCATCCATATATTTATTTGAAGAACAACACGAAACGTTTTTATCATTCACCTTGTACATCGTTTGTTGCAATAAAAGTGTTGGAGTATTAACAGATTGAACGATCAATTTGACAAAAATAATGCGTCAAATTTAGGACGTAAAATTGAAATATTGAACTAATACTGTAATGTATTCGCAGTTTTTCCGTTTTCAATCTTGTTCGCCATGAATTCCTTCTTCCCTTGCTTAATTCGCCCCCGCAATTTTGCTCTTGCAACGATGAATTTTGTTAAACAAAACTGCGAATACGAACATTTTAGCGTAATTAATGTTGATTTCATTAGAAATTTGAAGAAGAGTTTTATTGAAGCAATACGGTTATTTATGGGGAAAGGAAAGCAGAGCATGTTATCAACTATTGATGATGCAACATTGATGAAAGTTGCAACGGCGATGGGCGAGGAAGAAGCCGTAAAACTGATTGAATTCATAAAAAGTGTAGATGAAATAACAGATGACGAAATCGCTAACAAAACCGGTATTCGATTAAACATAGTTCGCAGAATCCTCTACAAGCTTTACGACCATTCTCTTGTGAGTTTGAGAAGAACACGTGACCCCAAAACTGGATGGTTTATATTTCACTGGAAACTCCAACCAAACCAGCTCGAAGGCTTCATTCTAAGCCAGAAACGCAGAGTTCTTGAGAAACTGGATACTCGGCTAGAATATGAAAAGAATCATGATTTTTTTTGTTGCAATACACCGGGATGCAAGCGAATCCCGTTTGAAGAAGCTGTAGAACTAGTTTTTCATTGTTCCACTTGTGGCAAACCTTTAGCGCATTGTGAAAACGGAAAATTTGTTGAAAAATTATCGGCTAAAGTTGAACAGCTGAGAAAAGAACTGGGTGAGTGAAACGCTTCCTTCCAAGGACCAAGCGTTACAGCTTCTCCGTGAAAAACAATGCTCCGAGAAAGTCATAACCCATTGTATGGCAGTTGCAGAACTTGCACTTGAGACTGCCAGCGTCCTTAAGCAGAAAGGCTTCAGAATTGATTTTGAGCTCGTGGAAATAGGCGCGCTGCTCCATGACATTGGTCGCTCGAAAACTCACACTATCCACCATGCAGTTTTTGGAGCTGAAATAGCAAAATCTGCTAGTTTGCCCGACTCAGTGATTTCTATAATAAAAAGGCACGTTGGAGGCGGGATAACCACCAGTGAAGCAGAGAAATTGGGGTGGCCAAGGGACGTTTACGTTCCCATTACCCTCGAGGAAAAAGTTGTTTCTTATGCCGATAAGATGATTGCAAACGGAAAAAGAGTTCCGATAGATCTGATTATTAAGAAGCTTTCGGGGAAGATGAAGTGCGAGGCGGTTGAAAGAGTGAGGAAACTTTACGATGAAATAACCAGTCTTATTGGCGACTGCTCATGACTAATTTAACTTTACTGACGAAAATTAGCGATGATAAGCAGTTGAAACGAGTAGGGAAAGCTTTGAAAACTCAGTTAGAAGGGCTGGAAGTAGAAATAAAAATTTTAGGGGCCTCCGCTGGAGGTTGGGTTCAGATATCTCTCTCAGGAGAGGATGAAGGAATTGCGACGAACTATGTGATTCAAGAGGTAGGTCTCTGCCCGAGCAATTTTGAGAAGGTGGAAGCGTTTTCAACATTAAAAGGCTACATTGGCAATATTAGAAAAAACCCAGACGGGCTATCTGTAGATGTAGGGCTTTTCCAGCCGGGAATCATTCATGCAATCGTACCCACGGATCATTTGCAGACTGAACTCGTGGGTGGCAGGAAAATTGACTTGAGAAAGATAGCTGAGCTTTTCGGTTTCTGCGAAGGTGTACCAGTCAAAGTAAAAATAAACGGTTTTGCCAAGAATGAAAGCTACATAGACGCTGAGCTGTCAAGTGAACAAATCAAGAAATACGAGTTTTGGAGAGAATCACTTCTGGATAGACTATTAGTTCTAAATCCGACTCTTCAAGAGATAGAGGCTACAATTAGACATTCTAATCTAGACCGAGACGTTATAGAAGTGGAACCTTTAGACCTTTTCGTGCACTCCTTAACATGTAAACTGGGAACGGATGCAGCAGGGTTAATACCGAAAATCGGCAGAAACTTAAAAAACGCAAGGTTCGCTGTGTTTAGCCCAAAAACTCTGAGATACTTCTTAAAAACCTAAAAATGCTTGTTGATTTTGCCTAAGTCTCTTATCACGCCTCCATAAAAGGGAATATAGTCTTTTCCGAGCATAAAACTAGCAGACTTTTTCAGTTATCCGCTTTTTGTCAGTATTCTTCTTACTTCTCCTGTGTCAGCCCACACTCCAACGTCGATGCGGTTAATGCCTCCTGCATAAACCCTGTCAAGGTGAAGCCTAACTTCCCAGTAAGGAACCAGTGATAGACCGCTGGTTCTGACGGTTGGGTGAAAGGTAGCTAGCACAGGATCCTCTAGCACTATAAAATCAGAAACTACCACGCCGTCCACCGTCCATGTGAAACCTTCCACCGCGTTTCTTGCGATTGCTATGGCTTCTTCTTCGGTTTTAACAGTAACTTCAGTGGTTTCAATGGTAAAAAGGAACCAACCGTCGGTTAGTTCTGTTAGAACGCCATCTTCGAATATTAAGCTCACGCTTTTCGGTGAAAAGTCAACATCATTTTCAGTATACTGCCATATGATATCTGCGTTACCTCCAGAAATAGAAACCGTCAGTTTGATGTTACCCTCCACCACTTCAGCGTTTTCTGTGTCTTCAACATGATCCAACATAGCGCGCATGTCTATCAAGTACGAAGTATCCTCAAAAGAGCTGAACCTATCCATTAAACCTTTAGCAGTATCCAATATAGTGTAAGGTTGAGGTTGAGAGTAAACCGGCGACCCTTCAAACAAATCCAAATGATACCTGGACAGCTTTTGGTTTCTAAACCTTAAAACAACATAAATTTGGTTTTCATTGTCGGCAAACGAATACTTCAAAACCTCTTCTGCTACTCCGCCTAATTCGGAACGGTGTTCCACAGTGTCACTTAACAGCGTCGCTTGAAATTCGCCAGTATCAAACTGAATAACATCCTCAAGAAAATCAATAGCATCATCCGTACTAGCACTCCAAGCCAACAACTGATCATACCTCGACTGTAAAAGCTCATGCTCATCAGACAACTGACTCAAAGAAGCATACTCAAAATAAGAAAAACTCGCCAAAATAACAAGCACGATAACAAGCACCGCCAAAAACGATCGCCACCTCAAAGATAAAGGGAAACCATACTGTGAACGAACAGCTGGTGCCTCCTCCACAATTTTCATCGTGCTCACAGAAGCTTGACCGAAAGTGGACAGCTTATATTGCCCATTATCAGCCTTCGACAAAAGCTCACCTAGATTCTCAAGATGATAAGTCAAATGGGAACTGGAAACTCCAAGCACATCCAATATCTGCGAAAAGCTCATCGATTTCTCCGCCAGCATACGAAGAATCTTCCGTCTCACAGGATGCTTCAAAGAACTAAACATAATTGAGTAAATTTCTTCCTCTGAATCAGGCATTACTCCACCCTAAATTACTAATGCTTAAAAGACCTTAGAAAACTTTGTCATAGACAATAACCAAGAAACACAAAAGCTAGACATCTTCCTCAAATTTTCCTCTAAAGTTGAATACTTCAGAACCCTGTAAAAATCGATAATTTCGATGGTTTTGTTTTAAGACATTTTTTGGAAAACCTGGAATTTCTTATGTTTTGGTTTGTCAATTTTTTACGATGAAAAAGAACCTTGACTTTTAATAAAAATAATCCTATTCATTCTTTAGCTCGTTAAATATGCTCTCAATTGTGTCAATTGCTTTTTCTACATGTTTTTTTTCAATGTTTTTATGTGTTACCATCCGTATTTTCTTATCTGTCAAAGCCAAAGCAAGTATATCCTTTTGTCTAAGCTTCGAAATGAAAAAGTCAGCTGTTACTCCTAAGCCATCGATGCTAAAATACACCATGTTGGTTTGCACACAACTTAAGTCAACGCAAACTCCGTCTATCTTTGCTATTCCCTCAGCTAAACGTCTGGCGTTTATATGATCCTCTTTCAATCTTTCAATCATACTTTCCAAAGCCACAATACCCGGAGCAGCAATTATTCCAGCTTGGCGCATGCCACCGCCTAAGACTTTTCGTAATTTTCGCGCCCTTCTGATGAAATCGCGAGTGCCGACTAGCAACGAGCCGACTGGACAACATAAACCCTTGGATAGACAAAACATCAAGTTATCAACGTGTTTGACGAATTCTTTTACATCAGTATCAAGCGCAATAGCAGCATTAAAAATCCGGGCGCCATCCAAGTAAAGCTTCAGGTCATGATTGTGGGCTACTTCGCTAATTGCCTTTATCTGATCAGGCGTTATGATTGTTCCACCATGCCTATTATGAGTGTCCTCAATGCATATGAGGGCAGGTTTTGGAAAATGGATATTTTGCGGTCGAATTGCGGCTTCCACTTTTTTAGGATCAAGAGCTCCCTTCAGGCTTCTCAAAGGCCAAGGTAAAAGCCCAGCTATCATGGAGATGCCTCCTACCTCATACCAGTACATATGTGATTCTGACTCAAGTATCACTAGTGAACCGTGATTTGCATTACTCATTAAAGAGATCAAATTTGCTTGGGTTCCACTAGTAACAAGAAGAGCTTCTTCTTTGCCCATTCTTTCGGCAGCTAATTTCTCCAGCCTATTCACGGTTGGGTCTTCATGATAAACGTCATCGCCCAGTTCAGCATGTCGAATAGCCTCTAACATTTCGTCAGTAGGCGTAGTTACTGTATCGCTTCTAAAATCGATTATTTCTTTGCCAGGCATTCCGTTCTCCTTTTCAATGGTTTTATATTATTTTCTAACTAGCTTTTTATAAAAATTCTGAATAGTTCCTAACATAGGATAAAACTTTCTACTCATAAAAACTTGAAGCAATAGCTATTGAAGAAGATTACAAAGCAAATTTATGATAAAGCAAATTTGAAAAAGCTATAGCTTGTTATCCATGGACAAAACTAACATTTTAAGAAGATGTGATGTTTAAGTACTTATTTTAGTGTGACGATCGTTTCTGATTCTCAATAATTTCTAGGAGCTTGAGAAACTCTCGACTGGACAGCTTCTTTTTATTTCTTGTCTCAATTATCTTGAAGAATTTTTCCCGCGATATCGGTCCTAGCCCGAGCACTTGCTCTAGAACTTCAGAAAAATCTCGTCCTTCTAGTTCCTCCAATCTGGACACTCCAATCTAGCAAGCGATAAATCGTAATAAAAGCTAAACTCTGGAGCGTATAACATGTCAAAAATTGAAATATTAATGCGCTGTTTGAATTAGGACAAAAAAACCAACATTCTATTCTCAAATTTAAGTTGGTTGCCAACAAATAAAACTGATATATTGTATATTACGATACTGGAATGTGCCTTATCAGCGTTTCGAAGAATGATAAAAACAGATGCCTTAGCGAATGAAGTTTCGATTATTAAGTGATGAAAACGAGAACAAGTTGCAAAGAGAGTTTATATCCGAGGGAGAATTTCATTTTGTTAAGAACCCTCTTCCACCTGTTCAAAAGCAAAAGAAAAGTTTGTTCAATTTCTTCAACAGCAAACCAAAACAACAGTTAGTCTACATCTTAACAGAAAACTGGTGAAAAAACCAGAAATCACGGTTAACGTCTTTCCAGAATCGCAGAACAAGCCTTATCTAATATTTTAGAATACTTGAAAACTCAAAATCCAGATATAAACTCCGCTTTTCTTAGTCACGATTTTTTTCAAAAGAAAGTTGAGTGGGCCGGACCGGATTCGAACCAGCGACCTTCTGCACGTCAAGCAGATGTCCTAACCAGGCTAGACGACCGGCCCATTTGCTTTTTGCATTGAAAGTTTCGGCGTTCCGGTTATTTATGGGTTTTGCGCCTTGCAATGGTTAGTTTTATTTTGTGTCGTGTTTAGTTCGATTTGAGAATATGTCGTAGCTTGCAGTTCAATTCTTAAAGACCTTCCTCTAATAGAATATAGTACAGGAAGGGAAGGAGAAGGTACACATGCTCAGAATTAGGGCAGTTCCTAGCCTATCACTTATTTTGATGGGCTCCATTGATTGGTTAACAACGATCATTGGAATAGTTTACTTTGGAGCTGTAGAGGTTAATCCGTTCCTAGCGAACATAACCCAAACTAACCTGTCAATATTTACAATCATAAAGCTTTCCACAACAATAATGGTGGGCCTACTCTTCTACAAGGCAGAGCAAACACTACTGAGAACAACCGACAAGAGAACACGATCTTTCAAATACGCCCGAATAATACTCCGAGCTGCATACGTCGCCGCCTCTGTAATCCTTCTGTTTGCAGTTTTCAACAATCTTATTGTTGTCGTCAGAACAATTTAACTAGAGAAAAACCAAACCCTTTTAATTTTCTCAGCGCTTTTTTACTACATGTTAACAAGTTGGACACGCATTGAAAGCCAACTTTAAGGCGCTGTAAGTCTCCCTCATTTTAAACAGGCAAACGGAGAAAGCCCTTGATCCACTCACAAAGAACTGTGAAGTGAGCAAGCCTTCGGTAGAGACGAAAAAGAGAAATAAACAGGAAACTCCAATTAGACAAAAGAGCCGGGATGGCAGAGTGGATAACGCGCGGGCCTTGAGAGCCCGTGGACCTTCAGGTCCGCATGGGTTCGAATCCCATTCCCGGCGCCACTTTTTTAAGAATTTTTTGCCACAATTCAACAAAAAAAGAATTTTTTGCCAAATAAAATGAATTGAAGATGCTTTAATGTTGCAAAGATGCTTAAACTCCTTGATTATTCGTTTTCAGATACTAAAAAGAGAGGTTTAGACACAAATGTTATATTTCCCTTGGTTATAGAAGACTTCCAAGAGGGGTAAAAATGAGAACAAAAGTCATAGCTATTTGCCTTCTTTTAGTATTAAGTGTTTTTTCAGTTGAATTTGTTACAATAACTCGAGCTGATGTCGGTGAGGGAGAATGGTTCGCAAGTTACCGTGTTGAAGACCCTAATACAAGTGAGCTGATGGTCGAGGTAGATTTTGCCGCCGAAGAAAACAGAACTCTGGCTCCGATATTTGGGGGTTCAGAGTTGGAAATAACATTCACGGTTGATGTAGGCGTCACTTCGCCTAACACGCTTTTGAAACTTAAAACTGCAATGGTGCACTCAGCGCTCGAAGACACTTACTGGGAACTTGTTTCTCAAGATTACGAGCTCACAGCCTACAACCCGAATTCACAAGAGGTACAATTCTATCAGGTTAGGGGCGAACTAACCATGAAGCTCTTCGGCAAGGTTCCAATAACGGTTGCTCAGGACATTCCTGTACAATATCGTGTAGTTACATTATATGGGCCAGCCGGTGAAACTTTAGATTTAATCGAGGTGAAAGTGGTCACTCCTGAGACGAGCGAATACGAAACTCTTTTCTTGGAAAAAGAAGACGAACTGCTTTCTCTTAAGGAAAGTGGGGTAGCGCCAGGATACATAGAGCTTTATGAAAACGTTTTAAATGAATCTAGAGTTCAAGCTGGGCTAGGTCACGTTGAAAGCGCAATTGGCATGTTGAACTCGCTAGACGTTGACGATGCGCCTGCTTATTCTACGGTGGAAGCGCTCTTCTTGCCTGTGGTAGGCGTTCTGATAGCTGCGGCAATTGTGTTAGCAATCATGTTCATAAGGGGAAGAGGAAGAATGCAGTATGTTACGATGGTTCTTGAAGACCAAATCAGAGATTTGGAGGGGCTAACGTTGCGTGCGTCACGGGTCGATAGAACTATTTCAACAAGTTTGGAAAGCGTTAAAGACAGGCTTAAAAGTATAGTTGGGATGTGAGAAGCCACGAGGATATATCAAAACAGCGTACAGTTAATAGGTTTAGGCTCAGCAGGAACAAATATTGTAGAAGCTTTCTTGAAAAACGAACGAACTATGGAATTGCTAAAACGCGACATTACAAGACTTTCACTCTTAGCAATTGACATAGCCGACCCTGAAATTAGGGCTCTTCAGGAAAGCTACGACAAGATTTCGGAGTCAATGATCAAAGCGGGCATACCCGCTGAAAGGCTGGGGCTTATCGCGCAGTCAGTTAAGTTCCCAACCGCTGAAGCAATGTTCGACTTCATTAACCAAAAATATAATGAATATCTCGTTAAGGAAGGCGCCAAGCTTAACTTTCACCCATGGCTTGACTCAACAATGGCTATACCTCCCATGGCAGGGGGCGCTGGCAGAAGAAGAGCGCTAGCCAAAGCAATATACGCTCTTAACTATTATCAACTTGGCATAATCAGAAACTTTGTTAACTCATTCAAGGAACAAGCACTCTCGTCAATAATTACCCCGACTGTGATTGTCATATACGGGTTAGGTGGGGGAACAGGAAGCGGAGTATTTTTCGACTTTACTCGGCATCTAAGGAAAGTTCTAGGTTCTGGCGTGCCGATTATAGCTTTTGTTATAGCTCCGTGCAGTGGAGATGACCCTCCGGCAAAGGGTTGCTCAGCTTTCGTGGCGATGAACGAGCTGTCCCTACTTTTGAACAGGGACTACAATGAATATGTCACAGAAAACTACGGTGAATACTATAGAAACCCTCTAAACGCGCTAATCTACTTGCCGCTGCTACCTGCATACACCAAAGTTGGTAACATCGTTGCTGCCCGAAGAGAAATGGATGACATGATCGTGGATATGCTTTATGTCCTTATGGACTTTGACCTTGCTGATCTGCTAGGTGGAATAGGAACAGAAGTCGGTCTCACAGAGAACTACGTTCACACTTTAGGCATGGTAAAAGTAGTTTACCCAATTGACAAATACATTTCAGCCTTCAAAGTGGACTACGAAAAGAAACAAATGCTATATGAGCTTAGAAAGGAAAAACTCGAAATCTTAGACAGAATTAACAAGATACTTGAAGGCAACAATGAAGAAACACGTAAGCTCTACAAAAACTACCTCATAAAAAGCGGCACATACGACGAAGAAAAGTTTGAAGAGAAAATCAAAGGCATAATATACAGCAATCCAAGGCTTGAAGAAAACTTATCATTACACGTTAAGGGAATCGAGCTCCAAGCGAAAAGCTGGATTAACGAACTGATGGGGTATCTAACAACAACCAGAATGATGGGCAAGATTGGGCCAATAGAGGACGCCATAATCAAATTAACGCTTCACAAGAAAGGATCCAGAAGACGAGACAACTTGGAAAGCCTGCTTACTCACTTCACAAAGACCTACCTTGATTTCCCTGAAAGCAAAGCTGCCATCTTCGAACGTCTTGCTCAGCTGATTCCAAGCTCGCAAGTCTTCACGGTAAGACAAAAGAAGATTCTGGAAGATTTCATGAACCTAGCAGAGCTCGCAGACAAAGCTCTTAAGATCCTCAGGTTCTACGACGAAATAAGATATTTCGTTGAAGCCATGATCAGGTACTACGAAGCTCTTCCCGACTCCAAAGCTGAACTGGAAGATTTGAAAAGCATCCATTCGGAATTATCAACGCTCTACCTCTTAGTACAATTGATGCTTAGAACGCCGTTTGATGAAGCAAAAATCATAGACGAATACCTTACTTACCTAAACGAAATCATAAAGAGATACATAGATAAAAAAGGCGTTATCGACTGCGAATTGCTGAGAATAGAAGAGATGATTAAACGGAAAGAATTCGATAGGTCAAAGCAGCAACGCGAGGTTAAAAAACTTCTAAGCATGAAGAGGTACGCTAAAGAACAGCTCAGAAACATCGAGAGGGACATAAAAAGAATCCAAGAAGAACACGCTTTCGTCTGCTACGACTTGGAAAAAGTGGAAAACATCATCAACCTTTACGACCAGCTAGCCAAAAAAATTGAAGTTACTTCCACTTACCGCAAGAGACTGAACAAAATCGTGGATTTGTACAATGAATATGAGCAGAGGATTACTGAGATAACCCAGCCCAAAGCTTACTACGAAAAATCAGCGGAGATAACTGAGACAGAGAGAATAAAAATCATCTTCAAAATACTGACTGAGCAGGAAGAGACGCTTACTGAAAAGAAAATAATCAAAGATATACTGGACATGCAACACTACAAGGATTACATAAAAAGCCTGGTACGAGTTTTCAAGACACCAAGCATTATGGGATTTAAGCCAACCTACAAGTCGGATTACATCTGGGTAACTGTGGAGGCACCTCCAAAACTATGGAGCGAAGATCTGTCACAAGAGCTGTACACTGCACTAGCCGCATATGTTACCAGTGAAGTGTCAAGAACAATAACGGTGCGGGTAATTGAGTCTCGAGAGCCTTGGGTTACCCGGGTTCTTGTTGTAGGCGGCAGAGGAAAGCCCGAACATCTTGAAGCATTCGATGAAATGCAACTGCTATATAGCAAGTCAAATGACTTCGAAAGGCATCTTTCCCGTTCCTACCTTCTAGAACACGGAGTCGCGGCAACACAAGTCGTCAATGGGATAAAGAATGGATATCAGGCGCCGAAAAAAGAAGCTAGCGGTAAATCCTAGCCATCTCAAGCTGTTCCTAAACTCTTGGCGATAACTCGCCATTCATCCTCTTTTATTGAACCCTTTTTTATTACAAAACTCTTTATTGACTTTACTTTTTTCTCCATAGCCTTGAATATTTCAGTTGTGTCGAAACCGCCGACAAACATGACTAAGTCTATTCGGTCATTAGCGTCTTCCACGTATATTGGTTCGCTTATGAAGGCGGTTTGGAGACTGGCTTTTTCTTTAAACCAACTGGCTATTTCTAACTCAATTTTTCCTTTTGACAGTTTTTCTTTGAGTTGAAGGGGCAACCTTATGAGAACATAAACTACTGATGCACTTATCACCTCAAATTTTAAAAATGGTCTTGATAATGCAGAATCAAGTATGTTTTTGATGGAGCCGTACATGCTGAAGCTGGCTCCTGTAGCGGATAGCATTGTATATATTCTAACATCAAACGCCCTAGACAGCTCGGAGAGTTCCTGGACAAATGGTTCCTTAGCCGAAATCATTTTCAGAAGGTAGTTGAAAAAACCGTCGCCTTTCAGTATGGAGCCTTTTCTGTCAACTCCCACGTAGTTTTCGAGTTGGTCCCTGTCTAAGAGGCAGAGAGATGCATAATCTTTTGACAAAGACAATCCGATGGATGAAAAAGTGTTGAAGTGCATGTCAGGAACCTGCATTTTTGAAGGCAAAACAACGAAGGCTACGGTGTTTGTGTTCCACTCTTTAAATTGCGAAATCAGAGCTGGCAATACCCCGCTGCCAACTCCATCCCATAAAGAAGACACCAACAAAGCTCCACGCAATCTGTCAATAGGTTTGTCCTTTAACCGTGCTAAAAGTGCACCGTCATTTGTGATAAAAGGTAAGACTTGGAACCAAAAATGTGTATCGATGTTTAGGTCTAGACCTAAAATGCGGTCGGGCCTAAGAGTGGATTGGCTCCATCCAGCAATGTCTTCGCTGGACTTGTCAATAAATATGGGCATAGGCTCGTCCTTCTCGTCCGCTAAAGGCTCTCTCAGAAGAATTTTTATCGTATATTCTCCCACGCATATTATAGCGGGCTTGCTTGAAGTCGATTTTTGAGGTTCAACAGTTGCCTCTGTCTTCCCGGCAGAATTGAGACGAGGTTTACGTTTGCTCTTATCCTTTTTAGCCATTTCAGGTTTTCACGGTAAACCTTAAGAATAGTTGGACAAAATAAGGTTTTAGGTTTATCATTTATCGTCGGGGGAGCAAATCGGAATGGGAATTTGGGACTGGCTTAAAGGAAATCCGGAAAAGAAATACCGAGAACGGTTTCCTCAACGCAAAAAAACAAGAGAAACCCCTGCTGAAGCGCCAGAAGAACCAGCACTTGAACCTAAGGCGACGAATGAACCGACATCCGAGCCTTCAACTGAAGAATCCGTTGAACCGATCCCCGAGGTTGCGGATGAACCGGGAGAAGAATCGCCTCTCGAAACCCCTGCTGAAGCACCAGAAGAATCAACAGAGTTTCCTACAGAAGAGGTCGACAAGCCAGCTCTTGAGCCTCTATCGGAAGAGACAGAAGCCCCAGCATCTATAACAGATGCTGACGATAAGGGCGAACCAGCTTATGAGCCTGTCAATGAAGAGCCAGAATCAGCTCTTGAGTCTGCAAGTGGAGAGCCCGGAGAATTGGCTCCAGGAATTCCAACTCAAGAGACAGAAAAACCGATTTGGAAGCGGTCTAAGTTTGGATTTCTTGGTTTATTTACAAAGCGAAAGCCAAGAAATAAAACGAAAGAGAAAGAGACCACTGTAGAACCAGAATTTCTTAAAATTCTGATTTTGCCAATTGCACTTGCTAGCATGCTTTTAGGGTTATCAATTATGCCTCTTTTTCCGCAGCCTTTGCCGGCGATTTTGGCGGTTCTGATAGCGTTTCTTACGTACAAGAAACCCATATTGGGGATGCCTATTGGCGGTTTAATCATAGGGCTCGGATTGATGTACAATCTGGCAAAAATGGATTTCATATCGATGCTGGGCGCGTCTGAAACCCGTGGTGCCGTAGTTTTTATTTTCCTTTTTCTGTTTACTTCTCTTCCAGTAATTTTCCGCAGCCGCAAAGCTGTCATGTCTATTAACTTAGGAATAATCGCGGCGATTTCACTTTTTTTTAGCCAAACCTACTTCCTTGCTATACCCTTGATTTTCACGGCTATCATACTTTTTAAAAAAACCTCGTTTCTGACTGCTGTATACTACCTGTTAATTTCAGTGCCCTTCCAAGTGATGCAGTACTTGAACTTGGTCATGCCAATAGAAAGATGGGATTGGTGGATAGAACCTGGTACTAGCCCACCTGTCTATGTTCCTTTAACTGAAATATTCGCAAATGTTCAAGAATCAATGCTTCAATTCAGATTGTACGATACATCCATAGTCGTGAACGCCATAAGTGACCAAATCACATCTGACCCTCCAGTACTGCCGCACACCGTACTTGAGATGCTGGGGCATTATTTCGACTCGCTACCCGGAATAATTATGTTCTTATTCATGGTGCTTGGAATAGTTTTTGCTTTCACGTTCTTGACGCGAATGTTTTTTAAACAGAGCAATCTATCTCACGCCGAGAGGCTTCTCCCAACCCTCACGGCAACCATTGGAGTCGCGGTATTTTTCATCTTGGCAAGCGCTCTTCAAGATCCATTAGCGTTCAGAGTTGACGTTAACGCCGCACAGATGTCAATCGCGACTTTTGCGACTCTCCTATTTACGCTGCCCACGCTGTTGATGGATTACACTCCTAAAGAACGAGCATCAGTCGATATGATAATGGAAAAAGCTAGAGAGATCAAAGAGAAGCTTCAAGTTACTGAAGAAGAAGTCGCAGAAGTCAAGAATAATATTCCCATATCCTGTGGTCCTTTTGAAGTTAAGTTGATGATGGTTAGCGACCGGCTTAACGAGATTCTCAGCAAGACCACGCTGAGGCTGGATGACACATCAGAAATAGATAAGATATTCAGTGACATAGACAGTTTAAGCCGTGACCTCGACAATTTAATGTCCGAACTGGACGTTGCAGTTGGAGAATATCAAATATTTGTAAACTGCGAATACTCGAAATGGCTTGGAACGTTCAAGGATATTGGATTGGAACCACGGGTTACTCCAAGAACAGATTTTCAACATGCCGCGCCTCTGAGAATAAGAATAGGTCAAATTAAAGAAGTCCTAGAGGCTGGGCACACTCTTGCCAACGAGGTAAGTAAAGTCGCCGAGCAAGCTTATGACGTAATAAGATCTTTTTACGACCCCTGGCTTCCGGAAGATAACCAGTCAATAGCTTTCGCAAAGAAAAAACTTGCCGAAAAAGCTACTCCATGGATAGCTTTGGATGCACTTTTCGGTGCTCTCACTAACTGGAGCAAACATTACAAAGTTCAAATTTCCAAGTCAGTTAATCACTTGCAGCGCACATTGGCTGATATTGCTAATTTGCGCGTTAACAACGGAAGATTAATGCGGGCTTTAGGTGAGGAATTTCCGAAAATGATGAAAAACGTGGAAAAAGCGGAGAACCTTAAACTTGAAATCGAAAAAAGGGCGCTTAACGCCATTAACGTTATTGCAATAAAAGACGTATTCCAATCCTCATTGAGTATCGCTCGCGACGCTCTCTCGATTCTTTATGAAAAATTGAAGAGCAAAGAGAAAGCAATCGAACTTTTATCGCCCTCAGAGGACTTCCTATGGGAGGAAAACGACGCGTTAATCAAACGCATGGATCTTGCAATGCAAGCAACATCAGAATCATCAAATGTCAAGCTTGGTAAAGTACTGGAGAACCTTCCCAAGTACTTATCTTACGTCGACGAGTGTGTGGAAACAATAGCAGTTTACCGCGACATGGAAGAGCTCTTGCTGAACTACCCCGTAGCGGAAATAGCGGTTGAAAATCTATTCAGAGAAAAGAAAAGTGTCTCAATCAAAGACCTGCCGTTCAAACCTAAGTTCGCAGAAGAGTACCTCAAGCTGTTTTACAGCCAAAAATTCCGTGAGTTTTCTCTTGACAGAGCAAAAATGTTGCTAACGAAGAAGAAGTAAAAATGTTATTCACATTTTACTTGTTAGTCATTCCGTAGTCACAGCCATTATGGATTGGCTTTATCATCTGAAAAAAGTTGAATTCTTGAAATTTTAGAGATGATTATGGGTTTTAAGCGAACATGTTTTCTACTAAAACAGCAGTAGAGATTATAGAAAACTTTGGAAATGTGGTTAAATGAAAATTGCTGTTGTAGCGGACTTCGACACGGTAAACTGTTTTAAACTAGCTGGTTTGGAACATGCTTACGCTGTTGAAAATGCTGAGGAAGCTGAAGAGCGTGTACGGGGATTGCTTGAAACACCTGATTTTGCCTTGATAATAGTGACGGTTCAAATTGCAAATCGAATTCGTGCTACAATAAACGCGGTCACTGAAGAAAAAGAGTTTCCTCTGATCATTTCAGTTCCAAGTGTTAGCGGGTCTCCTCCGCTCGCGGTGGACCCAATAAATGAACTTATTAAACGTAAAACAGGAATCGAACTTAAAATATAAAAAACTTGAAGTTTCATTAAAAAAGGTGATTAGGATGTCTAAAAGCAATGTTGGTATCGTTTCGCGAATAGCTGGATCCTTCATAACTGCTAAGCACATGACGGGCGCGCAAATGTTTGAGCTTGTCAAAGTCGGAGAAGTCGGAGTAATCGGTGAAATTATCCGCCTACAAGGGAATGCTGGAATCATTCAGGCTTACGAAGAAACCGAAGGGCTGAAACTAGGGGAAAAAGTTGTTGGAACTGGCAAGCCTTTATCGGTGGAACTCGGTCCCGGTATTCTTGGGCAAATATTTGACGGAGTTCAGCGTCCTCTTCCCGTGATATCGGACAAAGCTGGAGCGTTCATTCAACGGGGCGTGGAAGTCCAGTCACTTGACCGAAAAAAGAAGTGGTTTTTTCAGCCATCTGTGAAAAAAGGAGCAAAAGTCACTGGTGGAGACGCTCTAGGCGTAGTGCAAGAAACCCCACTGGTAGAACACAAAATCTTAGTTCCACCCAAGGTCACAGGAATTTTAAGCGATGTATGCTCGGAAGGTAACTATACAATCACCGACCAAATCGCTGAAATCAGAACCAGTAAAGGCACAGAACCGTTATTTTTGATGCATACGTGGCCAATAAGACAGCCTCGTGCATATAAGAAGACTTTGCCGATAGATACGCCATTGCTGACTGGTCAGCGGATAATTGACTCTTTCTTCCCCGTGGCGAAGGGGGGAATAGCGGCAATCACAGGCGGATTTGGAACTGGAAAAACTGTTGTGTTGCAGACACTTGCAGTTTGGATTGATGCAGATATTGTGGTGTATATTGGTTGCGGCGAACGTGGAAATGAAATGGCTGATGTTCTAGAACGATTCACTAGAATGAAAGTCCCTCGCTATAACCAACCCCTGATGAATCGGACCGTGTTTATCGCAAATGTTTCAAACATGCCGATAATTGCGAGAGAAGCCAGCATCTACAGCGGCATAACACTGGCTGAGTATTACAGAGATATGGGTTATAATGTGGCAATAATGGCTGATTCCACTTCACGATGGGCTGAAGCCCTCCGCGAAATTTCTGGACGGCTAGAAGAAATGCCCGGTGAAGAGGGGTATCCAGCCTACCTCGCCTCCAGGTTAGCTGAGTTTTATGCAAGAGCGGGAAAGGTTCAACCAATCGGCAATGAACAGCGAAGCGGCTCTATTACAGTGCTAGCCGCCATTTCACCCCCTGGAGGAGACTTCTCTGAACCTGTAACAACAAACACGCTTCGATTAACCAAAGTATTTTGGGCATTAGATTTCGCCTTGGCTCACCGCAGGCATTTCCCAGCAATTAACTGGTTCATGAGCTACTCCGAATATCTCACTTCACTTGAATCTTGGTTTGCAACAGTGGAGCAGGATTGGCAAAAACTTTGTGGGGATGCCAGAACTCTTTTGAAGGAAGAAGAGGAGCTGAGAGAAATCGTAGCTCTTATTGGAGCAGAAATTCTAGGTGACAAACAGCGGGGTGTATTTGAAGCTGCCAAGATGCTGAAGGAATATTTTTTGCTGCAAAACGCTTTTCATCCGGTTGATGCTTTTTGTCCAATTGAGAAAACCTACAAGATGCTCGGTGCTCTTTTGAGATTTTATGAAAAAACGAAAAGTGCAATAGAGTCAGGGGTGCCATTAACAAAGATATTGTCCTTACCAGTGAGGGAGGATCTAGGACGTCTGAAAATAATTTCTATGGACAAGTTTGACGCGGCAAACACGCAAATAAACAAGGAAATTGACGAGCAGTTTGATCAGCTTAACTCAACAATAGAAGATGGGGGTGAAGCTGAATGATAACCTCACCTGATCCAGGTTTGAAGTTTTTCACAGTTAAAGAGATTGCTGGTTCCCTGCTTCTCTGTGAGTCGGTGCAAGGCATTAGCTATGGAGAAGTTGTTAGGGTTATTGCTCAAGATGGAGACGAAAGAGTAGGGCAAGTCATTGATGTAAGCGATGCCGTCACTGTTATACAAATATTTGAAAAAACCTCGGGCTTAGACGTAAATTCAACAGCAGTTCGATTTACTGGTGAAACCGTTAAACTACCCGTTTCAACAGATATGTTTGGAAGAATGTTTAGTGGAGGCGGAAAACCTATTGATGGTGGTCCTCGCATAATACCTGATGACCATTTAGATGTTCACGTAGCAACAATTAATCCCTATTCAAGAGTTCACCCATCCAAGTTTATTCAAACAGGCATCTCGGTCATTGACGGGTTAAATACACTGTTGCTCGGACAAAAACTGCCAATTCTCTCAGGAACAGGAATGCCTCATAAACAGTTGGCTTCGCAGATAGTAAGTCAAGCAAAAGTTACGGAAGAAGAAGAGGGCTTCACAATAGTTTTTGCTGCTATGGGCATAACCGCTGAAGAGGTTCGATTCTTCAGGGACGATTTTCTAACGATGGGCGCGATGAGCAGAGTGGTGATGTTTGTCAATCTAGCCGAAGACCCTGCAATTGAAAGAATTCTAACTCCTAGGTTAGCGTTAACAGCAGCAGAGTATCTTGCGTTTCAACAAGGGCTTCACGTGCTTGTAATACTGGTTGATATGACAAATTACTGTGAAGCATTACGTGAAATCTCCGCCGCCCGTTTGGAAATTCCCGGTAGACGCGGATACCCCGGTTACATGTACACTGATTTGGCTACGCTCTACGAGCGTGCCGGCATAATAAGAGGGAAAAAGGGGTCGATCACGCAAATGCCAATCTTAACAATGCCTGATGACGACGTGACTCATCCAATCGCGGATTTAACAAACTACATTACAGAAGGACAAATAATTCTGGACAGGGGTTTGTTCAAGAGAGGCATTTATCCACCGATTGATCCTTCACCATGTTTATCCCGCTTAATGGATAAGGGCATTGGTCAAAACAAAACAAGAGAAGACCATAAACAGCTTTCTGACCAGCTTTACTATGCTTATGCTGAAGGAAAAATCGTCCAAGGAACCGCCCTGGTTTCTGGAGAGAAGGCGCTGACCAGTACCGACAAGCTTTACCTCAAGTTCATGGATAGATTTGAAAAGGAATTTATTAATCAAAGATTCAATGAAAACCGAGACATAGAAGAAACCCTGAATATTGGCTGGAATCTTTTGTCTGTACTTCCAGAAGCAGAACTTACACGTATCGAACCTTCAATTATAGAAAAGTTTCATCCAACCCACAAAGGAATCTAGACAAACGGAGAACACATGCATATGGCAGATGAAAAACTCGATGTGCATCCAACGCGTCTAGAGCTTCTAAGATTAAAAAAACGCAAAGCATTAGCTGAAGGCATCGCCGATATATTACAAAAAGACTTGGAAACATTAATTGTAGCGCTAATTGAGCACGCACAGAGGGTTCAGGCAATACGAACCAACCTTATAAAGAGTTTAACCGCAGCATACTCGCTGTTCATTGAAAGCGAGATGCTCAGCGGAACCATGAAAGTCAGTGAGATAGCGTTATCCGTTGAATCCTTTGATTTCGATGTTGAAGTAGACACCACAACAGGCGTTCTTGGTATTGATTTCCCAGCATTTCAACTCGCAAAAAAAGAAGCTGATGCAACAAAACCTCGTTTCAACATCTCAGACACGCCAATACAACTTGAGGAATCTGCCTCGAAAAGTGCGGAATCACTAAAGTTTATAGTCAATCTCGCAGAGTTGACTGCAATAATACGAGAAATGTTGGAGATAATAGCGCTAAAGAGACGGCAGATTAATCGAATCAGATTCAAGATCATACCCCAAATTGACGTGACAATTAAATATGTGGAGTTGATACTGGAAGAAATTGAACGTCAAGATGCAATTAGAGTGAGGGTTCTTCAGCGAAAACGGAAAGAAAGGACGGTGAAGTGACTTTAGGCTTAGAGACAAATTAACCCCGAACCTTGACAAATTAACCCCAAAACTCAGAAACGCCTTAACTCCTACCCCTTTGAAATACAACCAGATAATGCCACGAGTAGCAATTGAAAACCTCAAACTCATTGAAATTGACGATCTAATCACCTTGATAGGCAAAGACCTTGAAGGTATCCAACGTTCTCTGGCAGACTCGCCTTATTCAAAGCAAATTCCAGTAGTGTCATCCAACTTTCTTGACTATAGATTTCTAGAAGCGGCTCTACTGCGGAATTACGCGGAAACAATCCAGAAGCTCATAGGGTTTTCTTCAGGAAACATCAAAAAGCTATTAGTTGCTCTGTCAAAAAAGGTTGAAGTAGCAAACATAAAGACTATCCTGAGGGCGGCAAAAGCTCAGATTGATGCTAGTGAGGCACTGAAGAATATTGTTCCAATGGGTGGTTTAGATATGGAAAGGTGCCGAGCGATTTTGGCAGAGGCAAAAAACGTTGAGGATGCAATTGCTGCTTTATCTAACTTTGAATACGGCAAGGTTTTGAAGCCTGTAGTAGAACAAGAAGGCAAAATAGACTTGCCGCTTTTGGAAGTCGCTTTGGATAAGGCTGTTTACCGAGAAATTTTGGAGAATATTGAAAAACTCACGGGCATTGATAAAAAAATCGTCAAAGCGGTATTAGGAATCGAGCTTGATGCAGTTAATGTAAAGACCATTCTAAAAGGTAGGGAATTGGCAATTAATCCCTCGTTCATCAAGGAATATTTGATGCCACCAGCTTTTTTCACTGAAGATGTTTTAGAAGAGGCAATACAAGCAGCTGACGTGAAGTCAATGATGGAACGCCTATCCCTGATTGTTGAGTCTGCTCATCTTGTTTATAAAAAGATTTTCACTCAGCTGCTAAAAGAAAGTGATGCGCCATTGTCGCTTTTGGAGGCAATTCTTGATAAAGCCCCGCTTGAAATGAGCCTATACCAGTTAAGAGAACACAGCCGCTACTACAATATAGGATTCGTTTTAGCGTTTCTTTACTTGAAATGGGCAGAAGTGAAAAACCTGCGCTGCATTGTTACGGGGTCGGAGAGAAAAATTCCGTCTACCCAAGTGCAAAAACTTTTAGTGATCCCAGATGATTGGCGCCCTTCCCAGTTGATTTGGAGGCTTTCTTAATTTTAAATGGCTCAGACGTTAAGCATGAAGGCTATAAGCAGACCGTAAATTGCTATGGCTTCAGATAATACTAATCCTAAAATGTTTACTGTGTAGCTTTCAGGTTTCTCTACCGTAGCGGTCATCAACGCAGGGCCACAATAGGAAATCCCGACGCTTGCTGTGGCTGCAGTGCCTCCCATGGTTATGCCTGCAAGTATGGCTCTAAGCCCCGCTTCTTCTGTAGTAGTAGCAGGCAGGTTTGATATTATCATGAAAGCAATGAGCAGACCATAGATTGCTAATGCTTCTCCTAATATGATGGCGATTAACAATTTACTACCTAGCTCTGGCTTCTCAGAGGTCACTGAAGCTAATGCTGGTGCACAAGTTAATATTGCATAGCTTGCGCTTATGGCCGAAGCAATAATTGATACCGCTGCTCCGATAGATGCCATCACAGTAGGATCCATGAATAACCTAATCCTCTAAACTTTTATTTAACTTTAAGGGGGTTATAGGGGATTCCTTTTCCGCTATAAAACTCTGGAAACAGTTCGACCCAATGAAGCCTAAGGCAATGCACAAACACCACTAGTCCTTCGATGCTTAGGGCTAAGATGCTTCCTATCATTATTATCGGGATACTCTGTAGTGTGAAACCGCCATTTTGAACTCCAGCGATTATAAGAAACATGTAATTCAGCGCCGTGTGAGTTAAGAATAAAGCAGCTAGTCGACTGAATGATATTGTGTGGTCCAAAGACTCTATTAGGACTTCTATACTAAAATCGATTCCTTCCATTATGCTCCCGGACGTTGCGGTTACTATACAAATGAGTAAAACTGGGCTCACTATTAGTCCCAGAAACATGAACATGCCCTCGGCGAACCATCGTGTGATGTTAGAAATGCCACCCCAGTAAACCCACATGAAGAATCCGCCTAAAAGAAGCCATATCCAAAAGCTCGATATCAAAGCACTTTTAGAACGACGTTTTTTGAGGTTGTTCACTACTCTCATAATTAAACCTAAGCTCAACATTATAACACCGATTAAAATGGCGAAGCGTAACATACTAAGAGGTTCATGCATTGGGTCAAACCCGCCGATTTGGAAGGGTCCTATTTCAACAAATAATATTGGATGAAGCACTCCTGAAGGACCAAAAAATTCGCCAAATAGAAAACCGAAGATTATGGCGGATATTCCACAGAGAACAAATAGTCCGCCAGAGACCATGAAATAACGCATTATATCGCCAACTTTGTTGATGTTGACCTTCCCTCTGAAATAGAGCAGGATTAAGCCTACCGCCAAGAGAATGGTGCCTTGGCCTACGTCGGCAAACATTATGCCAAAAAGGAAGGGAAAAGTTATAGCCATAAGTAAAACAGGGTTAACTTCTTTAGGGCGCGGATACCCAAGAGAAAACGTTAGCTTTTCGAATGCCTCGAAAAACCGAGGAACCGGTTTAATTATGGTAGGCACTGCATCCTCAATGTTTGGAGGTGCTTTCTCAATGACACATTTTCCCTGAGTAATATTTTTTATTTCCTCAACAACTTTTTCAAGCTGAAGTTTTGGCACCCAAACTTCGAAAAACACAGTTGTAAAGCAACTTGCCATGTTGCTTTCAACATTGATTATTTCCTCAATTTCTTTAGCCATCTCGCGTAAGGATAAAAGGTCAAAACGAATGGCTTGGAGTTCTGGGTTTGCTCTAACAGATTGCGTTACCTTATCAACAAGTCTTCTTAATTCCAATGTTTGCTTTATTATGTCAACTTTTGCTTCTGGAACCTGTTCCATAATGTGGGTTACAGTTCCTTTTATGGTCAGTAGCTCTTTGGTGAGAGCCTCGTTAGACTTGTTTGTCATCAAGGCGTTTTCGATTTCCGAAAGCCTCGCTTGAACAAACGCGAAGAATTTTTCGTCAGGTGGAAATGGAACTTTCTGAATTGGAACCTCAAAAACCTTTACTTTAAAGCTTTTGACAAAGTGAGAAAGTCTTGAAAGTACATTTGAGCACCTAGTAGCGGTTTTGTCCATCTCTTCAAACTGTCTTTCGAGTTCAGAAAGCCTCTGCTCAGCATTTTGAAGTATTTCCTGAGGTGACCGTTCAGGCAAAGAGGCATTTTTAGCATCCGATTTCTTGGGTTTTATTTTCCATGTGCGGAGTTTCTGATCAATTTTTCGAGCAAGGTAAGAAGAGGAGGCAATAGCTTCAATGAAAGGTTGTGACTTATACTCTATTTCAGACAGCTTCTTTTCCATCTCGTCAAGTATTTCTTTTAAGGTTTGTTTAGGTGGAAGGGGCGGTTTATCGCCTAGCTCTTCTGGTTTTTGTTCTAACTTTGCAAGCTGATCGTCCACTCTTGCAAGAATATCTGAACATTGAGTAGCAACTTCACAGGGAACTGCATAGTCTTCCAAAAGACCTTCGAATAACTGCTTTTCCCCTTTTACATCAATAGAGTGAACTACTCCCATCTTGCCTAAACAAAGTAAAATCGCTTCAACGTCTTCTTTAAAGGCTATAACTTCGAGTTTCCAGAGGTCTTGCGCAGGATTGCACCTTCTACGATTAACTCGTCATTATACAAAATTAACACTCTTAACCTTTTGGGTTAAATAAGAGACGCTTGTTCATTAGATTGAACATGAAATAAGAAATGTTCAATAACAAAACTCTTTAGCTGAATCATGAAATATATTACTCAAACCGGTGTTAGTTTTGCTTAAAGCTTTCAAGGCAATAAAGGAAAAGCATCTGGAAGCCAAGAGAATAGTTGAAGAGGCTACCATTCAGGCTGAAAAGCTGATGAACGAAGCAGAACAAAAAGCATTGAGCGTATATGAAGAATCGTATGAGAAAACTCTGAGTCAAGCAGAAAAAAAAGCTATTGAACTTAAAAGAGAAGCTGCAAGAGAAGCTGAACATGAACTCGCAAATTTTCTTTCTGTTGCAGAAGATCAAGCGAAAGGAATCGAAACTAAAGCAAAGAAGAACTTTCGAACAGCTGTACGTTCTGTTCTTAATATGATTTTACCATGAGAGATGAATAATGGAATCAACGCATGTAATAACTGAAATGATTTTGGAAGAGGCAAAAAAATCAGCTGAACATATCCTTCAAGAGGCAGAGAAATCAGCTGAAGATACCATAAAAAAACAGAAACAACGTGGCGTTCAAAGAGGAAACGAAGCAGCTAAAACGCTCTTAAAAAAAGCAGAGAGCGAAGCTGCACTCAATAAGCTAAATAGTGTAGCAAACTCCAAGATTAAGGCAAAATGGGTTATTCTGTCAAAGAAAGAAACTTGGATTGACAATGTGCTTAACGAAGCAAAAAACGAGCTTAAGACTTTGACACAATCAGAGAAATACTTTCCCATCCTTGAAAAGCTAATCACCGATGCAGGAGTTATTTTAGGCGGCAAAGAATTGGAGGTTCTCTTAAATACGCACGACTCAGCTTTGCCTTTAAGATTTGATGCTTTAGCAAAAGAAATCGGTCAAAAAACTGGATTTGAAACGAAATTGAAACTCTCTAAAGAAACTCCCCAAGTTATTGGAGGCGCTATAGTCAGAACAGCTGATGGCAAAATTATTATGGATAACACTTTTGACGACATTCTTCGGCGAAGAGAAAAAGAGCTGCAGTCTGAAATCGCAAAAATATTATTTTGAAAGAAAAATCACAAATAGAGCTTAGCAATCTAGCCATACTTACAGTAGCCATACTTACAGCGTTTTAAACGATCTATCTGAAAAGAAAAAAGGTTTCAGCATTAGACATCAAGGTTTCTTGGCAAACCTCAGCATTCTTCTTATATATCACAATTGTAGATGTAACAAACCTGGGAGACACATCAAGTGATACGAGTTTACACAGTCAAAAACAAAGAGTTGTTAGAAGCCGAGGTTTATTCTGAAAAAGACATGAACAAGATTATCGATAAAGTGAAACGAGCTTGGGTTGATTGCTCCGAAATAGATGACAGTGAAACAAAAATTGTGGCGGATCTTCTGGATGTCGAAGCAAAGACTTTGGACGGCATTAAAAATGGAAAAATCCGTCCGCACTACCAAAAATGCCTTGACGAAACATGTCTCTTCTACACTTGGATTTCAGCTCCTGTAGTAGAGTTCGCGGATAAACTAGTGTTGCATCCAATGAGCATAATTCTAAAAGAACGTTTTCTGGTAACACTGCGTAGTAATTATTCCGATAGACTCGTTGAATCAACTATTCGAACATTTAGGGTGATGTCACCTGAGCAAAAGAAACCTACAGTAATATTATGCAAGCTTATCCATGAAATAATAGATGAAAATTCAGGAGCTATGGTGTCTATCAGAGATCGAATAGATAATCTTGAAGCGGAAGCCATGGAGGGAAAAAAGGAAAAGTCAACAACGGCATCAGTTTTTAAACTCAAAAGAAATCTTTCAACCCTTCATCGCCTTCTATGGGCTGAAAAAGAGATGCTGTCCGACATAGATTTAGGTGTTATACCTAACCTTAACCTTGTTCCTAAAGCAAAACTGATTATTGAAGATGCTTCAGATGACATTATTAGAGAGCTTGAGTTCGTTGACTCATTCAACAGAAGTCTTGATAGCATACTAAGACTAGAAGATTTAGGAGCAATTCACCGAGTTGAATCAAAACTTGTACTCCTCACCTGGGGACTTGTCGTACTGACAATCGTTCTAGTACTATTTGAAGTGAACAGCATTTTTGGAGTCTTATTCAGTCACTGACCAAAATTGAATTATTTTCCTTCTCGCCAGTGTCGGCATCGCATACCAAAACTGGAGGCTTCCGTTTAACGAGGTTCAAATTTACGATTCAGAACCACGCTCCAAAAAAGGAAAAAGATATTCAGTAGCTGTTGACAGATGATGAAGTATCCACTCCTTATCGAATGGTTTAAATGTTAAAAGCTCAAGTAGTAAATGACATAAAAATACATAAGTGTTCAAAATGAGCGAAATGACGACTGACATCCTTGAACAGAACTTGGGTAAAATCGTGCTTGTCCGCTTGAAGGGTGGAAAAAGCATGCGTGGACGTCTTAAGGGTTTCGACCAGCATCTGAACCTTGTTTTGGAAGAAACAGATGACACTACAGATATTGAAAGCACGAGGAAACTGGGGCTAATAATCGTCCGCGGTGATAATGTAGTCCTTATCTCGCCACCACCTAGGTGAAATCTAGTGGGTAAAGGCACTCCATCAATGGGTAAACGCTCAGGCAAAGTTGTGCACATACGTTGCAGGCGTTGTGGAAGACGCGCTTACCATGTCCGCAAAAAGAGATGCGCAGCCTGTGGCTACGGAGAATCTGCAAAGATACGAAGATATTCATGGCAGACTAAGACACTTCAAAGGCAACGTATAGTCTAAACCGTTTTCTATGATTATTAAAACTTTGGCCATTGCAGCGTTCAAAGTTATCTATAGTAGGCTCAACAGCAAGTGTAAAGCATAAAAACAGAAAATAAAGTTTGTTTACTAGTTTGTTGCGCCGTAATAGCCTTTATCGATTTTGACGAATATCAGCGGACCCTGACTTTGAGACATTCCTCGTGCTTTTCTTAAAGCGTTATTCACGACAGTGAATACTCTTTCTTTATCTTTGAGGTTTCTGACGCGTTTTTCGCCAAGCTCCATTTTTAGAAGGTTTTCCGAAAGGATTTCAGTGCCACAGATTTCACTGTTTTTAATTAGAGTAGCCACCACAATCTCTTGGATTTCTTTTTTACGTTCAATTCTTTTCCACAGAGGTTCAGCTTTGCGAAGGTTTTTAGAAGCTTTGCGCCACTTGTTTGATTTTTGTTGACCAATAAGCAGCCTTACCCGTTGTTTCCACTTCTTAAGCCATATGCCAGTCCAGACAGTTAAGAACTCCTCTAGTTCAGCAGGATTTTCTTTGAAAAGCTTCTCCAGCTTTTCCACTAGTTCGCATTGGCTTGCTTCTTTTCCTATAAGGTTCCAGTGAAACTTCAGGAAGTTTGTGAAGTCTTGGCAAATTACCTGTAGCACCTTGCGGTCTGAGCCAGTCACATCTAATGCTGGATCTGCATCTTTAAGTTTCTCCCCTAGCATTATTTCCAGGAAATTCATTTGAATCCCCCTCTAAAGCCCTCTCCAGACTACTTACAGTTGGAGGTTTATATTAAAGTTTATTTTCTTTGGTCATATAACTGCTTTAGGCAGTTTTCAGCAATATTCCGTTCTCAGAAATATGAATAGTCCATGAATTCAGCAGTTATTCAATGAATTTTGGAAGTAATGTAACGTCTTTTATAATTAAATCAGGATTCTCTTTTATTAGTTCTTGGCGGGAGAAGAGGCCTGAAAGAACCGCTACTGTTTTGGAACCTGCGGCCTTTCCTGCTCTTACGTCAGAGACTGAATCACCTACAATGACGCAATCGCATAATTTAACATCTAAGAATTCCACACATTTTATCAGTGCTTCAGGTGAAGGCTTCGGTTTAACGGTGTCCAAAGCCGTTACGACATGCGTGAAGTATTTCGCTATATTGAGGTCTTCTAGTTCTTTTATGATTTCTTCTTTCGGGAAAGCGCGCATTGTTATCAATGCGAGTTTGGCTTTTGCAGAAAGGGTTTCCAGAGTGGCTGAAATATTAGGTAAGGGTTTAGTCTTCTCCTTTGCTATTGAGTAGTAAGCATTGAGGTATGCACTCAGGAAATCGTACAATTCACCATATTTAACATCGTTGATTGGCTGGTTCCGTTCGAGCTTTCGAGGAATCTCCAGAGCAGTGTTCTTATCTGGCGGTTCTTGTCCAATGACATGAAACGCTCTTCTCGCTGCTTCATAATAGGCTTCTCGTGAATCTACGATTGTACCATCTAAATCAAAGAAAATTCCATCAACCTTAAGTTTTTTCACGCTCATGCTCTCCTTTCCCTATTTTGCTTATTTTGATTGACCTCTTTCTTTCATAAATCTTTCTTGTATTCACATATGGAATTGAGTCCGCACGAAGTTGCCGTGAGCATTTAGAAAGAGTTGAGTTTTATTTAAGACTAAGTGATCTAGCTAAACCGAATGAAAGCCTTAAGAAGGGATATTAAAAGAGATAAAGGTTGTTACTAGCAATAAATATGGTGTAACTAATGAGTTTAGAACTAATAGTAATAGTTAGTAATACCCTAGTCGTTTTCGCAACTTTTCTGGCAACCCTTTATAGAATAAAGATAGAACGTGACCAAATACAAACTGTAAAGCGAAACGTAAAAGCTAAAGAATGCTTGGAATCACTTCGCAAGTACATCAAAACAGAACGCAAATCGATAACTTCCATGAATAAAGAAGAACTGCAGGAATTCCTGGAATACCTTGAAAAGTTGGGCAAGTAATTATGAAACTCTGCACGGTCTCGGAAACAGAACTTGTTGTTCTCTCCTAATTTAATGCAAGAAGTTTGTGGCAAAGCAGCATAAGGTTGCGCGGAATGAAAACCACTTTACATTCAACAGTTTTTTATCGCCTCTAGTAGCTGACCTAGACTACTTATTGTTTGGTTTGGGCAGTCCTGCTCAACCTCTTTTTGCGCCCGTCTCTCAATAAATATAGATTTCATTCCAACCGCTTTTGCGCCAATAATGTCTGCGTCGACAGTGTCGCCCACAAACACTGTGTTTTCTGCGCTAACACCGATTCTCTTAAGTGCTTTCTGGAAAATTTCTGGACTTGGCTTCCGTTTATTAATAGCGCCGGATACCACAACCACCTCAAAAAACCTCTCTAAGCCGTGCTTCTCCAGCAATTTATTTATACATTGAGGAATGGCAAAGTTCGAAACTATTCCAAGCTTGTATTTCTTATGTAGCTTTTCCAAGGTGCTTTTGACGTGTTTGTCGATGCACACGTATTCCATGAATCCTTCGCAGAACTCGTTTGTGGCGCCCTCTATAATCTCACTTTCCACGTCAACGTAACCTAGGCTGTTTAACGCACTTGAGATGCGGCAGTTAAAATGTGGCTCCTGAAGATTTGCATATGCTTCCTTGTACAACGCATTCCGCGCTTTGATATATGCGTCCTTGAAAACTTTGAATTCCATGTGAACTTTGTTTTTAACCAGAAACCTGTGTGCCCTCCTTAATGAAGGATTGTAGAATGCGTGGTTTTTTTCAATCAGCATTAGAGTATCAAACATATCAAACAGAATAGCTTTGATTGGCATGCGTTTTGTACCCACAGTTCACACTATATCTGACCTTAAAAACACTTTTGCGCAAAAATACTATTCTAGTTGTGCCACTTACCGTTGTTTCCTTCCAAGTAGCTCAGTATGCTTCGGAATCGTGCAAACACGTTAACCAAACGCAGCAACGGATAAAGTGGCGTGTAAAACAATAGAGCGCGATACTGGTAACTTCCATAAGCAAACTTTAACGCGATAGCTTGGCTAACCACACCAATTAGTAGACCATATGGAAAGAAAATCATTAAGTTTATCCCGAATAGCACTGGGTCAGGTGCAAAGAACCATAATAACGGAAACGCCGCTATTGAGGCCAAGTCCACGAATAAGCCGCCGTACTCGAAAATGTAACAATACCATAACAAAGCCGCAAGCCACGAGCGTTTCTTCATTAAATCCCTGTGGATTTCCAGCGTATTGTTTAACCACCCTGTAAACCACCGCAGTCGCTGTCTCCACAACGCACCTATGCTTATAGGTGCCACCGTTACGCTCTGAACGGAACTTAAATACCCCACTTTTGCATCTTTTTTATGCATCTCTAAGGTGATTTCTAAATCCTCAGTTACTGAACGAATATTACTTTCCGTCAGAACTTCACGTAGCAAATCTCCATCATAAACACCTATAGCGCCGGAAACCACCAATACATTGTTGCCCAAGCTTTGGGCGCAGCGACCCACACTTAAACCTTGGCTGTACTCCAACCGTTGCAGGTTTACAATCAATTTATCTTCAGCACCTTTACAGTCTGGGTGTGCATAACCTGTTACAGCTTGTTTTCCATTTGCCATCTTATAGTTAACAAGTTTAGCCAAAGTGTCTGGGGGCCATTCTGAGTCGGCATCTACAATGGCCACTACGCCTCCCAAAGCACGTATTACTCCAGTTCTCAATGCTTCGATTTTGCCTAGATTCGCCGAGTGCCGCACGACTTTTCCCCGTACTCTTGGATTGGCTTGTCGTCCGAGCTCAATCGCAGACCATGCTACCTCATACGTGTAGTCGTTGCTACCGTCGTCTATAATGATGATTTCGCAGTTGCCATCGTATTTCTCTGCACATTTGAATAAACTTGCTGTGCAACGTGTAACGTTTTTCTCTTGGTTATAAGCGGGGATCACGAAACTAACCATCGGATAAAACGCGTGTCTAGCCTCTGTGTGTTGTTTTCTAGCAAAAGCGGCTGCCAAAACCCAGATCCCTGCAAGACCTATGGCAACGAACGTATACCAACTGTAAAAGAATCGGATTATCCAATACCAGCCTACGTTGGCGGTTGTTTCAATTGCGGTGTACCCAATAGCGTTGGTTATTATCCATTGGGCTATGGCTGGGAAGTAGAGCCATGAGAGAAAAGCTAGAATTAGGGGTATAGAGAAAGCTAGATAGTCTACTCTAAACCTTTTTGGATTTTTCATCTGCGAATCGCCTTGAAGCTTTTCTCCCTTCTCAAGAAACGTAGAAGTTTGGTTAATAAAGCATGTATTCCCAGAGGAATAATATTTCGAGTTGTTATCTGGTGTTTATTTTGAGATTCTTGTGGGTGTTTCTTTCGGGGAATGAATTTTATATTTTATACTTGCTGTCATAAGATTCAGTTTTGGGCTAGGGAAATGCGATGATATTATGCCGAAATGAAGACGAAATATGCTTCATATTTTTCAATTCCATGTTGAATGAATTCCCAACAATGAAGCTAAAACTCAAGTGCGTTAAAACAGAAGAAGACTAGTCATCCTCTTAATTCTTAAAATCGAATTTTCTCATTTCAAAAAACATGCTTAAAGTGTGTGTTCTAAATCTTCTTTAACAGCTTTTGAGGCGGAATTTTTGCGCCGTTTTTGCCGTTTTCATCCTCCATAAGAAGTTCAGTCAATTCAAAGTGACGTTGTAGAAAATCAACACCCTTTTCGGTTGCAGAGTACACATCTTTACCCTTGACGCGAAACTTTCTTAGCAGACTAGTTTTCAACATGAACTTAAGATAACCGTTAAGTTGAGCGAAGCTTAGGTTTGCCCTATACATGATCTGAGTTTTCAAAGTTCCTTCCTTGGAAATTTCTAAAATTTCCGCGATAATACCTAGTTTGTCTCTTCTTTTGGGCGCATCATTTTTCCATGAGTTCACTTCTATGTCCCTCTTTCAGAACTATTTTCTATAATAGAGCTACTTGCAAAGTATTTTAAGTCCTGTTTCGTAAGTCTGCATATTACGATGTTGTAATATTTTGAAACACTATCATAATCAAACCTAAATAGAAAACCTCATTCACGACAATGTTTCTCAGAGAAACGGAAAAAACTAATCGTAATCTGGGATAATTTTGCGAATACTTGACAAGCAAGCAACCTTAGCTCTCTTGAAACAAACAAACGAGAAGCAAGAAGAGTTGAGCTTTGGATTTAGTATAATAGCGCTTAAAAAGGCTATAATGCCTATTTATGTTGAAACTCGCTCTAAGAAAACCAAAATAGTAAGTAGAATCCCTCCACAGTTTCAGCATGCTATTTCCATTAACCTCTAAATACGTTGTTTGTCAAGAAATCTTGACCAAAAATTGGTAGTGTGAGCTTCCCTTGTCAAAAATTTTGACTAAATCTGGGCGTTTCAGGCTTTTTTGGTCAAGAAACCTTGATAAAAACGCTTTAATCATGAAAAGGACTTGAATTGAACATGTTTAGGGAGAGAATGCAGTATGAATCTTTCCACCAAAAAGTCTTCGAAAAACTGCAATGAATTAGAAGGAAAACATGTTACGCGCTCAATGTTGCTCTGTATCCTTGGATTGACTCTTTTGGCTTCACTATTCTATGCAGAATCAGTTGCACTCGGGTTTGGTGAAACCTACACTTTTAAAATTGAGTGGGGCGGCTATGGAACTGAATATGGACAACTTAACAATCCTTACGATGTCGCTGTTCCTGGCTCAGGAAACGTCTACGTCACTGACACTTACAACCACCGCATTCAAAAATTCAACGCGGAAGGCGTTTTCTTGGGAACTTGGGGTGGATATGGCACTAGTGCGGGGCAATTAAACTATTCTATGGGTATTGATATAGATGAAGCAGGGAATACAAGGACCTACTCCCGGTCTATTCGCTCTTGGTGTAGGGTTCTCTTAGCTGATTCGCACGAACAAAAAAATCTTTTAATTCTTCGTCGCTTGCGCCTTGCCGCATTGGTGTCAAAATATCGACAAGGTTGTCGTTTCTCATTAGGCAGGTTTTCAGTTTGCCGTCGCTTGTAACTCGAAGTCTGGTGCAGTGACTGCAGAATTCACCGTTCTCGCTTGGATGCACCACTTCCACTGTCAAGTCTGGTAGATAGTAGATGCGACGGTTGTGCATGAATCTTCTGGTTTCAACTTTCATAGCCTTCCTTCTAAGCATCTTTTCGTGGTCATCCAAGAATTTATGGTAAAACGAAAAATACGAGTAGTCAACGTTCACTGGGTCAAGCTCGATGAGCTGCAGTATGGTACCTGTTTGCTTGGCGAAGTCCATCATTTCGGGCACTGCTTTAACGTTAACGCCTTTTAAAATTACCATGTTAAGTTTCACTGGACTGAATCCAGCGGCAACTGCAGCTTTTACGCCTTCCAATGCGTTTTTGATTCTGCCGTTTGTAAGCTTGTGATAAATGTCAGGATTTAAAGTTGGAAGGCTTACGTTTAAGCGTTTTAATCCGCAAGCGCGCAGTTCTTGAGCTTGAAAGCCAAGCATAGTCCCATTGGTTGTCATGGAAAGATCTTTCAAGCCATGGATTGCAGATATTCCCTTGACGATTTCGCACAGGTCCTTACGCATTAGAGCCTCTCCCCCTGTCAACTTAATTCTGGAGATGCCCAAGCTGATAGCAATTCTTGTGCTTCTCACAATTTCATCAACGGTCATTTCTCCCGTTGTGCCTCGTGAACACGAAGTGATCTCTTCGCCTTCTTTGTGGCAGTAATTACAACGTAAGTTGCAACGCTGAGTTATCGATATTCGCAAGTTGAGAAGCGGACGCCCGCAGTTATCTGTCAGAACCATTCGTTATTCCCGTGTATGCCTAACGATATGGGGCGCCTCGGGTAAAATAAGAGTTTCGACCGAGATTCGCACAGCATCAGGAGAACCTGGGATACAAAACAACACTTTGCCCTTTACCACTCCAGCCACAGCGCGGGACATAACAGCCGCAGAACCAATCTCATCGTAGCTTAAACGCCGAAAAATCTCCCCGAAACCTGGCATCGTCTTCTCGAAAAAGGGCGTAACCGTCTCAATTGTAACGTCTTTCGCAGCAATCCCCGTTCCACCTGTAAATATGGCGGCATCCAGTTCTGCGGAGTTCAAAACGCTATGCACTGCTTTTTCAATCATGCCCTTATCGTCCGCAATTATTTTTCTACATAAAATCTTGTGCCCAGAGTTACTCAACAAAGCCTCAATTGTGTCGCCTGAAACATCGCATACCTTCTCGCCCTTCTGAATTTCTCGATACCGCGAAGTGCTGCAAACGAAAACTGCGAAACTAAGCTGTTTGGGGGCTGTCGCCTTGTGTTTCTTGGTGCTTTTGCTCACGCCTGCTACTCTCTCTTCAATTTCTTTACAACATGAATGTTCTCTATTAGCGTGTTCGGATACTGCCCAGCCATATCTTTCTCATACTGCTTTACCATATCCCAAATCGTGAGCAAACCCACAGATGTAGCAACTAACGCTTCCATTTCAACGCCAGTCTGAGCTTTCGTCTTAACTTTAGCTGTCACTTTTACGGAGGTTTTTTCAGCAATTTCAACTTCAACTTCAACATTCGTCAAAGGCAAAGGATGACAAAGCGGAATAACTTCGCTAGTTTTTTTAGCTGCAAGAACTCCTGCAATTTTCGCTGTGAAAAGTGGGTCACCTTTGGCGATTTTTTTCTCCCTAATTAAATTCACGGTTTCTGGTTTCAACTGTATTTTTCCTGTCGCGGTTGCTTCCCTAAAGATCTCTGCTTTGCTTGAAACATCCACCATAGACACGCTGTATTCCTCTCAAGATTGGATAAGCTTTCATTGCTTATTTATACTGCTCCCAAGTTTCTATTAGGTTTTGTACTGCGATAGCTTTTGGAGTACTGTCATTGAAGCGGTACATGCGTATTCTTCCATAAACCCTTTGCTGAAGTATGCCCTCAGTCTCCAACAACTTCAAATGCTGGTTAGTCGTCGAATAATTCAAGTTAATTCTACGAGCTATTTCAGAAACGTTAAGAGCGCCCAGCCGCGCGATAAGTCTAAGAATTTTCATCCTAGGCTTAGAAGAAAAAACCTCCTCTAACTCCATAACTCTTCACTCTCACATTTTTTCTAAAGTGGCACTTAATTCTTTCTCCAACTCGTAAGCTGGAACCGAAGGCAAAGAAACACGAGTCGCCCTTCCTCGCGTACCCGTAGCCGCAACTTCGGTTTTAAATATGCCTAAAGCGGAGAAAAGCTGAACGTACTTCCAGAGTTGAGTGTGACTGTGCGGTTTCTCACCAAACTCTTCACAGACCACCGCGTAACCCTCCTCAATCTCTGAAAGAGAAGCATAAGTTCTCTGGTTCCCCTTGAAAATCCTTGCCGCACCAAGCAAAAACAGTTTCTCATGATAACTCAGCATATTCAACTCACTCTTCCGCACGGTTGGAATTATGTTGGAAACCGCCTTTCTTACACATTCTGGCTCAAGCTCATCCAAGTCTTCAGCGTCAGCGTATTTCCCAGCACGCCACAAAAGCTCAATAGCGAAACGGGCGTTGCCACTCTCAGAAACAGCCAACTCAGCCACAAGATCAACAACATCTTCAGATACTGTTGAAGGCTCAAACGCCATAGCAACTCGATCGTTCAATATATCCATAAGCTGATCTTTTGGATAGCGTTCTAGGCTGATTACGTTGCGTTGTAGTGTGCTTCTTGCGCTTCTGTCCAAGTTTTCTATCGCCTTCAAATCTCGTAAAATACTAACTAGGGATATACGCTGAGGCTTACCTCGGCTCATTTCCTGCAGTCGTGTCAGCTTATATACGGCTTCTGACCCCTCTTGTTCAATGAGCGTGTCGAATTCGTCTAAGGCTAAGACCATGTACGCATCTTCTTCATCTAAACTTTGCATTAGCGTTTCCAAAGCCTCCTCTGCAGAGTAGCCGCGCTTTGGAAAGTTCGGACGAAAAATAGACACTGCACGCTGTAGTATGAGGAAAAGTTTCCCGCGGTACTCCCTGCAGTTAATGTGCACGTAACGGAAGTTTACACCCCGTTTATTTGCTTCCAGAGTCATGTCTGCCCCGAAACGTTGTGCAAGAGCGGTTTTTCCAGTGCCTACGTCGCCTGTTATTATAACCCGCTGAGTCATCCTTTCTGGAAACTTCAAAAGGAAATTGAAGAACTCAATTAACAAGCGATGCTCTTTTTCTCTGTGAGGCAAACGGTGGGGAACGTAGTTTATATCTAGTTTCGTCTCGTCTTTGAAAACGCTTTGATGGAGAGCCACAAGCTTTCAACCTCAAATCAAATTATATTTGGGATGTGTTATTCTTTTCTCTTATCCTTTAATCACACTTTTGGAAACAAAATGCTAATAAATGCATTCTGTCATTCGTATTTTCGATACAAGAAATGATACCTCAATACTTTTTCCTTACGAAAGGCGTTGGCAAAAATAAAGAGCAACTTCAAAGCTTCGAGTTGGCTCTAAGAGACGCCGGTATACACCACTGCAATTTGGTTAAAGTCTCAAGCATAGTGCCGCCAAGATGTAAGTTAATTACGAGGAAACAGGGCTTAAATTTGATGCATCCAGGAGAAATCACATTTGTAGTTATGTCCAGAAACGCAACCAATGAACCAAACAGGCTTGTTGCCGCATCAATAGGTGTGGCTATTCCCTCAGGCAACAACCAGTATGGCTACTTATCTGAGCATCACTCGTTTGGACAAACAGACGAGGTTGCTGGAGATTACTCAGAAGACTTGGCTGCGACAATGCTTGCAACAACAATGGGCATCCAATTCAACCCTGAAACCGCGTGGGACGAACGAAAACAGATTTTTAGAACTAGCGGTTTGATCATCAAAACAGATAATATAACCCAATCAGCAAGGGGCGACAAGAATGGCTTATGGACAACAACCATCGCCGCAGCAGTTTTTGTGCCACCAGAAAACGGCAAATACCTCAAAGCTAAAAAAAAACCTGCCTCCTTTCAGAGCTAATTTTGCCTATAAAATTATTTTAAGAGGCAGTAAAACGTGAAGTTCGCAGGCAAAACAGCAATAGCAATAATAGCCTCTCCATCTAACAAGGTTTTGCTTATTAAAAGGCGTACTTTGCCATTTAAGGCATGTTGGGCTCTGCCGGCTGGAAGGATTCTCTGGAGAAATAGTTGAGGACGCATTAGTGAGAGATGTTAAAGAGGAAACAGGCTTAACAGTCGCGATAATTGGCAAATAGGTGAATACCATGAGAAAGGAGTTCATAACTGATTAGAGTATTACTATCATGCAGCTTGTTTTCTTGTAAAAAAGTTAGGCGGAGAAACAAAGAAGCAGATAAGCGAAATTGAGAAAATCAAGTTTTTTAGCTTAGACAAGTTTCCTACTCCTCTGTCGTTTAAGTAATCCCGGATGATAAAAGACTTTGTCGCTCACCAAGAGAAAAAATCCGAATAAATTTTGCCCACTTTTTCTGCTCAATCTTTGTTTTTCAGTTTTTCTTTAATTAGCATAAGCAAGTCCTCCGGTCTCACAGGTTTCACCAAGTATGCGTCCGCGCCCTCGTCAAGTGCTCTGATGCCGCTTTCTATTGATGGAAAACCAGTGATCATTATTTTAATTGTGTTTTGTAGTTGTTTCTTCATTTTGGCAAGCATTTTTGTTCCATCCATGTCTGGAAGTCTTATGTCTATTAAAGCTAAGACGTAATGTTTGTTTGTAGTTTTTTCTATTGCTTCTTTTCCAGTTTCTGCTGTGTCAATTTTGTAGCCGTTTTTTTGAAGAATACGACTAAATGTTCTAAGTATTGACTTGTCATCGTCAACTAAGAGGATTGTTCTACTTGATTTCAAATACTAGTTCTCCTCACTTTGCTTGGAACTTTTATCGTGAATTTGCTACCTTTCTCAACTTCGCTTTCAAAGGTTATTGATCCACCCTCATGTGTTCCTACTAAACGTTTGCACACAGCCAAACCAAATCCCTGCGCTTTGGATTTGGTGGTGAATAGTGGTTTAAATATTTTTTTCTTGTTTTTTCCGGGATACCTATTCTCGTGTCTTCAACACTTATGAGAGTCATCCCGTTTTCTTGGTTCGCCTTAACCGTTGTTGTGTCGCCGTCAGGCACAGCTTGTATGGCATTTATGAATAAATTAATCAGCACACGTTTGATTAAATATTTGTCCACAAATAACTGTTGTAAATCTTCTTCAATCGAGATTAAAACCTTCATGTTCTCGGGTATAGCACTACTCAAACATGCGTCTTTAATTAGTTTACGAAGGTCTGTCTCTTCAATTTTTGAATTTAATGGTTTTACGAAATCTTGAAGATCTGTTACAATCTTGTTCATGTATGACACTTGTTCCTCGATTATTGCCAAATTTTCAGTCAATTCTTCTTTTTCGCTGATTGCAGGAAGAGACTTCACTTCTTCCTTTGCTGAGAAAACACTACTGATTATGGATTGAAGCGGATTTCGAATGTCGTGCCCCACCATAGCCGCAGTTTCACCAATAGCCATAAACGTTTATCCAGTCAGCTGAGTCTTTCTCTATCCCTTGAATCACTTCTGTAACTTTTTTACCAATTATCTCGTCTTTTTCAAGTTCTGTAAATCGTTCAAAAGCTTTGTTTACTTCAAGAAAGATGTAATCAACAGGTTTTTTGTTTTTATAGAATACTATTTTATGATAGGCATAAGCGTTTGCATATTATCAAGCAGAGATTGATAGCTAGCTCCAACTGTGTATGGCATTTTTTCCCCTTCAAATAATAGTTCCTTTAAAACATCTTTAAGTCTGCTTATTGTACTAATTAAGTTTGAATCAAGAAATAAAGTTGACGTTCTTAGCATTTTGGCAACATTTTATATACGCAAATATCAAAAATTATTCTTGCTTCGGTAGAATATTCGCTAGGGGAACTTCAAGTTTGAGCGAACAAGACATAACGGAGTTTCTCAGTGTCCTCGGCTTGTCAAAAAGGGAAACCCAAGTCTATATGTTCCTATCAAAAAGCGGCGTTCAATCAACAAGCTTCGTCGCTTCAAAATTAAAAATGGAACGCGTGCAAACCTATCGCACTTTCAAGAAGCTCCAGGAAAGGGGCTTTATCGAAGCAACCCTAGAAAGACCAACAAGATTCATCGCAGTCCCTTTCAAAACGCTGCTGGATACATTTATCAACTCCAAGAAAAACGAAGTTGACCTGCTAATTGAACAAAAAGAAAGTCTCATATCAGCTTGGCAAGCTCTAAGCAAGCCAGAATACACCTATCCCTTCTCAAAATTCTCAGTTGTTCGTGGGAAAAAGCGAATTCACACAAAAATGCACAAAATGATTGAAGAATCTGTAAAAGAAGTGTTAATTTCAACAACTAGTTTAGGTTTAATTAAAGAAGAAATAGCGGGAGTTTTTGATGCAATATTAGATCCCGCGGAGAAACGAAATGTTAGATTTCAAATCATAACTGACGTTTCAGAGGAGAACCTTAAGATAATGGAGAGAATAATCAAATTTTTCTCCCATAAAAACGTGGATGTTAAATTTCGCCACCTTAATATGGCTTCTAAATTTTTTCCACGTTTTCTAATAAAGGATGAAGACGCAGCCCTCTTATACTCACCGTCTGGGGAAAAAACACTCATGCTTGAACTCGAAGATGAAGGCTTATGGATAAACGACAAGATGTTTATTTCGATTTTGAAAGCGTTTTTCGCCAGAATGTGGGATAACGCAGTAGAAGCTACAAGACGAATCAACGAGTTAAAAAGTGGAATACCTGTGGGTGAGACAGTCGTAATAAAAGACTCTGAAGAAGCATGGGCAAAGATCACGAAAGTCCTAGAAACAGCAAAGAAAGACATAATAATCATTACATCGTCACAAAGCCTAAACAAAATTCTAGAGAATGACCCTTTCAGAAAATACTGCAAGAAAGGCTTGAAATGCCGAATTATGGCTTCAATAGACTTGGAGAATCTTAAAATAGTAGAGAAACTTTCTGTTCATTATCAAGTCAAGCATGTTCCTATAAGCTATCTGAATATGATGATTGTTGATAATAAACACGTTTTCATGTTTAAGAAACCGTCTTTAAATGATATGGAAAATAAATCTGGATTCTACCTAGAAGACACTTATTATTCTAATGATCCTAGGTCAATCGAAAGAATGAATGAAATGCTCAACGACATATGGAAAAGAGGTATAGAACTTTCAGAAATAGGTTCTAAAGCAGAGTTAAGAACACTCACCGTGGAAGTCTCAATAGCAGAAACTGTATCAAATCTCGCTAGTATGATGCTCCGCAAAGGCGTTAAATCAATTATATTAACCCAGAATAAAACGCCAATTGGTATGATAACCGATAGAGACCTCTTGAAAGAAATAGTTGGAAAACACAAAGATATTGAAAAAACTCGAGTTAAAGATCTCATGTACACACCGCTGATTGTTCTTGATAGAGTCGGATCAATAACGGGCGCCCTCAAAGTGATGCATAAAAAAAGAATGAGGCGGGCCGCATTGATTAAGAAAGGGCAATTGGTAGGCATGCTAACCGCAGGCCTCGCTAAAAAAGCAGTGAATTCGTGAAAACCAAAACTTCGAACCACATCTTTTTTATAATTCAGCTAGTTGGAAAGCTGGTCTTCAGTACAATGAGTCTAATTCAACGTTTAGTTCACTGAAGATACAAAGAAAAAAGGGTACACGAAAGGCAAACGATATTAATGTTTCACGTTAACCATAGCTCGGTGTATAATTCCTTTGAAGTCCAAACTTCAGACGCCAACAATAATCGTAAATTTTAAGACATATTCGGAGGCGACAGGTCAAAGAGCCGCTGAGCTCGCAAAGCAAGCTGAAAAAGTAAGCAAGGAAACAGGCGTTTGCATTGTTGTGGCACCTCAGTGTGCAGATATAACACGTGTTACTGAAGCCGTTGAGATTCCTGTTTTCGCTCAGCATATAGATCCAATATGGCCGGGCAGCCACACAGGGCAGGTTCTAGCGGACGCGATTAAAGAGGCAGGAGCGGTTGGAACGCTGATTAATCATTCTGAAAGGCAGATTAAACTAGCGGATATTGACGCGGTTGTCAACCTGACTGCCGAAAAAGATCTTATTAGCTGTGTTTGCACAAGTAACCCATCTATAAGCGCGGCTGTTGCCTATTTCCATCCTGACATAATATCAATTGAGCCACCCGAGCTAATCGGTTCCGGCGTTGCGGTTTCAAAGGCTAAACCTGAAGAAGTCAGCAAGACCGTACAGCTTGTTCGCAAAATTAACTCTGAAGCAGTTATTTTGTGCGGTGCAGGAATAAGCCACGGCCAAGATGTTGCGGTAGCGTTAAAACTTAGAACTCAAGGTGTACTCGTTGCGAGCGCCATTGTGAAAGCGAAAGACCCTTATAGTATGCTATGTGAGTTTGCTGAGGCAACATATTAGTCCGTGATTATCGTGAAAGTTGAAGCCGAATGCGCCGCTTGCCTGCTTGCGCGAGCAACAGCAGAAACCTATTATGCTACAACTAACCCAGCATTGCGATTCCGAACAATAAAAGAGATTATGAAACTGCTTAATAGGGAGTTTAGGCCTACCACTGTTCCAGCTGACATAGGCACCAAAAGAGACCGTTTGATAAAGAAGCTAACAGGTAACAAAGATCCCTACAAGCGAAGCAAAAAAATGAGCAACGAAAAAGCCATGAAACTTTTCCCGTACGCGAAAAAACTTGTGGAAAAGGGCTACAATCAGCAGGAACGGTTCAAGAAAGCATGCTTATGCGCCATAGTGGGTAACATATTGGAGTTCGACATTCCAGGCCACCGATTCACCTTTAAAACTTTGACCAAGAGCTTTCGAGAAGCAGCGAAAGATTTGGTCGTGGATGATGTGGATAAGGCCTACCTGTTAGCTAAAAAAGCCAACAACGTTCTTTATTTAGCTGACAACGCTGGCGAAATTGTTTTTGACACATTGCTTGTTGAGCAGCTAAAAAACATGGGGTTGAAAGTGATATATGTGGTAAAAGGCGGTTCAGTACTTAACGACGCAACTCTGGATGATGTAGAGCCTTCTGGGATGAATAAACTCGCAGACAAGATAGTAACCACCGGTACCGACGCTGTTGGGCTATTACCCAAAGAAGTTACTAAAGAGTTTTTGGAGATTTATGAGGATGCGGAGTTGGTTTTCGCTAAGGGCATGGGTTATGCTGAAACCTTAACTGAACTCAAGCTGACTAAACCACACTTTCTCCTGCTTAGAACAAAATGTAATCCTGTAGCAAACTATTTCTGTGCAGCGCGCGATAAGAATATCGCCAAGCTGATGCCATAAATGAAACTGCCAACCATAACCATAACGCGAGAGGCGTTCAGAGATTTTGATGAAGCTATTATTAACGAATGGTTGGTGACAAACGGGCTAGGTGGCTACGCTTCCAGTACCCTTATAGGCTTAAACACAAGAAAATATCATGGCTTACTTGTAGCCTCTTTGCATCCACCTGGTGACCGAAGGGTATGTCTCGCAAAGCTGGATGAAGAGGTCTCAGTGGGAAGCAAAAACTACCCGCTTGCCACTAACGAGTTCTACGACAAAATTTCCCCGAAAGGACATGTTTTCCTGAAAGAATTCGCGCTCAACCCCTTTCCGAGGTACATTTACGAAGTGCATAACATTCAGGTCAGAAAAACCATTTTCATGCCTAGAAAGAAAAACGCTGTTGCAGTGAAATACAAGGTTCTGAACCAAGGCAGAGCTGAAGCAAAAATCCGGATTTATCCGTTACTCACTTGTAGGCACATTCACTCGGTTATAGAAAGAAGGAGAAAGCCGATGAACTTTAGCCAACATCAAAACGGAAGAGAAGTAGAATTTAACTCTAACAATCCAAAAGCCTCAGTTGCAATTCGCTCCACCATGAGCAATTTCAACGAGAAAGCAGTATGGATAGAGCGTTTGTACTATTCTGAGGAAGCCAGGCGAGGTGAAAGCAGCATGGATGACTGCTACCAGCCAGGTTATTTTCAAGTTGTTGTGCCTCATAAAAGGGATAGAGATTTCGCTGTTATCGCGGCGGCAAGTGAAAACAACCAAGAGTGTCACGAAATCTTAGATGCATTGGGTAGCACATTATACGATGTTGAAGGAGCATTTACATCTGAAATTGAGGAACGAGAGAACTTATTAACCAAATTCTATGAAAATCATAGTGAAGTTCCAACAAGCGACTGGCTGAATTGGATCCTTTTAGCTGCAGATTGTTTCATAGCGACGGGTGCAAGCGATAGAAAATCAGTTATAGCTGGGTATTTCTGGTTTGAGACATGGGGAAGGGACACTTTTATCTCATTACCTGGCTTGCTGCTTGTAACCGGCAGGTTCAACGATGCAAGAAAAATTCTCTTGGATTTCATGCGTCACATTAAAAATGGCTTAATTCCTAATTTTATTCAGGACAGGTTAGGTGAACCCGCTTACAATACTGTGGATGCCACGTTGTGGTATGTCAACGCCGTTTTACAATATCTGAAGTACACTGGAGACTTCAAATTCGTTCAACAGAACCTATGGGAAAATCTGAAGGCGACCATTGAAAACCACGAGAGTGGTACAGACTTCGGTATACGCTTGCAAAGTGACGGCTTGCTTGCGCATGGTCCGAGACTTACTTGGATGGACGCTGAAATCGACGGTGAAGGGATTACACCGCGAGCTGGAAAAGCAGTTGAAATTCAGGCTCTGTGGTATAACGCTTTGCATACGATGCAGTTATTAGCTAACAAGTTTGATGAATTTCGAACAGCGGAGAAGTATGCAGAGATGGCTCTTGAAGCGCAGAAAAGTTTTAATGAAAAATTTTGGAACGATGAAAGCGGCTGTTTATTCGATGTGGTTGCGGATTCAGGCGTGGACGCATCCTTAAGACCTAACCAGATAATCGCGGCGGCTTTGGACTTCACGATGTTAAACAAGGAAATGACTGAAGGGGTTGTGAATCTAGTGCAGCGTGAGCTGGTGACGCCCTATGGTCTGCGTACTTTAGCACGAAACGACTTTCGGTATAAAGGATTGTACTTGGGCGATAGGCGAAGCAGAGACCAAGCTTACCATAACGGCACTGTTTGGGCTTGGCTTCTTGGACCCTACATAACTGCCTGCCGTAAGGCGCAAGTTAGCAGTGATTACGAGTTGAAGCAACACCTCAGGTCTTTGTTTACTCAGCAAATCATTCACTATGGCTTGGGCACTATAAGCGAGGTCTTTGATGGTGATCCGCCTCATGAACCCAGAGGTTGCATAGCTCAAGCTTGGAGCGTCGCTGAGCCTTTGCGGGCCTACCTTGAAGATGTGGTGTGGATTAGACCAAAATTCGAGAAAGAGGTTTTGCAGTGTTAAACTTGCAATTTCTTTCTGAGTTCGGCTGCTGCAGTTTCGGGTTTGATAGTGTTTATGTACATCCCTGTATTCTTTTCGAATCCTGCCCAGATGGATAAGCGCGGATAAACTTCCAAGTGCCAGTGGTAATAGTTTTCGGTGGCACGATTTATCGAAAGGTGGAAACAATAATTGTAGGGAGGGTCATTAACAAGTTCTTTTAACGCTTTCATGCTCTTTTTTAATATTTCAGCGAAGGATTCTATTTCGGATCTGGTTAAGCCAAGGATGTTGGAAGCGTGTTTTTTGGGAAGTATCCAAAATTCTAGCGGGTGAACGCTAGCATATGGAGCGAAAACCACGAAATGTTGGTTGCTAAGCACCATGCGCGGACTTTTTGCTTCTTTTTCAATGATATCACAAAAGATGCATTTTTGGTGTTGGTCATAGAATTTTTTTCCTGCCTCTGCCTCTTCCGCGGGTATTCTGGGAATGGTGGGCATAGCGATTATTTGACTGTGGGCATGTGAGAGCGAGGCTCCTGCTTCTTTGCCGTAGTTGCGAAAGATCGAGACGTACTTTACGTAGGATTTAGAGGATAGTTCTCGAAATCTATCGATGTAAGCTTTGATTAAAAGCGCTAGTTGTTGCAGTTTAGCTTCTGCTGGGTCTTCGTTGTGGTTCGGCGATTCTACCAAAACCTCATGGTGCCCAACGGCCCAACCATAGCTATCGTTTTTTATTATCTGGGTTTGATCTACTCGGTTTGTGGGCGGGGAAAAGGCAGGGTAAAGATTTGGGATGACGCGGATAAGCCAGTTCTGGGGGCGAGTGCCGTTTTTGTCTCGGCATGTTTTAATTTTTCCTTTATATTTCAAGTAGAGCATTAAAGCCGGTGGCGTCGTGTGCTCGTTTCCCACGCAGAGGGGACAGACGATGTTTTGGACTGACTCAATTCTGTTTATGGCAAAATCTGCTGGTCTTCTACTGCGCTCGATCGCGATTACAACCCATCGGTTCAATAGATAATCTTTTCGTAATTCATTGTAAACCATCACTTTAAGCTCCTGACATTGTAGGAAAAATGGTGGAGTGGCATTTATAGCATTTCCGAAACACTGCAAATCTGCCTTGACAGCGAGAATCACAATTAGCTTTGCCTAAGACTGGAAAAAAGGGATTTGACGCGCTGACCGCAACACATGAGTTATACTAAGGATATACTCACTCATTGCCGCTTGTCACATTTTCATTTTTCAGTTAAATAGATTTCATATGTCAAAGATTAGATAGACTAAGCTTCCAACATTTCTGCATCTTTCCATTTCTTACCTTAATTGCGAAAATAGGTAGATTCAAGTAGGAACCGTTAATCGGCTCAAATTCGAGTAATAGTGAAAGGAGCAGGTCTTTGGATTTAGACCATCATGGATGATTCTCAGTCGATGGTTAGGCTTTCTACTATGTCAAGGAAGTTTGTTGGTACAAGCTTGTCGTTGTACTTTAAATAGGCAAAAGATGTGACTCTTTTGCATCTTCTAAATATTGAATTTTTCTGGTTGTTTTTTCAAAAAAAGCTGATTATGGGCGAATCTTTTTGTTGGGGTGAGACTATTTCGTCTATTGTTGTTCTTGTTAAGGCTTTGATGTTGTTGAAGTATGTGAGTTCTCCAGGGCTGACAAGGGTGATGGCTGTACCGTCGTTTCCCATTCTGGCGGTTCTGCCGATTCTATGGAAATAAACTAGCGCCTCTAATGGTACGTCAAAGTTTATAATGTGGGTTATTCCCTCAATGTCCAAACCTCTTGCGGCAACGTCTGTTGCAACCAGAAGTTTGAGTCTTCCATCTCTGAAGGCGTTGGAAACTCGATCTCTTTGCGGCTGCGTGAAGCCCGCGTGCAACGCTTGAGCGTTGTAACCTTTTTTTCTAAGTTTTTTTGTAACCGCGCTTGTGCCTCTCCGTGTTTTGCAGAATATTATAGCTCTGCCTATATTGTTTTCCTCTAAAATGTTACATAGGGTATCGAATTTGCCATGGGGGTTCACGAGCATATAATATTGTTTCATCTGCGTGAGCGCAATTTCGTCTTTGCTTACAAGTATTTCTTCAGGATTTTTCATGTATCTGTTGCAAACCTTCATCACTGTTTCATCTATGGTCGCTGAGAACAGAGCTGTTTGCCGATTCTTTGGCGTTCTTACAAGGATGTATTCTATATCTTCGATGAAGCCCATGTCCAGCATCCTGTCCGCCTCGTCAAGGATCACGGTCTTGACTGAATATAAGTTCAAAGCTCCTCGTTTAAGCAAGTCGATTATGCGTCCTGGTGTGCCCACCACAATATGAACACCTTTTATTAGTGCTTTTATTTGACGGTGGATTGGTGCTCCGCCGTAGACTGGCAAAGCTCTTAATTTCGCATACTTCGCGAAAAATCTCATGTTATCGGCTACTTGCATGGCTAGTTCCCGGGTTGGCACCAAAACTAAACCTTGCACTCCTCTGATCTCAGAGTTTAATCTTTCAACCATTGGAACTCCAAAAGCCGCGGTTTTGCCCGTACCCGTTTGTGCTTGTCCGATAACGTCTTTGCCTTCGAGCAAGGGTATTATCGCTTGAGCTTGAATTGGGAAAAGACTTTCAAATCCAAGTTCCTTTATGCTTCTCAAGACTTGCCTGCTTAAGGGTAAGTCTTTGAATACTTGTATTGCCATTATTTGTATTTTCTCCTGCCACAAAATTTTTCATGATTTTAAAAAGCTCTACTAATGCTTCGCTAGTGACATGATGAATGTGACATACCAACACCATCAATCCGTATATAAAAAGGTTTAGCTTGCTTTCAATCAAAAGAATCAATTTTCGAGCCTATTTTGTTTAAAAAACAGAAAAATGCAGCGTTTGAGAGCGGTTTGTCCTTTTGTTTTTAACTTTCTATTCTTTCCAAAGGTTTAATGCTACTTTGAGATCCTTATGTGTCCTAGCATATTCATCCAATGCTTTTCCCTGCATTGCGGCTTCAACTGCTTGCCGCATGGCTGTCGCTCCTGCAAACGTTCCATCACTGTGTCCATGAATTCCTCCGCCAGCTTGGATGACAAAATCTTTTCCGAAGTATTTCATCAACGCCGGCACTAGCCTAGGGTGCAGACCGCCCGAAGCAACTGGCAAAACAGGTTTCAGTCCAGCCATCTCTTCCTTCAAAGCTTCAATATTTTCAATTACTTCTTTTTTGGTTTCAGACATTTTTCCTACAATAGTGCCTACGTGAAGTTGATCTACGCCTATCATTCGAGAAACTTTAGCTATTGCTCGCATCGCTACACCGTGCTTCTGATTCTTGGTGAAGGCAGCGTGACCTGCCCTGTGCGCGTGAATAACCAGCTTGAAGTTCTGGTTGCGCAGTGTTTGTAGAGCGGACCAACCGCAAGTTAAAATGTCTATCATAACATATCTTCCGCCATGATCTAGAACGTACTCCGCCCTTTTCAGCATGGTTTCGGTTTCCGCTGTGATATTAGCCATGTAAACTTTGCGTTCGCCCGTTTCCTCTTCGGCTTTATCTCTTCCCTCCAGCGTCTTCACGATGCGTTCTTCAAAAGAATTAAACTGTTGGCTACTTAGGTTTTCATCGTCTTTAACGACATCACAGCCGCCTGCCCATGCTTCGTAAGCCACGCGCGCGTGATCCAGCGTTTTTAAGCCCAATTTAGGCTTTATTATGGTTCCCACAAGAGGACGCTCTGGTACTCCCAGTAGACTGCGAATTCCTTCTATGCCAAATTTGGGACCTTTAAAGC